>JANXSP010000142.1 GCA_025356575.1 Novosphingobium sp.
CTTCAATCGCCCGTCGTCGAAAGTGAACGCCTCGGACGCCATGAACTGGAGATAGAGCTCGCCGTCGTCGCAGCGCTTGAGCGTCTCGCGCACGAGCGCCTGCGCCTCGTCGGGATCGAGCTGGCCGGTGCGGTAGAGCAGCGAGCGGGTATCGGTGAGTGCGTTCATGGAGGAGATATAGGGCGGCGGTTGGGGTTGCGCCATACGGAAGCTCGCAGCCGCGAACCGCGGGCGTAACAATCCCTTTACTCTAACAAATTAGCTTCGGTGGATGTCGTTCAAAAAGCCATTTGCCGCCGTCCCCATCCAAAGGGGAATACATTACCGCCGCAAGGAGGCTGTGCACCATGCCACGCGCGCGGCCGGAATTGTGGGTGGGGCCGCGCTAGTCGGCGCGGTAATCGGCGTCGGCAGCCTGGCCATAACACCCGACCGCGCCTCTGCTGCTGCGCAAGCGATAAAGCCTTGGGCGGTTTCAATGGGCCTCCAGCGCGCCCGCGCGCCACAACCAGGCGACTACTGGTCAGGCTGCAGAAGCGCCAAAGCCGCCGGAACTGCGCCGATTTATGTCGGTGAGCCAGGTTATCGCGCCGAAATGGACGGGGACGGAGACGGGATCGCCTGCGAACCCTATTACGGCGGGCGTTAGGTGACCTTCAAGCCACCGAACCATCCGCCGGGGCGGGCAGGTCCCCGCGCATGACTTCGCGGTTGCCGCGTTCGGCTTCGCTGCCGCGCAAAATGAAGCGGCGGTCGCAATAGCCGCAGTCGACATAGCCGGTCTCGTCAATCTCGAGCCAGACGCGCGGATGGCCGAGCGCGGGGGCGGTGTCGGTGGCGCCTTCGCAGCGGACGCGGCGCGAATCGGTGAAGGTGGTTTCGGGGGGCTCGATCATCGCCGCCAGCCTAGCAAGCGCACGCGCTTTTGGCCAGAAGTTGCGTCCCCGCGGCGCTGGCGGGCCTTTACGCCGCGGCAGCGATAGACCAAGGGCTGGGCATGGAAAGTCTGTCCGCCTCGGCCCCTGCCCCGGCACCCGCAATCGTCATCCGCGACATGGTCAAGCGTTACGCCCCGACCGGCGGCGACGCGGGCAAGCTGGCGCTCGACGGGGTCAGCTTCGATGTGCCGCAAGGACAGATCTTCGGACTGCTCGGCCCCAACGGCGCGGGCAAATCGACACTGATCAACATCCTCGCTGGGCTGGTGATGAAAACCAGCGGCACCGCCGAAATCTGGGGTTTCGACATCGACAAGGACCGCCGCAACGCCAAGCGCGCGATCGGCATCGTCCCGCAGGAAATCGTTTTCGACCCGTTCTTCACGCCGTTCGAGGTGCTCGAGAACCAGGCCGGGTTCTACGGCGTGCCCGCAGCCGATCGCCGTTCGGCCGAATTGCTGCGCGAGGTTCACTTGTCGGACAAGGCCAAGGCCTATGCCCGCACGCTGTCGGGGGGCATGAAACGCCGCCTGCTGATCGCCAAGGCGATGGTCCATTCGCCCCCGGTGCTGGTGCTCGACGAGCCCACTGCGGGTGTCGATGTCGAGCTGCGGCGGATGCTGTGGGGCCTGGTCCGCGAGATGAACGCCGAGGGCGTGACCGTGGTCCTGACCACGCACTACCTCGAGGAGGCCGAGGAGCTGTGCGACCGCATCGCGATTATCAACCACGGCAAGCTGATCGCCAACAAGCCGACCCGCGAGCTGGTCGACATGGCGCGCGAAAAGATCGTGGTCCTGACGCTGGACCGCAACGCCGCGGTCCTGCCCGCGCACCCCGCGCTGCTCAAGACCGAAGTCACCGGCGAACGCACGGTCGAGATCACCTACGACAAGGACCGCAGCAACGCCGGTGAAGTTCTCGCGCTGGTCCAGGCACAAGGCTACGGCATCGTCGACGTGACGACGCGCGAGGCGGATCTGGAGGACGTGTTCGTGACGCTGACCAGCGCGGCGCGCGAGGCTTAGGGTCCCCGCTCCGCTGCCGCCTACCAGCCCTGCTTAAAACCCCACCCCATCGGGCCAGTTTGGTCCAGCCAGGCCCATGACCTTGAACAGCGCGCCCATCTGGCCTTCGCCGATCAGGCGGTCCTTGGCCGCGGCGATCGCGGCGGCGTGTTCGGGGGCGAAGGCGGTAAGCGAATCGGCGCGCATCTCGATTCCCAGTTCGCGCAGCCAGCGGCCCTGGGTCACCGTGCCCAGCCACCGCGCACCGCGCGCCTCGGCAATGCGCGCGAGCGTGGCGAACTCGACGTGCGCGGTAAGATCGGCTTCGCCCGGGGCGGCGAACGGATCGACCTTGCGGTGCGCGCGGACCGCCTGGAAGGTCGAGCCGCCGCGCGGGGCATCGTAGCCATAATCGATGAACAGCGCCGCGCCGCCTTGCGCCGCGAGCCGCCCGGCGACCTCGTAGATCGTCGCCTGCGCGCCGGGACAGGTCTCGAGGATCGTGCCGACTTCGGCTTCGCGCCGCGCTTCCGGGATCGCCGCATCCATCGGCTGCTGGCCCGCGACAGGGACGAACGCCCCGGCGTGGTGGGCGACCATCAATTCGCGCCAGCCGCCCTCGGTCATCACCATCTGGCGAACCGGCAACGCGTCGAGGAACTCGTTGGCGACGATCAGCAGCGGACCGTAGGGCGGCACGCTCGACAGATCGGCGTGCCACCGCGCCTGCGGCACCGCGGCGAGCTGGATGTCCTTGAGCGTGGTCGAGCCTTCGACGAAGTGGACCAGCGGCTCGAGTCCGTAGCGCTTTGCCGCCGTCAGCGCGTCGCGCGCCAAGGTGCCGCGTCCAGGGCCGAGCTCGACGTAGTGGATCGGGGTCTCGCGTCCGGCGCGGATCCACAGGTCGGCCAGCCACAGCCCGATCAGCTCGCCGAACATCTGGCTGATCTCGGGCGCGGTGACGAAATCGCCCGCGGTGCCGAGCGGGTCGCGGCTGTTGTAATAGCGCGCGTTGGCCTCGCCCATGTAGTGCATCAGGCTGATCGGGCCGTGATGCGCGATCAGCCGGGAAAAGACCGCACTCAGCGAATCGCGGGTCTCGTTCACGCAGCCGCGACAGCCGGCGCCGCGCCGAGCGGCGGACGCAGCAGCGCGCGGATCATGAAGAACAGCCCCGCGGCCATCAGCGGCAAGGTCAGCCACTGGCCCATCGACAAGCCTGTCGTGCGCGCAAACTCGGACAGCTGGGCATCGGGTTCGCGGAAGAATTCGACCGTAAACCGCGCCAGCGCGATCCCCAGCGCGAACGTCCCGACAAGCAGGCCCGGCCGCCACCGCGCGCGGGTTTTCCAGAACAGCGGCAGCAGCACCAGCGCCATGGCCACGCCTTCGAGCAAGGCTTCGTAGAGCTGGCTGGGATGGCGCGGCAAGGGACCGCCATCGGGAAAGACCATCGCCCAGGGCACGTTCGGACCAGCGACGCGGCCCCACAGCTCGCCGTTGATGAAGTTGGCTAGACGCCCGAACAGCATCCCGAACGGGACGCAGACCGCGATGTAATCGCACAGGCGCAGGAACGAGAGCCCGTCCTTGCGCGCCACCCAGGTGATCGCCACGAGCACGCCGACGACCCCGCCGTGAAAGCTCATCCCGCCCTCCCACAGCTTGAGGATATCGAGGTTGCCGTGGAGCAGCCCGGTCCACAGCTGCGGCGCATAGAACGTGGCGTAGCCGATCCGCCCGCCAAGGATGATCCCGAAGGTGGCGGCGAAAAAGATGTCGTCGGCATGGCGCTGGGCCAGCGGAGCGCCCGGCTGGCGGATCATGCGGGTCAGGTGCCAGTAGCCCAGGACGATCCCCGACAGATACGCCAGGCTATACCAGCGCAGCGTAAAGAACCCCAGATCGATACCTTTGTGCAGACCGAGATCGAGCCACTGGATCGGGGCGTGCGGCGCTGCTGCGGCCAATAGTGACAGCACTGGTGGAACCCCCTATCAAGTCGGCGGAAATGCTACGCCGGACATCGGCGGGCGCCTAATGACACAGCAATAGCCGGGGGGAAACCCGGCAGGTGGCATCATGGGAGATGCCGTAACCCGCATTCGAGGAATCTGATGGCGACCGATCTCGACCTTGCTCTCCAGGATGTCATGGCGCGCCTGACCGTGCCTGGGGGAATGCTGGAAACCACCCCGATCAATCGGTTCGGGCGCGAGCTGCCGATGCTGGCCGCGGCACCGCCGACGCTGCCCGCATATTTCGCCCATTTCTGCGCACAGCACGGCGCGGCGGAGTTCCTCATCGACGGCGATCAACGGCTCAGTTTCGCGCAGGTCCACGCCGCCGCACGCACGGTTGCGGGCGGGCTGGTCGCGGGCTTCGGGGTGCGGCCGGGCGACCGCGTGGGCATCGCCGCGCGCAATTCGGCCAACTGGGTCATCGCCTACATGGCGGTGCTGATGGCCGGCGCGGGCGCGACCCTGCTCAACGGCTGGTGGACGGGCGAGGAACTGGGCGACGGGATCGCACTGGCCGGGTGCCAGCTGATCCTGGCCGATACCCAGCGCGCCGCGCGCTGCGCCGACCAGGCCCACGGCGCCCGGATCGTTGAATTCGGCCATGACGGCCCGCCGCTCAGCGGCCTTGCCCCGCTGCTCGCCCGCGGCGGCGACGAGACCACGCCCCTGCCCGAACTGACCGGCGACGATCTCGCCACTATCCTGTTCACGTCGGGATCGACCGGGCAATCCAAGGGTGCCTGGTCCGATCACCGGGCGGTGGTCCAGGCGACGATGAACTACGTCGCGCAATCGGTGATGGTCCTGACCCACATGACCGACAAGGGCGAAGCGCCGACCGCGCAGCCCAGCGCGCTGGTCAACGTCCCGCTGTTCCACGTCACCGGCGAAGTGCCGCTGCTGCTCCAGAGCTTTGCACTGGGCCGCAAGCTGGTGATGATGCCGAAGTGGAACGCGGAAGCCGCGATGGCGCTGATCGAGCGCGAGCGGATCACCTACTTCGTCGGGGTTCCGCTGATGAGCTTCGAGATCGCCACGCATCCCGACCGCGCCAACTACGACCTGTCGAGCTGCGTGAGCTATGCCGCGGGCGGCGCGCCGCGTCCGGTCGATCACGTCAACCGCATCCGCGAGAACCTGCCCGGCGCGTTCCCGCTGCTCGGTTACGGCCTTACCGAGACCAACGGCGTGGGCTGCGGCAATTTCAACGAGAACTACCTGGCCAAACCGGGCAGCACCGGGGTCGCAAGCAAGCCGCTGATGGACATGGCGATCCTCGACGACGACGGGAATATTCTGCCCGCCAATACCGTCGGCGAAGTCTCGCTGCGTTCGATCTGCAACTTCAACGGCTACTGGAACAACCCCGAGGCGACCGCGGCGGCGATCATGCCCGACGGGTATTTCCGTTCGGGCGATCTCGGCTATCTCGACGAGGACGGCTATGTCTTCATCGTCGACCGCAAGAAGGACATCATCATCCGCGGCGGCGAGAACATCAGCTGCATCGAGGTCGAGCAGGCGATCTACGCGCATCCCGCGATCGCCGAGGCGAGCGTGTTCGGGCTGCCCGACGAACGCTATGGCGAGCTGCCCGCGGCGGTCTGGCTGGCGAAGGACGGACACGCGCTGAGCGAGGGCGAACTGCGCGATTTCCTCGCCGCGCGCCTGGCACCGTTCAAGCTGCCCGTGCGCTATTGGCAGCAAAGCGAATCGCTGCCGCGGCTCGGCACGGAGAAAGTCGACAAGCGCGCCTTGCGGACCCGTTATACCGAGGCGTGGCAGCGCGAGACCGCGTGACCGCGGGCAAGCTGGTCGACCCCCGCGGGATCGTCGATCGCCGCGCGCTGGCCGCGGACATCGCCGATGCCGTGGCCAATCGCGGCACCACCGCGGCACGCACGCTTATCGTCGACCTGCTGCGCGGCGCGCTGGACCGGGGCCGCGCCGAAATCGCCCGTCGCCTCGCGGAAAAACCTTCCGCCGGGCACGATAGCGCCGAGGCCATGTCGCATCTGGTCGACCAGCTCGTCCGCGTGATCCACGATCATGTCGTCACCGATCTGTACCCGCCGAACAACCGTTCGACCGGCGAGCGGCTGACGATCATGGCGGTGGGCGGCTATGGCCGCGGCGAGATGGCGCCGCACTCGGACGTCGACATCGCGTTCCTCACCCCTGGCAAGCAGACCCCGTGGTGCGAGCAAGTGATCGAGGCGATGCTGTACCTGCTGTGGGACCTCGGCCTCAAGATCGGCCATTCGAGCCGCAGCCTGGATGACATGGTCCGCATGGCGCGCGGCGACCTGACGATCCGCACCGCGCTGCTCGAAGGGCGCTACGTCTGGGGGGACCAGGAGCTTTATGCCGAAGCGACGCGGCGCTTTTTCGCCGAAGTCGTCGCCGGGACCGAGCGCCAGTTCGTCACCGAGAAACTCGCCGAGCGCAGCGAACGCCACAAGCGCCTGGGCGACAGCCGTTATGTCGTCGAGCCCAACGTCAAGGAAGGCAAGGGCGGCCTGCGCGATCTGCACACGCTCTACTGGATCGGCAAGTACATCCACAAGGTCCGCACTCCGGCCGAACTGGTCGACGTCGGACTGCTCAGCGCCGCCGAGTATCGCGACTTCCGCCGCGCCGAGAACTTCCTGTGGGCGGTGCGCTGCCATCTCCACACGATCACCGGCCGCGCCGAGGACCGGCTGACTTTCGACCTCCAGCGCGAGGTCGCGGCACGGCTGAATTTCTCCGATCGCCCGGGCAAGAGCGCGGTCGAGCGGTTCATGAAGTACTTTTTCCTCCAGGCCAAACACGTCGGTTCGCTGACCGGGGTGTTCCTGGCCCAGCTCGATGAGCAGTTCGCGCGCAAGCAGCCGCGCGGTCTGCTCGCGGGGTTTCGCGCGCGCCCGCGCAATCTCAAGGGCTACCGCGTGTTCGGCGGAAAGATCGGCGTGCCCTCGGCCGACTGGTTCGCCGCGGACCCCGTGCGCCTGCTCGAAATCTTTGCGCTGGCCGATAGCGAACGGCTCGAACTCCACCCCGAAGCGATGCGCCTGGCTGCGCGCGATGCCCGCCTGATCACCGCCGAAGTGCGCCGCAACCCGCGCGCCAATGCGCTGTTCCTCGATCTGCTGACCAGCCGCAACGATCCCGAGACCGTGCTGCGCTGGCTCAACGAAGCGGGCGTGTTCGGGCGGTTTGTTCCCGATTTCGGCCGGGTCAACGCGCAGATGCAGTTCGACATGTATCATCACTACACAGTCGACGAGCACACCATCCGCGCCATCGGCCTGCTGTCGCGGATCGAAAAGGGCGAGCTTCCCGAAGACCACCCGCTCGCCACCCAGTTGATCCACAAGGTCCATTCGCGCCGCGCCACTTATGTCGCGGTGCTGCTCCATGACATCGCCAAGGGCCGCGGCGGCGACCATTCGGTGCTCGGCGCCGAACTCGCCTTGCGGGTCTGCCCGCGGCTCGGGCTCGATGCCGACGAGACCGAGCTGGTGAGCTGGCTGGTCCGGACGCACCTGCTGATGAGCGCGACCGCGTTCAAGCGCGACCTGGCCGACTGGAAGACGATCGGCGACTTCGTCGAACAGGTCCAGACGGTCGAGCGCCTGCGCCAGTTGTCGCTGCTGACGATCGTCGATATCCGCGCGGTCGGGCCGGGAATCTGGAACAGCTGGAAGCGCCAGCTCCTCTCGGACCTGTACCTCGCCGCCGAGGAACGCCTGCGCCTGGGCCACGTCCAGCGGGGCCGCAACGAGCGGGTCACGGCCAAAAAGGCGGCGGTCGCGGCGCGGCTCGGCGCCCAGGGCGATCTGGTCGAGAGCGTCGGCGCCCAGCTCGGCGATGCCTACTGGGTGGCCGAGCCCGAGGAGATCATCGTCAAGAACCTGGTCCAGCTCGCCGCCGCCAAGGGCGAGCCTCTGGCAATCGCGACCGAATACTATGCCGCGCGCGGGGCGACGCTGGTGATGGTCCTGGCGGCGGATCATCCGGGGCTGTTCTACCGCATCGCCGGAGGCATCCACCTGGCCGGCGGCAACATCATCGACGCGCGTATCCACACTGCGCGTAACGGCATGGCGGTCGACAATTTCCTCGTCCAGGATCCGCTTGGGCGTCCGTTCATGGAGGCCGGACAGCTCGCGCGCATCGAAACCGCGATCGCGGATGCGCTGGCGGGGCGGATCAAGCTGGCGCCGCAGCTCATCGCCCGGCCGCTGGCCCGCGCGCGCGCCGACGCGTTCGAGGTGCGTCCGCGAGTGGTGCTCGACAACGCCGCTTCGAACCGCTTCACCGTAATCGAGGTCAACGCGCGGGACCGCCCGGCGCTGCTCCACCGCCTCGCCCGCGCGCTGTTCGAAGCGCGGCTGGTGGTCCATTCGGCCCACATCGCAACCTACGGCGAGCGCGCGGTGGACACCTTCTACGTCACCGACGTGCTCGGCGACAAAATCGATGGAACCGTGCGCCAACGCGGGGTCGAGAAGAAGCTGCTCGAAGCTGCCGGCGAGGATGTCAGCGCGGTCGTGGCGGCGTGAGTGCCGCATGAGCCCGGCCGGGCCCGGCATCGGCGCGCGCGGGGCGTGGTTCTGGGGCGGGTGCGGCGCGATCGTCCTCGGGGTCGGCCTGCATCTGCCGATGCTCGCGGCGGCTCACGCCATGGGCAATCGCGCGGCCGGAATGCCGATGGCGGACACTATGCTGTGGGGCATGGCCCTGATCGCCGCCGGCGTGCTCGCCGCGTTCTACGGCGTGCTGCCGCCGCATACGCTTCGGATGGCGCCGCAGGACGGGCGCGTTTGGGAAGCGCCGGACGAAACCCCGCTGGGCAGATGGCACTGGGCGCTTCTGGGGGTGATGGTGCTGGGCCTGATCATCGACACGATGAAGCCCGCAACGCTGGGCTTCGTCCTTCCCGGATTGCGCGCCGAGTACGGTATTTCCAAATCGGCGGCGGCGCTTTTGCCGTTCGCGGCGCTGACCGGGACGGCGCTCGGTTCGCTCGTCTGGGGGTGGCTGGCCGACATCCACGGCCGCCGGGTATCGATCATGCTGTCGACGATATTGTTCGTGGCGACATCGATTTGCGGGGCAATGCCAAGCTTCGGCTGGAACCTGGCGATGTGCTTCCTGATGGGCTGTTCGGCCGGGGGAATGCTGCCCGTGGTCTATACGCTGCTGACAGAGATCATGCCGTCCCGCCACCGCAGCTGGGTGCTGGTGCTGGTCGGCGGGTTGGGACTGGTCGGCGGCTATCTTGCCGCGGGCGCAACGGCCTATTTGTTCGAGCCCGGTTATGGCTGGCGCAGCCTGTGGCTGCAGGGCTTCCCCACGGGCATCGCACTGCTGGTGCTCGCCCGGTTCATCCCTGAATCGCCGCAGTTCCTGCGCGGCGCCGGGCGCGAACGCGAGCTGGCGATGCTGACGCACCGCTACGGCATCGTCGCACGGGCGCCGGAGCCATCCCGCGAACCTGCGGCAGCCACGTCCCCCCGGCTTACCGGCGCGCTGGTCGTCACCGCGCTGGCATGGAGTTTTGTCAATTTCGGATTGCTGCTGTGGCTCCCCTTCGACTTGCGCGAGCGTGGCTTCAGCGCCGGGCTGGCCAGCGGCATCCTTACGCAATCGGCACTGCTCGCCTTGCCGACGATCGTGCTGGCGGCGATCGCCTACAGCCGCTGGAGCAGCAAGTGGACGCTCGTCGCGGCGATCGGGCTAACGCTTGCCGGACTGGTGGGCGCGGCACTTCCTGCGGTGGTGCCGGCGTCCTCGACAGTGCTCGTCGGAATAATTGCGCTGCTGCTGATCGGGACCAACGCCACGATTGCGGTCCTCCTCCCCTATGCTGCCGAGAACTATCCGTTGCGCGTTCGCGGACGTGCCACCGGGACCATCGCGGCGAGCAGCAAGCTGGGCGGGATCGCGGTCCAGGGGCTGGCACTGATGGGGATCGTCCCGACGCTAGGCGCGGCCGCAGGGGCGCCGATCCTTCCGCTCGTCGGCGCAGCATTGTTGGTCGCCGCGGCGGGGCGGGAGACCCGCGGGGTGAGTTTGCGCCGTCTCGAAACCTGAAAGCCGAAGCTAGTCGAGGTGCCAACGCTACTCGAGGTGCCAACGCTACTCGACGTGAAAGTCGGTCACCACGATCCGCGCGGGGCCGCTGGCGTAGACCCCGTGGCCGTAGCCATCGCCCCCGCCAAGCACGAAACCGATACGGTCGGTCTCGGCCAGGGCCGCAGCAAAGCCTTCGGGGTTGGTTGCCCCGCTCGAGCGTTCGACCGCGGTCCACCGCGTGTCGAGCGGCGCGACCATCGTGTGCTCGCCTGCGGCAAGTTCGTGGTCGGTGGCGAACGTGGCGTACCAGCGATACGCTTCGTAGCGTCCGTTGCCGCTCCAGGTGTCGCCCGCGCGCTGAAAGTACAGTGTCAGCATACCAGGGTGGCCGGGGGCGGTGCGGGCGAAGATCTGGGCGCCGGGCGCCAGATCGATACGGTAGCGCATGACGATGCGGTGCGCCCCGGCAAGCGGTGCGCTGGCACGCGTGACATAGTGGACACTGCCGGGCGCGCCCGGAATATCGACCGCCATCCCGCCGCGGATTTGCGACGGCGAGGGCGGGGTATTCTCGGAATAGTTGCGACCTTCGATGGTGGGCCCGATGTCCCAGGCACTGGCCGCAGGCGCGCGCGAAGCGAGCGATGGAGCGACCTGCGCGGGAACCGCGACCTTGGCGCGAACGCGGTGCGGGGTGTGCGCCGAAGCGCCGAGCGGGAGCGCCAGGGCGAGCAGGATGGTCAGCCATTTGATCATGCCCGCGCCCTTGGCATAGCCGCGCCGTCGCGGCGCTGAACCGCGCGTTCAGCCGCGCGCAAGCGTCACGTCCAGCACGCCGCACGGAGCCGGGCAAGCGCACCCTCGCGCCCGATCAGGGGAAGCAGCGCGGCCATATCCGGGCCGTGATCGCGCGCGGTGAGTGCTTGGCGCAGCGGCAGGAACAATGCCTTGCCCTTGCGCCCGGTACTCTGCTTGAGCGCGCTGGTCAGCGCCGCCCAGGGCGCATCGTCCCATGCCTGCGCCGCGAGCGTATCCGCGGCCTCCTCCACAAAGGCACGATCCTCCTCGCCCAGCGCGGGCACGGGAACGGGCCCGGCAATTACCGCCCACCATTCCGCCGCCTCGTCGATATGCGCCAGGTTGGGGCGGACCGCCTCCCACGCCGCCTCGCTCATGCCCGTGGGGAGCAGGCGGGCAACACGGGCGAAAGGCAGGCGGTGGACGACCCCGGCATTCACGCGGTGAAGCTCGGCCTCGTCGAACCGCGCCGGCGCCCGCCCGAACCGCGTCAGGTCGAACGTCGATGCCAGCGCGCTGGCATCGAGCGCGGGATCGACCGGATCCGAGGTCCCCAGCCGCGCGAGCAAGGCGATCAGCGCTTCGGGCTCGACCCCCGCCTCGCGCAATTCGGCCATGCCGAGCGAACCGAGCCGTTTCGACAACTTGCCCTCGGTCCCCACCAGCAGCGCGGCATGCGCGAACCGCGGCATTCCGGCGCCCAGCGCGCCGAACATCTGAATCTGCGCCGCGGTGTTGGAGACATGGTCCTCGCCGCGCAGCACGTCGGTAATCCCCATCGCGATGTCGTCGATCACGCTGGGGAGCATGTACAGCCACGACCCGTCGCCGCGGCGCACGACCGGGTCGGACATCGCTGCCGGATCGAATTGCTGGGGGCCGCGAATGCCGTCGTGCCATGCGATCGGCGCGGCACGGTCGAGCAGAAAGCGCCAATGCGGCGCCTCTCCCGCCGCGGCCCGGGCAGCGTGGTCGGCCTCGTCCAGCGCCAGCGCGGCGCGGTCGTAGATCGGCGGCAGCCCGCGTCCAAGCTGGACCTTGCGCTTGAGGTCGAGCTCCTGCGCGGTCTCATAGCAACGATAGACCCGCTCTGCCGCGACCAGCCGGGCAAACTCCTGCTCGTACAGGCTGCCGCGCGCCGACTGGCGCTCCTCGCCATCGGGGTCCAGCCCCAGCCACGCCAGATCGGCCCGGATCGCGCCGGCATATTCCTCGCGGCTGCGCTCGGCGTCGGTGTCGTCGAGGCGCAGCAGGAACCGGCCGCCATGCTTCCTGGCGAGCAGCCAGTTGAGCAGCGCGGTGCGGACGTTGCCGACGTGAAGGTTCCCCGTCGGCGACGGGGCGAAGCGGGTGACGACACTCACCTTCTCACGCGGTCCGGAACGAATGCGTGATCGGATAGCGCCGGTCGCGCCCGAAGTTGCGCGCGCCGAGCTTGACCCCCGGCGGCGCCTGGCGGCGTTTGTACTCGGCCAGATTGAGCAGCCGCTCGATCCGCGCGACGGTATCGTGATCGAACCCCTCGGCCACCAGTTGCGCCACGCTTTTCTCGTGTTCGACCAGCCCCATCAGGATCGGGTCGAGGACATCGTATGGCGGAAGCGAATCGGAATCCTTCTGGTCGGGGCGCAGTTCGGCGCTGGGCGGCTTGGTGATGATCCGCTCGGGCATCACCGCGCCGTCGGGGCCCTTGCCGATGCGCGGGCGCTTGGTGTTGCGCCAGCGCGAGATCGCGAACACGGTCTGCTTGTAGGCATCCTTGATCGGGTTGTAGCCGCCCGCCATGTCGCCGTAGATCGTCGCGTGGCCGACGCTCATCTCGCTCTTGTTGCCCGTGGTCAGCAGCATCGGCCCGAACTTGTTGCTGAGCGCCATCAGCGTGACCCCGCGGATCCGCGACTGCAGGTTTTCTTCGGTGATATCGACCGCGGCGTCGGCGAAGTTCTCCGCCAGCATCGCATCGAACCCGGCGACCGCGGGCTGGATCGGGATGACTTCGTGGGGGCAGCCGATCATCCGGGCACACTCGGCGGCATCGTCGAGGCTTTCCTGGCTGGTGAAGCGGCTCGGCAGCATCACGCAGCGCACGCGTTCGGGCCCCAGCGCGTCGGCGGCGATCGCGGCGCAGATCGCGCTGTCGATCCCGCCCGACAGCCCGAGCAACACGCCGGGAAAGCCGTTCTTTTCGACATAATCGCGCACGCCGGTGACCATCGCGCAATAGATATCCTCGGGATGGTCGGCCAGATGCGCGATCTCGCCGCGGTCGCAGCGCCAGCCGGTAGCAGTGCGGGTCCAGCGGGTGACGACTTCGGACTCTTCCCAATCGGGCAACTGCGCCGCGACCGCGCCATCGCCGTTGATGACGAAGCTGGCGCCGTCGAAGACCAGTTCGTCCTGCCCGCCGACGCGGTTGAGATAGGCCAGCGGAAGCCCGGTATCGACCGCGCGCAGCTTGGCTACCCCGTCGATCCGCAGCGTGTCCTTGTCGATCTCGTAAGGGCTGCCGTTGGGCGAAATAAGGATTTCGGCACCGAAATCCGCCAAGTGCCGGCACACGTCGGGATGCCAGATATCCTCGCAGATCGGCAGCCCGAGCATCACCCCGCGGAACACGATCGGTTCGGGCAACGGTCCGGGCTCGAACACGCGCTTCTCGTCGAACGTGCCGTAGTTGGGCAGCTCATGCTTGAACCGGGTCGCTGCGATCTTGCCCTGGTCGAGCAGCGCGACCCCGTTGTAAAGGTTGCCGTCGCGCACGAACACGCTGCCGACCAGCATTGCCGGCCCCGGCGCGGATGTCGCGGCAGCCAGTTTCTCGAGCTCGGCGGCTGCGCGCTCGGCCAGCGCGGGTTTGAGCACCAGGTCCTCGAGCGGATAGCCCACCAGCTGCATCTCGGGGAACACGATCAGGTCCGACCCCGCCGCCCGCGCGCGCGCGGCGAGCATTGCTGCCGCGTTGCCGGGGAGATCGCCGACGCGCTGGTTGAGCTGGGCAAGCGTGATCGTGAGGCTGTCGGTCATGGACCAGCCTTACGGGGGGCAAGGGCGTGGGCGCAATGCGCTTTCATCCTGCGCCGCACGCGGCTAGCCAAGGCCGATGCGCAAATTCCTTGACGATACCGCCCTCGCCGCTGCCACCGCCGCACTTCCCGGCGCGGTGGCGCTGCTGACCGATCGCACGGGCGCGACCTATCTCCGCGCGTTCGGGCTGGCCGACGCGGTCGCGGGCACCCCGATGCACGAGGACACGGTGTTCCAGCTCGCCTCGATGACCAAGGCGGTGGTCTCGCTGGCCGCGCTCCAACTGGTCGAAGCAGGCAAGCTCAGCCTCGACGCGCCGATCGGCGAGGTCCTGCCCGCGCTGGCCGCGCCGGGCGTGCTGTGCGGATGGGATGCGGAAGGCCGCGCGCTCACCCGTCCGGCCGCGGGCCCGATCACCTTGCGCCATCTGCTCACCCACACCGCCGGGCTCGGCTACAGCTTCGTCCAGCCCGATGTCCTGCGCTATTTCAAAAGCACCGCGCTGCCCGCTCCGGGGAGCCGCGCGGCGATCACGATGCCGTTGCTGTTCGATCCGGGGCAGGGCTGGGAGTACAGCGTCGCCACCGACTGGGTCGGGCTCGCAGTCGAGGCGGCGAGCGACCGGACACTGGGCGACTATCTCGCCGAACACGTCTTCGCCCCGCTGGGCATGACCGCGACGGCGTTTCGCGGTACTGCGGAAATGCCCGCCGCTGCGGCGAAGGTCCATGTTCGCGTGCCCGAAGGCGGCTGGAAGACGATCCCCGTCAACCTGGGCGACGGCGAGTTCCAATCGGGCGGCGGCGGCCTGAGCGGACCGGCGCGCGATTACGGCGCGTTCGTGCGCATGGTCCTGAACGACGGCCGCGCGGCCGATGGGACCGTGCTGCTCGGTCCCGCGATGGTCGCCGAAATGACGCGCAATCAGATCGCCCCGCTGCGCGCCGGGGCGATGGGCACGAGCATGCCCGAGATCGCGGCGCCCTACGATCCGTTTCCGGGCCAGCACAGCGGCTGGAGCTGCGCATTCCTCGTCAGTGCCGAGCGCGGCCCCGCCGGGCGCCCCGCGGGCAGCCTGTCATGGGCGGGGATTTTCAATACGTATTACTGGATCGACCGCGCGGGCGGGATCGGCGGGGTGTTGCTGAGCCAGCTCGCCCCGTTCGGCGACAGCGCCGCGCTCTCCGCGTTCGCGGCGCTCGAGCGCATGGCCTACGTCTAGAGCGCGGCGTCTAGAGCGCGGCGTTTAGCGCGCGGCGGCCAGCGCCGCGCCGATCCGGTCCGCTGGCCGGGCGAGCGCGGTCAGCGCAAGTTCGCCGACCACCGCGGCGGCGAGGACCCCGGCCAGCGCCACACTCGTCCAGTCGAGCAGGCGGCCGGCGCGGCGACTGGCGGCGGCGCGGTCCGCGGGCAACGCTTGGCGGGGCCGCGATGCCGCCCGCCGCTCGCATTGCTGGGCGGTTGCACGCGCGCCGGTCGGTTCGTCGGCATCTGCCCCCGGCGCGAGTATCGTCTTGACCGGGACGCGGTCCTGCGCGCGCAACCCGCAGCGCGCGCCGTGCGACCAGCGGATTTGCCCGACCACGCAGACCTGGCCGCGGCGGACTTCGACGAACGCGCCTTTGGGCGGGGCCGAGGACGACTGCAGCGACAGCCCGCGTTCGGAGACATCGCAAATGGTTACGTCGCTCCACCCGCGGTCGTCGCGCAGACGCGCGCTGAGCTGGACCTTGCGGCGGGTTTCACGGGCGCGGAGCAAAGCCATCGTCGCGGTCTAGCCAGCGCGTGGCTAATCCCAGGCCCCCGCGCCCTAGGCAACACCCCCTAGTCCTGGGTCGCGCGAAACTGCGGTCGCCGGAAACACCTGGCTCTCACCGCCGCTGGCGCCCGGCAACTCCTCGCACACGAAAAACCCCGCCGGATCGCTCCGGCGGGGTCATCGTTGTCAGGCGCCGCAAAGCCGATCAGGCCTCGGCAGGCTCGCTCGGAGCGCTGTCGTCGCCGTCGGCGGCTTCGGGGTTGAGGTAGTCGCCCGCATCGGCATCGCTGCCGTGGGTCTCGCCCTCGATCATGCCGAGCGGATCGTCGCCCAGCGCCGCTTCGGGACCCTGCGCCAGTTCGGCGGCATGCTCTTCGGCTGCCGAGTCGGGAGCGATCAGCGTTTCCTGGATGTTGAGCGGGACCCCCGCATCAACTTCCGCCGCCTTTTCGGGCACGATCAAGGCTTCCTGCAGCTTGCGATACTGCGCACGGAGCGCGGCATCGCGGCTGGAGGCAGCGACACGCATGCGGTTCATCCCCGCACCCGTGCCCGCCGGGATCAGCCGCCCGACGATGACGTTCTCCTTGAGCCCGATCAGCGAGTCCTTCTTCCCTTCGACCGCCGCCTGGGTAAGCACGCGGGTGGTTTCCTGGAACGACGCGGCGGAGATGAACGAACGCGTCTGCAGGCTTGCCTTGGTGATTCCGAGCAGGACCGGCTTGCCAACCGCGAACCGCTGGCCCTTGTCGAGCTTGGCGTTGTATTCTTTCATTTCTTCGTAGTCGAGCTGCTCGGCGGCAAGCAGCGTGGTATCGCCGCCGTCGGTGATTTCGACCTTCTGCAGCATCTGGCGAACGATCACCTCGATGTGCTTGTCGTTGATCTTCACGCCCTGAAGCCGGTAGACTTCCTGGATTTCCGCGACGAGGTACTCGGCCAAAGCCTCGACCCCCATCACTTCGAGGATGTCGTGCGGATCGGGCGAGCCCGAGATCAGGTTGTCGCCCTTCTTGACGTAATCGCCTTCCTGGACGTCGATCACACGGCTCTTGGGGATCAGGTACTCGACCGGCTCGCCCTCATCGGGAACGATCGCGATCTTGCGCTTGGCCTTGTAGTCGCGGACGAATTCGACGCGCCCGGCGATCTTGGCGATAACCGAGTTGTCCTTGGGCTTGCGCGCTTCGAACAGTTCGGCAACGCGCGGCAGACCCCCGGTGATGTCGCGGGTCTTGGCGGCTTCGCGGCTGGCACGCGCGATAATATCGCCCGCTTCGACCCGCTGGCCGTCCTCGACCGAAAGCGATGTGCCTGGCGCCAGCAAATAGCGCGCAGCCTCGCCCGAGGCGTCGTCGAGCAGCGTCAGACGGGGACGCAGGTCCTCCTGCTTGGCGCGGCTCGACCCGCGGTTCTCGGTGACGACGCGCTGGGTAATGCCCGTCGCTTCGTCGGCGCGTTCTTCCATCGTCCGGGTGTCGATCAGGTCCTGATATTTCACGATCCCGGCCTTGTCGGTGATCACCGGGGTGGTGAACGGATCCCATTCGGCCAGGCGTTCGCCCTGCTTCACCGGATCGCCGTTCTCGTGCATCAGCACCGTACCGTAAGGCACGCGGTGCATCGCGCGTTCGCGGCCCTCGGCATCGATCACCGCGATCTCGCCGTTGCGGGCGAGCGACAGCCGGCGGCCGCGCTTGTCCATGATCGTCGGGATGTCGCGGTATTCAATCGTCCCGTCCGAAATCGCCTCGAGATGGCTGGTTTCGTTGACCTGCGCCGCGCCGCCGATGTGGAACGTCCGCATCGTCAGCTGGGTGCCGGGCTCGCCGATCGACTGCGCCGCGATAACGCCGACCGCTTCGCCGATGTTGACCGGGGTGCCGCGGGCAAGATCGCGCCCATAGCACTTGCCGCAGACGCCCATCGTCGCTTCGCAGATCAGCGGCGAGCGGATCCGCGCGCCTTGCGTGCCGACGGCTTCGATCGCGGCGACGGTCGGCTCGTCGAGCAGCGTGCCCGACTTGGCGATGACCGACTGATCGCGCGGATCGAGGATATCCTCGGCCAGCGTGCGTCCGAGGATGCGTTCGCCGAGCGAGGCGATGACCGAGCCGCCCTGGATGATCGCCTTCATCTCGAGCGCGCGCTCGGTCCCGCAATCGTCCTCGATGACGACGCAGTCCTGCGACACGTCGACCAGGCGGCGCGTGAGGTAGCCCGAGTTGGCGGTTTTCAGCGCCGTATCGGCCAGGCCCTTGCGCGCGCCGTGGGTCGAGTTGAAGTATTCAAGGACAGTCAGCCCTTCCTTGAAGTTCGAGATGATCGGGGTCTCGATGATCTCGCCCGAAGGCTTGGCCATCAGCCCGCGCATCCCGGCCAGCTGCTTCATCTGGGTTGGCGAACCGCGCGCGCCCGAATGGCTCATCATATAGATCGAATTGACCTGCTTTTCGCGGCCGTGCTCATCGATCGGGGTCGCCTTGATCTCTTCCATCATGGCGTTGGCCACCTGGTCGCCGCACCGGCTCCAGGCGTCGATCACCTTGTTGTACTTTTCCTGCTGGGTGATCAGGCCGTCCTGGTACTGCTGCTCGTAATCGGCAACCAGCGCCTTGGTGGCGTTGACCGTCTCGTCCTTGCTGTCGGGGATGATCATGTCATCCTTGCCGAAGCTGATCCCGGCCTTGAACGCGTGGCGGAAGCCCAGCGCCATGATCGCATCGGCGAACAGCACGGTGTCCTTCTGCCCGGTGTGACGATAGACTTGGTCGATGACCTCGGCGATGTCCTTCTTGGTCAGCAAGTGGTTGACCAGATCGAACGGCACGGTGTGCGCCTTGGGCAGGCACTCGCCGATCAGCATCCGGCCCGGGGTCGTCTCGAAGCGCTTGAGGTAACCCTTGCCCTTCTCGTCGGTCTGCGGGACGCGCGCGGTGATCTTGGTGTGCAGGGTCACGGCCTTGGCCTCGAGCGCCTGGTGCACTTCGGCCATGTCGGACATGATCATGCCCTCGCCCGGCTCACCCTGGCGATCCATCGAGAGGTAATAGAGCCCCAGGACCATGTCCTGCGACGGCACGATGATCGGCTTGCCGTTGGCGGGGCTGAGGATGTTGTTGGTCGACATCATCAGCACGCGCGCTTCGAGCTGGGCTTCCAGCGAAAGCGGGACGTGGACCGCCATCTGGTCACCGTCGAAATCGGCGTTGAAGGCCGAGCAGACCAGCGGGTGGAGCTGGATCGCCTTGCCTTCGATCAATACCGGTTCGAACGCCTGGATGCCCAGGCGGTGGAGCGTCGGCGCGCGGTTGAGCATCACCGGGTGTTCGCGGATGACCTCGTCGAGGATGTCCCAGACTTCCTTGCGCTCTTTCTCGACCCACTTCTTGGCCTGCTTGAGCGTCATCGACAGACCCTTGGCGTCGAGCCGTGCGTAGATGAACGGCTTGAACAGCTCGAGCGCCATCTTCTTGGGCAAGCCGCACTGGTGCAGCTTGAGTTCGGGCCCGGTGACGATGACCGAGCGCCCCGAATAATCGACGCGCTTGCCCAGCAGGTTCTGGCGGAAGCGGCCCTGCTTGCCCTTGAGCATATCGGACAGCGACTTCAACGGGCGCTTGTTCGCGCCCGTGATCACGCGGCCGCGGCGGCCGTTGTCGAACAGGGCGTCGACCGCTTCCTGGAGCATGCGCTTTTCGTTGCGGACGATGATGTCCGGCGCGCGCAGTTCGATCAGGCGCTTGAGCCGGTTGTTGCGGTTGATCACGCGGCGATAGAGATCGTTGAGATCCGAGGTCGCGAAGCGGCCGCCGTCGAGCGGCACCAGCGGGCGCAGTTCGGGCGGGATGACCGGAACGACGTCGAGGATCATCCATTCGGGACGGTTGCCCGAATCGATGAAGCTTTCGACAACCTTCAGACGCTTGATGATCTTCTTGGGCTTGAGCTCGGACTTGGTCACCGCGAGCTCGTCGAGCAAATCCTTGCGCTCGCCTTCGAGGTCGAGGTCCATCAGCATGTGCTTGACCGCTTC
>JANXSP010000147.1 GCA_025356575.1 Novosphingobium sp.
GTTGCTGGTGGCGCCGGTCAGGAAGCCCTTGGGCTGATTGGTGCCGCTGCCGATGACGAACGCGGTCCCTTCGGCGCGGGCAAATTCCATCGCGATCTCGTTGGCGAGCCACGCCTCCAGATCGAACACCGCGTCGTCGAGCATCGCCTGGCTTGCCGCCGGGTTGGCGTAGAGCTCGCCCGTCGGGGGGACGATTTCGGCGAATTTGGGGCTCGCGGTTTCGGGGCGCGCGGTGGTTTCGCTGACCCAGCCCGAGGCAGTGCCGCCGGTCGAGACGAGCTTGCGATAGCCCGCGGTGCCGACCTGGACGACCTGGGCGATCGAACGGATCGGGCTGATTTTCTTGAGCTGCGCCGCGATCAGCGCGTCGATCTCGCGCGGGACGGCATAGCCGCCATCCGCCGGGACCACGCCCGAAAGCGACTTGAGCTCGGCCTCGGATCCCATGCGCAAGTAGCCGTCGACGAAACCCTTGAGTTCGGGGCTGGCCATCGCGGCGCCCGCGATCAGCGGGCGGGCCGCGGCGCGCGACACCCGTTCGAGCCGCGATTTCACTTCGTCGACATCGCCGCGGATCGTGGTGATCGCCGCGTCGGCGGCGTCTTGCCGGGTGACGATATCGAACGAGGCAGCGATCGGGTCGAGCGCGGGATCGGTAGTAATCTGGGTATCCATTGGGAGTTACCTTTCGGTGAGGAAGCGGGTCGGGGGGTGTTCAACTGGGAACTACTGAACCAGGTGGATCCTGGCGGCGTGCTGCATCGGGTGAGTGACAAGGCTGACCTCGAGCAGGTCGAGATCGATGAGCTCGCGCCCGGCGGCGTCGCGGGTCGCGGCCCGGACTCGGTAGCCGAAGCTCAAGCCGCTGACCGCGCCGCGCAGCACCGCCGCCGCCGCGCCGCCGTCGGGCTTGTCGATGCTCGCGGTCACGCGCAGGCCGCGCGCATCCTCGGCAGCCGAAAGGACCCAGCCGACGCGCTGGTCGGGTCGGTGCTGCCAGTAGAGCGGCAACGGATCGCGCCCGGTCAGGCTGCGCTGGGCAAGCGTGCGGGCAAAAGCACCGCGGCGGATCAGGTCGCGCCCGGCATCGCGGACATCGAACAGTGCGGCGTATCCGGCGATGCGCATGGCGGATTTGGCCAGGGCGATTTTGGCCAGAGCGGGGGACGCGCTCACTTGAGCAGATCCGTAACCCCGAGCCGCACCGCGATCCCGACCAGCAGCAGCGCCAGGCACCCGCGCACTAGCCACTCGATCGCGGCTTTCCACGCGCTCGCCTTGGCATCGCGCCACGCGCCGAGCAGCTCGCGCAGTTCGGCCATGTCCGTCGCCGCTTGCGGATCGGACAGCCCCATCCGCTCGAGCGCGCGCGCCGCGCCAAGCTCGCTGGCTTCCTCGACCACCGCGCGCAAGGTGACGAGATCGCCGCCTTCTCCCGCGGCCTGCGCGATCAGCCGCGCGAGCATATCCTCGCGCTTCACGCCGCCACCTCCCCATCATTACTTGGCGCCGCGACGCCGAGCATCGCGCGCTTCTCTGCGGGCGAGAGAAAATCGGCGGCGGTGACCTGGCTCCACAGCCGCTCGCGATCTTCCGACAGCGCGGGCACGCGGTCGAGATCGATCGCAAGCTTGGCACCAGGGCTATCGGGCGGAAACCACGTCGCCAGACCCTCGGACAGCGCGCCCAGCAGCTTGGCCGACAACGGCAGCAGCGTCAGCCGCCACAACGCGCGGTTGGCCTCACGGTAGTTGGCATACGTCGCGTCGCCGGGCAGCCCGAGGAGCATCGGCGGCACCCCGAATGCCAGCGCAATGTCGCGCGCCGCCGCAGCCTTCAGCGTTGCAAAATCCATGTCGGCGGGCGACATGCTCAGCGATTGCCACTTGAGCCCGCCTTCGAGCAGCATCGGGCGTCCGGCGTTGACCTGCCCCGAGAACGCCCGGGCAAGCTCCTCCTTCAGCCGGTCGAACTGGTCGGCGGTCAGCCCGGCGGCGTCGGGCGTGTCATAGACCAGCGCGCCCGATGGCCGCGCCGCGTTGTCGAGCAGCGCGCGGTTCCACGCGCTGGCGGCGTTGTGCAGCGCCACCGCCTCGTCCGCCGCGGCCAGGCACCCGGCGCCGTAATGATCGTCCGCCGGAGAGAACGCCTTGATGTGGATCAGGTGGGGCGAGGCGTCCTCGTCCTCCAGCGGAATGCGCAGCGTCTGCTCGCCGACCTTGTAGGCGAACGCGGATGGCCAGCCATCGCTGCCCGCGATCACGCTCATCCGCTCGGGGCGCAGCGCGAACAGTTCGGCCGGGCGCCCCGCGGCGTCCTTCATGATCTGGACGTAGGCGTTGCCGTGGAGGACGAGGTGGCTGGCGAGCGTTTCGAGCAGCGCCTGCCCCGCGCTCGTCGCCGCGACCAGCGCTTCGAGGCGCGGATCGGCGGGGATCAGCGGGGCGCCGGCGATGCCCTCCGCGACCAGCCGCACCGCGCGCTGCGCCACCGGGTTTTGCAGATACGCGCTGCGCACGCTGCGGGTGGAGTCGAACGGCGCGCGCGCGCCGGTAACATCGGCAAACGACCACGGCGAGGCGAAGGTGCGCGCCAGCGGAACCCGCGCATCGGCGCCCTTGAAGGCGGCAGCCAGCGACTGGAGGAAGGACATTTGTAGAAACCTTTCGGCTGGATTTGCGCGAACGTTGGATTCGGTTGGAAAGTTCAGGGCAGCAGCACGCGCGGGCTTGCGCGCGGTTTCAGCATGAGTTCGCTCAGTGCCCAGACCAGCGCGTCGGCGCGGTCGGGACTGCGCCCGGGTCCCTGGTAGGCACCCCCCGAGATCAGCCCGCAGAGCTCGTCTTCGAGCTGGGGGAATGCGCCGACATGGCGCACCCGCCCGGCCTCGTAGAGCGCGGCCACAGGCTCGGCCCGGGCGACCTTGCCGCGGCTGGCGTGGACCAGCCGCACGGGCAGCGCGATCTCGGCGGCATGGAGCACGCTGCGGACCATCTCGCCGCCCTGGTTGGCCTCGGCAATGACCCGGTCCGCGCCCCACGCCGCGGCCACCGCGGCCACCTTGCGCGCCCAGCGCTCGGGGCTCGGCTTGGCCAGCGAGCCATCGAACAACACGCGCGCCACTCCGTCATCGCCCAGCGCGGCGACCACGATCCCGCAGTCGTCGCCCGTGCTCGACGCCGGCGGATCGACCGCGACGACGATCCGCACCGGCGCGGCGCTCGCGGCGACCTCGCGCACGCTTTCGAGCAAGGCGCGGGTCCACAGGGCGCCTTCGATGTCCTCGACCATCTCGCCGTCGAGTTCCTGGCGGCCCAGCAGCGAACGCCCGAATTCCAGTTCGATGTCGCGCATGAACCGCGTCGGCAGATGGCGCAGGTTGTCCTTGGTCGAACCGCGCGTGACGATCAGTGCCGGGTTGCCCGCGGGGCCGATCCCGTCATTGCCCTGCTCCGGGGCGAGCAGCCGCCTCATCAGCGGCACCGCGCGCGGGGTCGTGCTCGCCAGGATCCGCGGAGCTTCGCCCAGCCGCAGGCCGAAAAGCAGGTTGTCCCAACTGCGTCCGGCGCGTTCGCTGGCGTTATCCCACTTGGCGATCTCGTCGCACCAGGCGTGGCTGTGCTGCGGCCCGCGCAAGGCTTCGGGCTCGCCCGCCGAATAGATCGTCGCCAGCGCGCCGTTGCGCCAGGTCAGCCGGCGAAGCGACGGTTCGAAGATCGGGCGCCGGTCGGGCGGGGCGGTTGCAAGCAGTCCGCTTTCCCCTTCGACCATCACGCTGCGCACTTCGGCAAGCGTTGCGCCGACCAGCGCGATCCGCGCTGCGGGATCCTGCGCGACTTCTCGGACCCATTCTGCACCTGCCCGGGTCTTGCCGAAGCCGCGCCCGGCCATGATGAGCCAGGTCCGCCAATCGCCGGCGGGAGCGACTTGTTCGTCGCGCGCCCACAACCGCCAGTGATAGCGAAACTCCAGCCGCTCCGCCTTGCTGAGCTTGGCGAGCACGAGCAGTCGCTGCGGCGTGTCGAGCGCGAGCAAGCGCTTGAGCCGCCGGTTATAGGCCATGCGCGGTTCACTCCTCGACTTCGGTGTATTCGCCCGCGGCAATCGCGCGCTCGCGCATCAGGTCGAGCTTGGCATTGATCGAGGCGATGATCGCGTCGGCATCTTCGTTGTCGCGGACCGCACGGTGCTGGGCGGCACTTTCGCGATGCGCAGTAAGCAGGCGGAATGCGATCGAGTTGTCGAACTTGCGGGTCTTGTCGGCTGGCTCGTCGCCGCTGCGCAGCCGATGGAGCAGTTCGAGTTCGAGGTTGTCGTAGCCTTCGCACAGCGCGGCCTGCCAGCGGCGGGCGAAATCGCGGTCGCTGCGGCGGGTCTTGTAGACATGGCTCTGGGTGATCCGCGCCTTGGCCGCGGCGGCGGTAACATTCGAGGTTTCGGCGAGCGCCGAGAGAAAATCGCGCATCCAGGTTGCCCGGGACGGCGGCCGCACTTGAGGAACCGCCTCCGCGGCGGGTTTTTCGGCAGCCATGAATGGTGCATCCCGTGAAAAGGGGTGGCGACCGCCGGTTAGGCCCAATTTGCTTGGGCAAACCGAATCGGCTCGCTCGCGGTGTTCCTGATATGTACCAAACTACGCTGCAATGTCAAGAACAAAGAACCAGATAGGTTATTGGTTGCGAGATCGGGGTGCTGCCTCTAACCACCGCGCTCCGCTGCTGGAGCCGCTCATGCTGCGCCGTTTCTACGACTGGATCATCGCCAAGGCCGAACATCCCCACGCTGGCTGGTGGCTGGCGTTCTTCGCTTTTGCCGATGGCGGACTGTTCCCGTTTCCCCCGCATCCGCTGCTCGCGCTGATGTGCCTGGCCCAGCCCCGCCGCGCGGTGCGGTTCGCGGTAATCTGCACGCTCGCCTCGGTCGCGGGCGGGGTGTTCGGGTATTTCGTCGGGCACTTCCTTTATGCGACGGTCGGCGGAAAATTGCTGAGCACGCTCGGCCTCAGCGCCAAGTTCCCGGTCGCGGCGTGCTACCTTCGGGCTTACGGCGCAGAGATCATCATCCTCAAGGGCGCGACCCCGATCCCGTTCCTGCTGCTGACGATCACCGCGGGGTTCATCGGCTTTCCGCTGGGCACGTTCATTGGCGCCAGCCTGCTGTCGCGCGGCGCGATCTTCCTCGCGCTCGGGCTCCTGTTCCGCATCTTCGGCCCCCCGATCAAGGCGTTCATCGACAAGTATTTCGCGCTGGTGGCGGGCGCGGCGCTGGTGATCGTGGTTTCGGGCTACGTCGCCGTGTCGATGTTCAGCGGCGCGGGCAAGGCGGTGCACGACCAGTGCGCCAACGCCCCGCCGCTGGCGCTTCCGGCCCGATGATCGAGCTCTACCATTGCCGCGGCGCGCGCTCGTTCCGGGCGCTGTGGGCGCTCGAAGAGCTCGGCCTGCCCTATACGCTGACGCTGATGCCGTTTCCGCCGCGTGCGCGGTTCGAAGGCTACCGCGAGATCAATCCGCTCGGCACCGTTCCCGCGTGCCGCATCGACGGCGCGCTGATGACCGAAAGCGCGGCGATCCCGCACGTCCTGGCGACGCGCTTCGGGCCCAGCGATCTTGCCGTCGCGGCGCATGCGGACGCCTATCCGGCGTACATGAACTTCCTGTTGATGGGCGAGGCGACGCTGACGTTCCCGCAGACGATTCACTTGCGCTACACCCAGCTCGAACCGCCCGAGCGCCGGGTGAGCCAGGCCGCGACCGACTATGCCGAATGGTTTGGCAGCCGCCTGCGCAACGCCGAGACTTTGATGGACGGCGATTTCGTCTGTGCGGGGCGGTTCACGATGGCCGATGTCTCGGTCGGCTATGCGGTGCTGCTGGCGCAGGCCATCGGGCTGAGCGAATACGTCACCCCGGGGATGGCGGCGTATCTTGACCGGTTGCGCGAACGCGATGGATTCCATCGCGCGCTGGCGGCCGAGCAGGCGGGCCCGCCCAGCGTCTAGCGGTCAGTAGCGACGGACGCGCGCGCGGACCTCGAGCTCGCCGATCCGGCGCTCGAGATAAGCGCGCTCGTCGGCGCTCGCGCTGAGCCGCGCATAGGC
>JANXSP010000149.1 GCA_025356575.1 Novosphingobium sp.
ATCGACGGCGCCGACGGGGCCGCGCTGATGAGCGCGTTCAAGGCGCTGATCGAGGCGCCGCTGGGGCTGGTGGCTTGAGTTACATTCCGATAGCGGATGACATTCACGAGGTCGTTACTTCTGCACTTATGAACTATGTTCGAGAAGTTCAAAAGCAGTTAGATATAAGCATCACGATACAAGCGGGCCTTGAGAGCGAATCTTTGAACACCATTTCGGATAAGATTAGCCGGAATTCTAATTCTCTTCTGTTTGCTCGGGCTTGCGATAATTTCCAGACTTATCTGGTTGACGTTTTAACGGTGATCTATTCAAACTTTCCGCATTCGATATTTAAGAAAAAAATAGACATATCTGAACTGTTTGGAGGCGATGATCTAGAAGTAATTAGACGACGTTCAGTTGAAAAGCATGTCGCCGACTTAAGTTACTCCAAACTGAGTGATTTGAGCATTGCTGTAAAAAAAGAAACGGGGTGCGCCTTGTTTGAGTCAGATTTGATGTTGAAGCGCCTCAATCAAATGCTAAATATTCGCAATGTAATTACTCACAACAGAGGATTTATAAATAAATACTCTCATTCAAGACTCGGACACCGAAGGTATGTAATGGAGAGCGAGCTTGTAGTTTACGAAGCATTCAGATCGCTTCGGTATTTATTCCACTGCGTCAAATATATCGACCGTGCAGTTTGCTTGCATTTCAAACTGCCCCACCAAGAATTGTTTGAGAGTAAGCCAGCAAATGCCTGACCCCTATGACCTCATCGTCCTCGGCTCCGGCCCCGGCGGCTATGTCGCGGCGATACGCGCTTCCCAGCTTGGTCTGAAAGTCGCCATCGTCGAGCGGGAGCTGCTGGGCGGCATCTGCCTCAACTGGGGGTGCATTCCGACCAAGGCGCTGCTGCGCTCGGCCGAGGTGTTTCACCAGATGAAGCACGCCAAGGACTACGGCCTTGCAGCGGAGAACATCACCGCGGACATCGCCGCGGTGGTGGCGCGCAGCCGGGGGGTCGCCAAGCAGCTCAACCAGGGCGTCACGCACCTGATGAAGAAGAACAAGATCGCGGTGCACATGGGCGAGGGCAAGCTCATTGCTCCCGGCAAGCTCAGCGTGACCAAGGACGGCAAGACCGAAGAACTTTCCGCCAGGCACATCCTCATCGCCACCGGCGCGCGGGCGCGCGACCTGCCGTTTGCCAAGGCCGATGGAAAACGCGTGTGGACCTACCGCACCGCGATGACCCCGTCCGAGATGCCGACCAGGCTGCTCGTCATCGGCAGCGGCGCGATCGGGATCGAGTTCGCCAGCTTCTATAACGACATGGGCGCCGAAGTGACCGTCGTCGAAATGCTCGACCGCATCGTCCCGGTCGAGGATGCCGACGTCTCCGCGTTCCTGGAAAAATCCCTGACCAAGCAAGGCGTCGCGATCCTGACCGGCGCGGGGGTGGAAAGCATCGCGGTGGCGGACGGCGGGATCACCGCGAAGATCGAGACCGGCGACGGCAAGACGGCCGAAACCGCGTTCAGCCACGTCATCGTCGCGGTGGGGATTATGCCCAATACCGAGGCGATTGGGCTCGAGGAGCTGGCGGTGAAGACCGAACGCGGGTTCATCCAGATCGACCCGCTCGGGCGCACCAATGTGCCCGGCGTGTGGGCAATCGGCGACTGCACGCCCGGCCCGTGGCTCGCGCACAAGGCCAGTCACGAAGGCGTCACCGCCGCCGAGGCGATTGCTCAGGAACTTGGCAACGCGGACGTTCACCCGCACGGTCTCGACCGCAGCAACATCCCCGGGTGCACCTATTGCCACCCGCAAATCGCCAGCGTCGGGCTGACCGAGGCCAAGGCGAAGGAGGCCGGCCACGAGGTTCGCGTCGGCAACTTCCCGTTCATCGGCAATGGCAAGGCGATCGCGCTGGGCGAGGCCGAGGGTTTCGTGAAAACGGTGTTCGACGCCAGGACCGGCGAGCTGCTCGGCGCGCACATGATCGGCGCCGAGGTCACCGAGCTGATCCAGGGCTATGTCGTCGGCAAGACGCTCGAAACCACCGAGGTCGAGCTGATGAACAGCATCTTCCCGCACCCGACGCTGAGCGAGATGATGCACGAATCGGTGCTCGCCGCGTATGGCCGGGCGATCCACATCTAGGCCGCGTTTCAGGGCCGGGTGAGCGGCCCGTCGATGCGCGCCTGGCGGACGATATGTTCGAACACCGCGACATGGAGCGGCGCCAAGAAAGCGCAGCCGAGCATGCAGTCCTCGTGCCAGCGGATCTCGGCGACCAGAATGTTCAAACCGGGGATGCGCACGCGCAAGGTCTTGTCGAGCGAGAATTGCGGCAGGCGGCTGATGCGAAAACCGTGCTGCGAAATGTCCTCCAGCCGCACCCGCTGCCACGGTCCCACCCCCTGGCGAACGTCGCACAGCAACGTCACTTCGGCGCGGACCGCACCGCCACGCAGCGGGTTGTCGTCCTTGTCGGTGATAACGTCGTGGCGCACCCGGCTCTCCTTTGGTCGCGTGTGCTTAGGACGCGGGCCTTGCCAAAGCGTTAGCACCGGAACTGCGCCGCGTTTCACGGGTATTCGCGCTGGAGAGGATATCCGATGGAATACGAGATCGACAGCGAAGTCCTGTTCGAAGACACCGGGGTCGAACCGGTCCACCAGCGCCCCCGCTGGCGCACAGACCCGCGCGACCGCGATCCCCAACGCGCCATCGCGATCCCCGACGAGGAGTTCGCTGCGGAGCAAGCCGACCAGTGATCACCTGTTTTTCATGATCGATCCGGCTGGAAACAGCTAAACCGCTTCGATCAAGCCGGAGGCGTCATGCGGTATGGGATGGGCGGGCGGCCAGGGCGCCCACATTGCGTATTTGCCCGTTGAACAGCAGCCGCAGGGTTGCGGATCGACGAACCGCAAGATTGTGGAAGGCAAAAGAGAGCAGCCCTGCTGTCAGCACGACGAAGGCGTAACGGCTATACGGGTCTAGCTGCAATTCGCGCGTGAAATGCTGCAACGCCACGACAAGCGGGAGATGAACGATATAGATCGTCATCGATGCCTCGCTCAATCGGGCCACCCACCCGGGCACCTCGCGCATCCCGATGGCGGATCGAAGGATCAGGAACGATCCCGCGAGCGGCAATGCCGCGCGAGCGAAACCGTCGATTACGATCCGTGCCGGTGATCCATCGAATGCAGCCAACCGACCCAAGATCAGATCGACGGCAACCAATACCAAAATCGCGCCACAAAGGCTCCACCTGGGGGCGAGGCATTCCCTGCAAAAAGCCCGGTTTCGGCCGAACAGAATGCCAAGTGCATAGATCGGCGCGTAGCACAGTATCAGGGGCAGGGTCTTCAGCACCGTTGCGTCGGCATACGGAATCGCGGCCGTCAGCTCGGCCCCGATCGTCAGCAAAGCAAAACAGGCAAGCGAGAGCGCGGAAATGACCGCCAATTGCAGTGAGCCGGCGGCCCGGCCCAACCGTATAAATATTTCGCAGAATCGATCGCAGGCGGGACCGAAGGCAAGCCAGGAGGCGACAGGGAGGTAGACGATCAGGGCCAGCAAAAACCACAAATGGAACCACTGGAACAGCGTCGGCCCGGTAAGCGCGAAGCCCTGGCCAGCGCCCCGGGCGAGAAGCGCCATCGATGGCACCGTTATGAGAATACCTGTAACCAGCGGTGGGATCAGCCGCGCGAGCCGCATCTGGACCCACGCATGGCGATCCCGCCGGCTAGCGATTACGCCGGTGAGAAATCCGGAAATCGCAAAGAAACCGCCCATCCGGAAATGGGACGAGAGGTAATCGACCACCGTGAAGAGGGGGCGATCATGCCCAAGCGGCATTGCGTGGTACAACACGCCGAAGAGCATCAGCCCGGCACGCCAGGCATCAAGGCCGGCAAAACGTGAATTTACGTTCGTCGCCACTGGTTTCAGACCCGGCGCTCGGCGGAAGTACAGCGGCTTACGACGGGAGCCGGCAAGTCTGCGTGCAACGCTTTCTGAACTTCCTCTGTGAGTATCTGGTAGCCAGCTTCGTTGAAGTGCAACCCGTCATCCCCGAAGAATGGGCCGGGGCGACCGTTGACGAGAATCCGGTGCGCCATATCGACGAAGAAAACATCGCTGCTATTTTGTGCAATCAATTGGATCGCCTCATTTACGACTCGCTGTTTTTCACGCTGCTCCCATCGCAAGGGTGAGGGCTTGAGAGAAACGAACAGCAGCGGGATGTTTCCGAACCGTTCTTTCTTGCGCTTATCGAACTCGCGAAAGGCATTAATCGTTTTGGTGACCGAAGTTCCGAAAGCGATGTCGTTTTCCCCGGCGTAGAAAACGATTGCCTGGGGCGCCTGCGGGTTTTCATCGCGAACGAACCGCTGGTTGATTTCGTCGAGCGTCGCGCCGCCGATCGCACGGTTGTGCGTTAACCAGGGGGCCATGTCGCGTGGCAACGTTGTCCACCGGCTCATCGAAGAACTTCCGACAAACCAGATAGCGCAGTCACTCGAAGCCGTCTGGTCAGGCAGCGGCTGCCTCACCAGCATTGCATTGGCTCGGCTTGTAACGGCATGGTCAAAGCCAACGATGACCGCGGCGAACACCGCCAGTGCGATCGCAACTTTACCCAGCGTTCCGATCAGCTCGCGCGTTACGTAGAGAGCTTGCTGTTTGATGGCTGTCACCGGCGTCGTCCTCCAAGCGTGGAGGAGCTACGACGGAACGGTTACTTTGGCATAAACGCTCACCAGGCGAGCGCTGCATTGGGCCCCAATATGCGTGTTCGAACTAACGAGCGGTTGCGGGAACGGAGCAATCCCAATCTGGCGGACAGGGTGTCCGACAAATTATCATCCGCTCATATCCGATCGCAGTCCGATAAATAGCACAAGTCCTATGGTTTTGATGATAATCGCTCCCCCAGCCGTCCGGCGATGTCCGGTTGCGTTCCCATAAAACCGGCCTAGTATCGGGGAGCGGTTATGGGAACGGGAGGCAGGGATGCCAAGGAAGCTGAGCAACGCGCTAACGCCTCTGGCAGTGAAGAGCGCAAGAGCTGGTCGCCATGCAGACGGCGGCGGGCTGCACTTGCTGGTCAAGGAAACGGGCGCGCGGTCCTGGGTCTATCGG
>JANXSP010000167.1 GCA_025356575.1 Novosphingobium sp.
TTCGACGCCTCGACCACCTTGGCGAAATCGAAGTCCATCTGTGCTTCGGGCTTGCGTGTCAGCATCGTGAAGCGGACGACATCCTTGCCCACTTCCTCGACCACATCGGCCAGCGTCACGAAATTGCCGCTGCGCTTGGACATCTTCACCGGCTCGCCATTGCGCAGCAGTTGGACCATCTGGACGAGCTTCACGTCGAATGGTTTGGCCTGCCCGGCGCCTCCGCCAAGGTTACCCGCGGTCAGCGCGGTGACCGCGGCGCGGATGCGCTTGACCGTGCCCGCGTGATCAGCCCCCCAGATGTCGATCAGCGCATCGGCGCTCGCGGCTTTCTGGAAATGATAGGCGAGGTCGGCGCCGAAATAAGTCCAGTTGCCATCGGACTTGCGGATCGGGCGGTCCTGATCGTCGCCGAACCGGGTCGAACGGAACAGCGGCAGTTCGACCGGCTCCCAGTCGTCCAACGTCTTGCCCTTGGGCGCCTCGAGGACGCCATCGTAAACCAGATCGTGCGCGCGCAGCCACGCCTCCGCCTCGGCCGGCTTGCCCGCCGCCTGGAGCTCGGCTTCGGATGAAAACACATCGTGGTGAATGCCGAGCAGCGCAAGATCGGCGCGGATCATTGCCAGCATCGCGGCAACCGCGCGGGTGCGGAACGGTGCGAGCCATTCGCTCTCGGGTGCCGCTGCAAACCGCTGGCCGAATTCGGCGGCGAGCTCGGTTCCGAGCGGGATCAGGTATTCGCCGGGATACAGCCCCTCGGGTATCGTGACATTCTCGCCGAGCGCTTCGCGGTACCGCAGATGGACCGAACGGGCGAGCGTATCGACCTGACCGCCAGCATCGTTGACGTAGTATTCGCGGATGACCTTGTGCCCGCCAAACTCGAGCAGCGAGGCCAGCGCATCACCGACGACTGCGCCGCGGCAATGGCCCATGTGCATCGGTCCGGTGGGATTGGCCGAAACGTACTCAATGTTCACGGTTGTGCCCGCGCCGCGCGCCGACCGGCCGTAGTCGGCCGCCGCCGCCGCGATGGCGCGCAGCTCGTCCAGCCAGGCGGCGGGTGCGATCCGCAGATTGATGAACCCGGGCCCGGCAACCTCGGCAGAGGTGACCTGGGGCAAGGCGCCGAGTTCTTCCGCCAGCGCTTCGGCCAAAGCGCGCGGATTCAAACCCGCAGGCTTGGCCAGGACCATCGCGGCATTGGTCGACAGATCGCCGTGCGCCGGATCGCGGGGCGGCTCGGCCGTTACGGCCTCGTACGATAATCCCGCCGGCAAGCGCCCGGCGGCGACAAGGCGGTCGAGCGCCGCGCGAACGTGCACCGAATAGGCGGTGTAAAGCGTTGGCGCGGCTTGGTTGGGCAGAGCAGTTTGGGACATGGCGCGCGCCTAGCCGCTTTGCGCGCAATTTGGAACTGCGCCAGCGGTTGCCCGCGGATCAGCGGGTCGCGTTGTACGAGAGCTGGCTCTCGTTGAGCTGAAAACCGACGAGCACTTCGAAAGTCGCGCGCGCTACGGCAGCGCGAACGTCGGGTTCGGTCATCGGATCGATCGCGGCATCGGCATCGCCGGCCTTGCGTTTGCGAACAATCCGCTGGCGAATTTCCGCGGGCAGAGTTGCCTCGGCCCGATCGACATAGGCACTCGCCTGGCCGTGCGCCTGAGCGCGTTCCTGGCCATCGGCGAAATCGAGCGTGACGGTGCCGACACGCTTGGAGATGACGGCGGTCCCGCCGCGCAGGACGGTCACGAAATAGGGCAATTCGACCCGCCGTGCGCCGCGGACATCCGACCGGCGCCCCAGGACATCGAATGTCGAAGCCGAATAGACCTTTGCGCCGCTGTCGTTACATTGGGTCCGGACATTGGTCATCGATGCGGTCAGGTCGAGCGCCGCCGCGGTGGTGTTGCCCGGAACGCTGAATGTCGTGATATCGCCAGTGTAATCGGGAATGCCGACCGCCGGGCAAGCGCCGCGGACCGCGCTGATCCCGACACCCTCATCGACGACGAGATCGCCGGTCGACTTGCAGCCGGCCACCAGTGCAGTCCCGCAAAGCAACACGGCAACGGCCAACCCGGGATTGAAGCGTGAGCGAGCGATCATCGAAACGTCCTTGGCCATCGTCGCGCCTGCCCTAGCGGCACCCGCAGCAAAGCGCTAGAGGCGCGATAATGAACGCTCCATTGCCGCTTTCCGACCTCGCCGCGCGGCCTCCGCTGGAGCTGCTGATCGCCGCGCCTCGCGGGTTTTGCGCGGGTGTGGACCGGGCGATCGAGATCGTCGAGCGGGCGATCGCCAAGTACGACGCGCCCGTCTACGTCCGCCATGAGATCGTTCACAATCGCCACGTCGTGGATGAACTGAGGGCCAAGGGTGCTGTGTTCGTCGAAGAGCTGGACGCCGTTCCCGCTGGCGCTCCGGTGGTGTTCAGCGCGCACGGCGTGCCCAAGGCGGTGCCTGCCGCGGCGACCTTGCGCGGGCTCGAATGGCTCGACGCGACCTGCCCGCTGGTCAGCAAGGTCCACCGCCAGGCCGAACGCCAGATCGAAGCCGGGCGGCACATCCTGTTCATCGGCCACCGCGGCCATCCCGAGGTCATCGGCACGATCGGCCAGGTGCCCGAGGGCTCGATAACCTTGATCGAGGATGTCGCCGATGTCGCCGCGCTCACTTTTCAGCCCGGCACCGCGCTTGCATTCCTCACCCAGACGACTTTGTCTGTCGACGATACGGCGCAGATCGTCGCGGCGTTACGTGCCCGCTTTCCGGGGATCGTCGGCCCGAAGGCCGAGGATATCTGCTATGCCACATCGAACCGCCAGGCGGCAGTCAAGGCGATAGCCCCACGCTGTCAGTTGGTGCTGGTCATCGGAGCGCCGAACAGTTCGAATTCGGTGCGGCTGGTCGAGGTCGCCGAGCGCTGCGGCACACCGGCCCGGCTAATCCAGCGGGCCAGCGAGATCGCGCCCGATTGGCTCGACGGTATCAAGACGCTTGGGCTGACCGCAGGGGCGTCCGCGCCCGAGGCGCTCGTGCGCGAAGTCGTCGACCGGATTGCCGGCTGGCGCACGGTTTCGGAAGAGGAAGTCGTCGTCGCGGAGGAAAAGATCGTGTTCAAGCTGCCCCGCCAGCTTACGGCCTGAGCAGCGCGAGCGGTGGCGGTCTACACCGATCTTGGCTCCGAGACGCTGGGCGGGCTCATCGCCGAATTCGATGTCGGCACCCTGATTTCGGCCAAGGGCATCGCCGAGGGTGTCTCCAACAGCAACTGGCTGATCGAAACTTCGGGCCGAAGCGGGGTAACCCAGCGCTTCATCCTGACGATGTACGAAAAGCGGGTAGAAGTTGCCGACCTTCCCTTCTTCCTCGGATTGTTGGACCATCTGGCCGCCCGGGGATGCAGCGTTCCGCGCACGATCCATGACCGGGGCGACGCCGCGTTCCGGATGCTCGGCGACAAGGCAATCGCGCTGATCGAATTTCTTCCCGGGGTTTCGGTCGGAAGCCCAACCCCGGCGCAAGGCTTTTCGGTCGGCGCGGCGCTTGCCCGGATTCACCTCGCCGGGGCAGACTTCGGGGTGGCTCGGGCCAACGATCTGGAGCGAGCGGGTTGGCGAGAACTGGCGCAAAACTGCGGATTTTCTGGGCTGGAGAGCGTCGCCGCGGGCCTGGCCGACCAAGTCGCTGCAGCACTCGACGATGTCGATGCCCACTGGCCAGCGGGCTTGCCCGAAGGTGTCATCCATGCCGATCTATTTCCCGACAACGTCCTCATGCTCGGCGACCGGGTGACCGGTTTGATCGACTTCTATTTCGCCTGCAATGACAGCTATGCCTACGATCTGGCGGTAACTCACGCCGCGTGGAGCTTCGATGCCAGCGGCGCTTCGTGCGACACCGCGATCGGCCGGGCGCTTGTGGAAGGATACCAGTCGCAGCGGCCGCTTCTTCCAGCCGAATGCGCCGCTTTGCCGGTGCTGGCGCGCGGAGCGTCACTGCGGTTCCTGCTGACCCGAGCCTGGGACTGGATGCATACCCCGGCAGGAGCGCTGGTGACGCGAAAAGACCCCCTCGCCTTCGCCCGCCGTCTCGAACGCTATCGGCAGAGCGACGCAGCGGGGCTGTTCTTTGCCGACCCGGCAGCTAAATGAAGGATATGAAGACAGTCGAGATTTTCACCGACGGCGCGTGCAAGGGCAACCCCGGACCGGGCGGTTGGGGCGCGATCCTGCGCATGGGTGTGCATGAGAAAGAGCTCTCCGGCTCGGATGCCGACACCACAAACAACCGCATGGAGATGACCGCCGCGATCCGCGCGCTCGAGGCGCTGATCGAACCATGCGAGGTCACCCTGCATACCGACAGCCGCTACGTCATGGACGGGATGACCAAATGGGTCGCCGGATGGAAGCGCAACGGCTGGATCAATTCCAGCAAGCAGCCCGTCCGCAATGCCGATTTGTGGCATGAACTGATCGCCGCCGTAAAACCGCACCGGGTGACCTGGCGCTGGGTCCGCGGGCATAGCGGCCATGCCGAGAATGAGCGCGCAGATCGCCTGGCAAGCGACGCCGCGCTACGCGCCTGACCTGGCATCCCTAAAGGCCGCCACGTCTGCTTTGGTTGCCCATCTAGCCGAAGCGTGACGGACGATAAGCATGCGGATCGACCGTCCCGATCGGCCGTCCCAGGAGCAGGTCAGCCGCCATCCGCGACGCGGCAGGGGCGGTCTGGATTCCGAAGCCGCCCTGCCCGGCGCACCAGAAGAATCGCGGGTTGGCAGGATCGAAGCCATACACCGGAAGGCGATCGGGAGCGAAGCACCGCAAGCCGGCCCAGCGGTGTTCGACACGCTCGATGGTCCAGTCGACCACCTCGCCGAACCGGGCGATCGCTTGCGCGACTCCCAGTTCGTCCGCTCCAGCATCGCAGGGGGGGCTGGGCACTTCGTCGTGCGGGCTCAGCCACACCTTTCCCGATTCGGGCTTGAAATAGAACTGTTCGTCCAGATCGAGAACGAGCGGCAAGGCCGCGGGCGGCGGCGGCGAGGTCCGGATTTGCGCGACCGTCCGCAACAAGGGAGCGATGCCCAGCGGCCGCACCTTGGCGATCGCGGCGACTTCGTCGGCCCAGGCGCCCGCGGCATCGACCAGGATGTCCGCAATAATCGTCCGCCCGTCGGCAAGTTCCAGGCGCCATGATCGATCGTCCATGGCCGCGATCAAGCGGGCGTTGCACACGATGTGCGTGTCGGCGCGCCGCGCCGCCGCCAGGTAGTGCTGGTGCAATGCGGCGACATCGATGTCGCTGCAGTCCGGCTCGAAAGCGCCGCTGGCCCAGCCCGGTTTCAACCCGGGCATGACCGCTTCCAGGCGCGCGCGATCGAGCATTTCGACGCGAACCCCGAGCGCGGCGAACTGCGCCGCGAAAGCTTCAAGCCGCGCCTCATCGCCTTCGCGGGCGATCGTCAGCGCCCCGCGCTTAGTAAGGAACCCGCCAACTTGCAGGTATGCACCCGACGCGGTCGTCAGCGGCTGGACCCCCGCCCCGCCATAGCTCTCGGTCCAGAACGCCGCCGAACGCCCGGTCGCATGGTATCCCGGCACGGACTCCGCCTCGAGCACGATGACACTGGCCGAGGTGCCGATCTCCGCCGCGAGCGATGCCCCCGCGATCCCCGCGCCGATGATCGCGATATCGTAACGCGCGCGCACCTGCGAGCTCAGCGCGCGACGACTTCGAGGAACGCGTCGATTGCCGCGATGACCTTGTCGCGCACCGGGTCCGCCTCACGCAAAAGTTCGTGATGCGCTTCACTGCCCAAATGCAGGAATGTGCAGTTCGGCAACCGGGCCGCGGCGCGCGCGATCGCCGCAAAATCCACCAGCTTGTCGTTGTCGGTTGCGGCAATGAACACCGGAATACGAACGGCCTCGAGCACGCCGCGCCGCGCGAGTCCGCGCATCGACGCATAAGCCCGCTCGACCCAGCCCCAACTTCCTGGCCCCATGACCAGTTCGGGGCGCGCCTCGCGCCACCATAGTTCATCGGCATAACGGTCGGCGTCATGGGTCAGCAATGCGGCGCGGGTTGCAGGAACCTCGCCCGGTTTTTCGCTCCACTTCCACGCCGGACGCCGCGGGTCGCCGAGCCGCGTCATCAGCCGCGCCGCGCCGTGCATCACGGCGGCGGGAACCCCGTGCCCGCCGAACCCGAGCATCGGCGCGGAGAGCACCAGCGCCGCGGGAGCGACGCGCTTCTCGGCGGCCGCACGCAGGACCAAATGGCCGCCCATCGAGTGACCTGCAAGAACGTGCGGCCCCGGGCTCGCGGCGCTCCAGGTCTCCCAGAACTGGGCGAGGTCATCGACCCACTTCGCGAAATCCTCGATATGCCCGGTCACCGCATCGCTGCCGAGCCGCCCCGACCCCGCCTGGCCGCGCCAGTCGAGCGCCGTCACCTGCCACCCGCGGTCCGCCCAATGCGCGAGCGTTTCCAGATACTTCTCGTAAAAATCGCCGCGTCCGGGGAGGAACAGCAGCGCGCCGCGGCGGGTTCCGACTGCTCGCCAGTCGATCCGGCGGATGATCGCACCATCACCGGTGCGCCACCCGCTCTCGATCGCCGTGGCGGGTATCGACCTGCGATCCGCCACCGCACATTGCAAAGGCGCGTCTGATCCCGAAACCACTTGCACGTCCCTAATTCCGTCCTCAGCCGGTTGGTTACTTTTTGGTAAGCCCTGCCGCTTACAGCTGCCACCCGGGGATCAGGGGGCAACGATGCCGGACGGTGGTTTCATCTACGGATTGCAGGGATGCTTGGCAATCGCGCTGCTTTTGGCCGCGTTCACCGACTTGCGCCGGCGCCAGATCGACAATTGGCTGACCGCGGCAGTGGCTGCGTGTGCCCCGCTGTTCTGGTGGGCGACAAGCCTGTCGCTGGGCGGGATCGCCTGGCAGTTTGCTTTGGCAGCGGCGACTTTTCTTGTTGCGGCCGTGCTTTTCGCGCGCGGCGGGATGGGCGGGGGCGACGTCAAACTCCTCGTCGCGCTGGCGCTGTGGCTGCCGCCTGCGCCCTATTTCCAACTCCTGTTCATGATGTCGATCGTCGGCGGAGCGATGTCGATCGTCGCCGGTGTACGCAACACTTCGCTAACTCCCGAACAGAGCCGCCAGCGCTTCGTCGCTGCACTCGGCGCAGCGCTGTGGGTTGGTTTTTCATTTTACGTAATCGGCCTGCTTAACGGCATGGCGCCGGTCGACGTGAGCCGGCTTGCCGCAGCGATCGCGCCCGGCTGGTTTGGCGGCGTTTTGGTAGCCGGCGCCGTGGTCGCGCTTTTCGCGCTGCTGATATCGGGCGCCGCCATCATTTCGCGCAATCAGCGCCGCAAGCTGCCGATCCCATACGGCCTGGCGATCTCTGCCGCCGGGCTCTGGATACTGGGCCCCGCGCTGTTGACGAGCAGTCTTGGGTGAACCGGATTTTAACCATTTAGGTCCCAATGGGGGACGCAACACGAAGACAAGTTTCGGCCACCGTTATCGGCCGATGCATTCAGGGGGGCTCCAGAGCCATGGACAGGAAGAAGCTGATGTTGCTGCTCGGCGCGATGGTTATCGCGATCGGGACCGCGCTTGCCGCGCGGAGCATGTTTGCCGGGGCGGCAGCGCCGAAGGCCGAAGCCGTCCAGGTCCAGACCGGACCCAAGGTCCTCGTCGCGCAGCGCTCGCTCCCCGTGGGCACGATCATTACGGCCGATTCGGTTGGATATCAGCTGTGGCCCAAGGAAATGGTCCAGGACGCATACTTCATCGACGGCGAGGCCGACATGAACAAGCTGCTGGGCACGGTCGTTCGCTTCCCCGTCACGGCCGGTCAACCGGTCACCCAGGGTGCGCTGGTCGCCCCCGGGGATCGCGGCTTCCTCGCTGCCGCGCTTGGACCGGGAATGCGCGCCATTACGGTTCCCGTGTCTGCCAAGACCGGCGTGGGCGGGTTCGTATTCCCCGGCGATCACGTCGATCTGCTGTTGACCCAGACGGTCAAGGGCGGCGGAGATGACGGCGAAGCACTGCGTGCCGCTGAAACCTTCCTGCGTAACCTGCGCGTGCTGGCCACCGATCAATCTACTCAGAACGAGATTGTCGACGGCAAGACCGTGGTCAAGGCGATCCGCACGGTCACCCTCGAAGTAACCCCCCGGATCGCCGAAAAGATCGAAGTTTCGCAAACGATCGGCACGCTCAGCCTGACCCTGCGTTCGATTGCAGACAGCCAGAGCGATCTCGACCATGCCATCGCCACGGGCCAGGTAACGGTTCCCGAAGGCGCCACGCACGAGCAGCAGGACAAGCTGCTACGCGAAGCCTTGAACCACCCGCAAGACGGCGGCTCGACCTTCGTAACCGGCGGCGACGTGTCGCGCTTCCAGCGCCGCTCGATCCCCACGACGCATTATGCGCCGCAGCCCGGCTTCGTTGCGCCGCCCAGCGCGGTGGCAGCGAGCGGCGGCGGAGTTGTCCGCGTGCAGGCCGCCGGCCCGGTTGTCCGGGTAACCCGCGGCAAGGACACGGTCAGCGTGTCGGTCGGGAGCCGGTAACATGACCAAATTCACCACAACCGCCAACGAACCGGTTTCGAGGGGCAAGACCATGAAGCGCCGCCTGATAAGTTCACTGCTCACTGCCGCATGTGTCGCGGCACCGCTGAGCCTGCTGCCGCAGGCCGCGCATGCCCAGACGGTTCAGCGTCCGGCCACCGACATGGCAATCTCGATCGGACGCGGCCAGCTGGTCACCGTTCCGGGGCGCCTCGCCGATGTGTTCGTCGCCGACGACAAGATCGCCGACGTCCAGGTGAAATCGGCCAGCCAGATCTACGTCTTCGGCAAGTCCGGCGGCGAGACCACGGTCTACGCCAGCAACGCTGCGGGCCAAGTCATCTGGTCGGCCAACGTGCGCGTCGGGTCGAACATCGACAGCGTTGATCAGATGCTGCGGCTCGCAATGCCCGACGCCAACATCACCGTCTCGACGATGAACAACATGGTCCTGCTGACCGGAACGATAGCCGCGCCCGAAGACGCCGCGGAAGCCCAGCGCCTGGTGCAAGCCTATGTCGGGGCGACGACCAACGTCGTTTCGCGGCTGCGCATGGCGACCCCGCTGCAGGTCAACCTGCAGGTTCGGATCGCCGAGGTCAGCCGCTCGTTCGTGCGCGATGTCGGGGTCAATCTGTCGACCATCGACAACAGCAGCGGTTTCCAGTTCGGGCTCGGCCAGGCTGGACGCACGTTTTCCTCGCCCTACATCCCCAACACCGCGCTGCCGGGCAACCCCATAAACGGGGCGCTTGGCAATGGCGCGGGCGCAACTTCGGTCACCATTCCCGATCCCGCCAATCCGGGCCGTTATCTGAGCGTTCCGACAACCTCGGTCAGCCCGATCGCGATCGGCTCGACCATCGCCGGGGCAGGCCGCCTGCTTGGCCTCAACCTGCTCGCAGCGCTCGACCTGGGCGAGACGATGGGCTTGGTGACGACGTTGTCCAACCCCAACCTCACCGCGCTTTCGGGTGAAACCGCCGACTTCCTGGCGGGCGGCGAGTTCCCCGTGCCGATCAGCCAGGGCCTCGGCTCGACCTCGATCGAATATCGCAAATACGGGGTCAGCCTTGCGTATACGCCCACGGTCCTGGCCAATGGCCGGATCTCGCTGCGGGTCCGTCCCGAAGTGTCCGAACTGTCGAGCCAAGGCGCGGTCGTGCTTAACGGCTTCTCGGTTCCGGCGCTGACGATCCGCCGCGCCGAGACGACCGTCGAGCTCGGCTCGGGCCAAAGCTTCATGATCGCCGGGCTGATGTCGAACAGTTCGCAGAACCTGCTCAAGAAGACCCCGGGCGCCGGCGATCTTCCGGTGATCGGCGCGCTGTTCCGCTCGACCAACTTCCGCAAGGGCGAAACCGAGCTGGTGATCGTGGTCACGCCATACCTGGTAAACCCCGTCAACGGCAACGAGATCAAGCTGCCGACCGACGGCTTCCAGTCGCCGAACATGCTCCAGCAGATGCTGGGGAACATGGACAACGATGGCCGCTCTGGAGTGACGCGTCCGGTTCCGCACGCTGCACCCGATGCGGCTGCGACCGGCCCGACCGTTGGCGCGCTTGCCGCTCCGGCCCCTACCGTACTTACTCCGCCCGCGGGCGCGGTTCAGGCGCATAGCCGCGATCCGCACGCCGTCCCGCGCACCGCATCGGCTGCCGGGGCTGCTCCGGCCCCCGGCTTCACCCTGAATTGAGCGAGGACCAGATCATGCCTTTTCGTATCATGGCCAAAGCGCCGGTCCTCTTCGCTGCTGCCGCCGGCCTGTCGCTGACCGGTTGTGCGGGAATGGCCACCAACCGCTCGCTCGACAGCATCCACCAGCCGGTGGTGCAGCGGACCAACTATACCCTTGACCTGGCCAGCGGACCTTCGGGACTGACCCAGGCCGAACAGCGCCGCCTGGCCGGCTGGTTCGAGGCCATGGACCTGCGGTATGGCGACAAAATTGCGATCGACGATCCACTCTCGAGCGCGGCGACGCGCGATTCGATCGAGGGCATCGCCGGCCGCCACGGCCTGCTGGTCGGCAACGAAGTTCCGATCACCAGTGGCGCGCTCAGCGCGGGCACCGTGCGTGTCGTTGTGTCCCGCACGCTGGCCTCGGTTCCCGGTTGCCCCGATTGGTCATCCAAGTCGGACTTCAACTTCAACAACGCCACGAGCTCCGGATATGGCTGCGCGGTCAACAGTAATCTCGCCTCGATGGTCGCCGATCCCGAACATCTGATCCGCGGCGCTTCGGGCACCGGCGAGACCGTCGTGATGAGCTCGACCAAGGCGATCACGAGCTACCGCGATGCCAAGCCGACCGGTGAAGCAGGGCTGAAGCAGACTTCGACCGAAGGGGGGAAATAACCGATGAACGCGCCTTGGAAACCGGGAGCCACGGGCACCCGCGACGCTTTCGCCGCCTTCATCTGCGACGAAGCCGCGCTCGACGTGCTGCGCCCCGTCGTCATCGAAATGGGCTGGCAGCCCGAAAAGTGCAACAAGGGCGGATTGCGCAACGCGGTCCAGTCGTTGTCGATCACCGCGAGCCCCAACATCCTGATGGTCGATCTGTCGGAAAGCGGCGACCCGCTCAATGACATCAACGGTCTTGCCGAGGTCTGCGAGCCGGGCACCGTCGTTATCGCGGTCGGCCAAGTCAACGACGTCCGGCTTTACCGCGATCTGCTTGCCAGCGGCATCCACGATTATCTGCTTAAGCCGCTTTCGCCCGGGCAAGTCCGCGATTCGCTGGTGCAGGCCCAGGCGATCTTCGCCGCACCCAAGCACAGCGATCCGTCGACCGCGCGCAAACACATCTCGACCGCTGTGGTCGGCACCCGCGGCGGGGTCGGGGCATCGACCCTGGCAACGTCGCTCGCGTGGCTGTTCAGCAGCGACCACAAGCTGCCCACCGCCTTGCTCGATCTCGACGTCCATTTCGGAACCGGCGCGCTTGCGCTCGATCTCGAGCCTGGACGCGGCTTGACCGACGCTATCGAGAACCCCAGCCGGATCGACGGACTGTTTATCGAACGCGCCATGATCCGCGCCAACGACAACCTTGCCATCCTCTCGGCCGAGGCACCGATCAGTGCGCCGCTGATGACCGATGGTTCGGCTTTCGTGCAGCTCGAGGAAGAATTCCGCCAGGCATTCGAAATGACGGTGGTCGATCTGCCCCGCAACATGCTGATCAATTTTCCGCATTTGCTGGCCGATGTGAATGTCGTGCTGGTGGTGACCGAGATGACGCTTGCCTCAGCGCGCGACGCCATCCGCATCCTGTCGTGGCTAAAGACCAACGCAGCCCACGCCCGGCCGCTCGTCGTCGCGAACAAGGTGCAGGCCGGTGTTTCGGAGATCAGCCGCGCCGATTTCGAGGCTTCGATCGAACGCAAGATCGATTTCACGATTCCCTACGACATCAAGGCCGCCGCGAACGCTGCCAAGCTCGGCCAAACTTTCGCCGACGCCAACCGCAGTTCGAAAGCGGGTTCCACGATCCAGGACCTCGCTTCGGCGATCATCGGGGTCGGCGACGAGGACCTCAGCGAAGTCCGTCCGGTCGCCAAGAAGTCGCTGCTCGGCAAGTTCGATCTCAAATCGATGCTGGCCAAGAAGCCGTCCGCCGCCAGCAAGATATCGTCTGACGCCTGACACGTTCGAGGGGGGTCCGGACGGTGCAGACCGACCCGGCCCCCGCGACCGCCCCGGCGGTCATTGAAGGAAGCGAAGCGCCGCGATGAACATGATCCAGCTGTTGATGGTGGCCGCCGGACTGATGGCCTTGATGGTCGTCGGTGCGATGATCATCTCTGGCCCATCGCCGGCCAAGGAAGGCGCGCGCCGGCTTCAGGCTGTGCGTTTTCGCCACTCCGAAAGCGCCAACGACAAGGTCGAGGCGCAGATGCGCAAGGCCCTGGCCGCACGCAAGCCCAAGATGCACCACATCGCGGGTTCGGGTTCGCGGCTCGAGGCGCTCATCCTGCGGCTCCATCGCACGGGCAAGCCATGGACCTTCACCCAGTACATCTACGCGTCACTCGGTATCGCGCTGTTCGTCACCGTGGTCATGTACCTGAAGTCGGGGGCAGCCTTGCTGTCTTTGGGGGTCGGCCTGTTCATCGGTGCCGGGCTGCCGCACATGGTCGTCAACTTCTTCATCAAAAAGCGCGCCAACGCGTTCACGGTCAAATTTCCCGAAGCCATCGAGCTGCTGGTCCGCGGACTGCGCTCGGGCCTGCCGGTCAGCGAGACGCTCGGCGTGGTCGCGAGCGAGGTTCCCGGACCGGTCGGCGAAGAATTCAAGATGGTTACCGAGCGGATCCGGATCGGACGCACGATGGAAGACGCGCTGCAGGAAACCGCGGACCGTCTCAACACCGCCGAATTCAGCTTCTTCGTGATTACCCTGGCAATTCAGCGCGAGACCGGCGGCAACCTTGCCGAAACGCTTTCCAACCTCGCCAACGTGCTGCGCATGCGCGCGCAGATGAAGCTCAAAATCCGGGCCATGAGCTCGGAATCCAAAGCCTCGGCCTACATCGTCGGATCGCTGCCGTTCCTGGTGTTCTCGATGATCTGGTGGATCAATCCCAGTTACCTGGCCGGGTTCTTTACCGACGACCGGCTAATCGTCACTGGCTTGGGCGGCTTTACGTGGATGGCGATCGGCGCCTTCATCATGGCCAAAATGGTCAGCTTCGAGATCTGAGCGAGGGATAGAGAAAACTCATGTTGCACACCCCGCCCGGTCCCACGCTGCTCGGCTTCGACGTCATCCTGGTCGGCACGATCCTGATTGCCGTCGCCACGCTCGCCGTCATGTTCGCGATCTACACGGCGATCACGGTACGCGATCCCATGGCCAAGCGGGTCAAGGCGCTGAACGAACGCCGCGAACAGCTCAAGGCGGGGATCACCACGGGTAGCGCCAAGAAGCGCGCCAGCCTGATCCGCAAGACCGATACCACCGACAAGATGCGCGATACGCTGTCGACGCTGAAAGTGCTGCAGGACAGCCAGGTCAAAGTCGTTCAGCAAAAACTCGCCCAAGCCGGCATCCGCCGCAAGGAACTCGCAGTTGCGGTCATTTTCGCCCGCATGATCTTGCCGATCGTCCTCGGGACACTCGTGGCCGCGGTGGTCTATTGGTCAAACTTCTTCCCCGACTGGGGCAGCATGAAGCGCTTTGCCGCGTTCGCGATGGCCGTAGGTATCGGATACAAGGGCCCCGACCTGTTCCTGGCCAACAAGATCAAGAAGCGCACCGATCTGATCCGCAAGGGCTTGCCCGATGCGCTCGACCTGCTCGTGATCTGCGCCGAGGCCGGGCTCACCGTCGATGCCGCGTTCAACCGGGTCGCTCGCGAACTCGGCCGCGCCTACCCCGAGCTTGGGGACGAATTTTCGATGACCGCCATCGAACTCTCGTTTCTCAGCGAGCGCCGCCAAGCTTTCGAAAACCTCGCCTACCGCGTCAATCTCGAGGCGGTGAAAGGGGTCACGACGACGATGGTCCAGACCGAGCGCTACGGCACGCCGCTGGCGTCGGCGTTGCGGGTTCTCTCCGCCGAGTTCCGCAACGACCGCATGATGCGCGCCGAAGAAAAGGCTGCGCGGCTGCCCGCGATCATGACCGTTCCGCTGATCCTGTTCATCCTGCCGGTGCTGTTCATCGTCATTCTGGGCCCGGCAGCGTGTTCGATCTCCGACGCTTTCGCGGCCAAACCCGGCCAGTAAGCTCTTAGCTGGCGGGGGCGGGAAACCGCTTCCGTCAGACCGGGCTTACGGGGCGACGACTTCCTGCTCGATCGCGCCGAAGATGCTGTGGTTGCGCGCATCGCGCATATCGATCCGGACGACGTCGCCATACTTCAGGAACTGCGTGACAGGGGCGCCGCCGGCGATCGTCTCGACCATCCGCTGTTCGGCGATGCAGGCGTAACCGCGGCCGCCCTGCGCAACCGGGCGACCCGGCGAGCCATCGGGATCGCGGTTCGAAACCGTGCCCGACCCGATGATCGAGCCGGCGCCGATGCAGCGGGTCTTGGCGAGATGGGCGATCAGCGCGCCGAAATCGAACGTGCATTCCTCGCCCGCCTCGATCCGCCCGAATGGCGCACCATTGAGATCGATGCACAAAGGCAGGTTCAGCTTGCCGCCGCGCCAGGCATCGCCAAGCGCGTTCGGGGTGACGAATGTCGGCGAAAACGCGCTCGCCGGCTTGGCCTGAACGAACCCGAAGCCCTTGCCCAGTTCACCGGGGATGAGGTTGCGCAGCGAGACATCGTTGACCAGGCCGACCAGGCGGATGTGCGCCAGCGCTTCGCGCGCCGAAACGCCCTGCGGGACATCGCCGGTGACCACGCACAATTCCGCCTCCATGTCGCAGCCCCACGCGGGATCGGCGAGTTCGATCGGGGAGCGCGCGGGGCGCAAGTCGTCGCTCCCGCCCTGGTACATCAGCGGATCGTGCCAAAAACTCGGCGGCAATTCGGCACCGCGCGCGCGCCGCACCAGTTCGACGTGGTTCACATACGCCGAACCGTCGACCCATTGGTACGCACGCGGCAGCGGCGCCGCAGCCTCGCGCTCGTGAAACCGCTTGCGCGGGACCGCTTCGTGATCGAGCTCCACCGCCAGGCTGGCGAGCGCCGGCGCGTGCTCGTCCCAATTGTCGAGCGCAGCCTGAAGCGTGGGGACGATGTGATCGGCGTCGGCGTACCACGCGAGATCGTGCGAGACGACGATCAGGCGCCCGTCGCGGCCTTGGGGTAATGATGCCAGTTTCATCGCTCTATCCCTCGTTGCCGGCGTAATCCGCCGCTCTGTCCGGTTTGGCCTTTGCGGAAATCCGCGCGAGCAAGGTCTTGAACTGGTCGCGTTCCGCTGGGGATAATGCGCCGAACATGCGCCGTTCCATGTCGAGCGCGAGCGGCATGATCTCGCCGTGCATCGCCTGCCCCGAGGGCGTGAGCCCGAGGTGATGCGAGCGGCCGTCGCTGTCGTTTGGCGTGCGCGCGATCAGCCGGCGGTCCTCCAGGCAGCGGCACGCGCGATTGACCGCGACTTTATCCATCAACGTGGCGCCGACGAGTGCCCGCTGGGTTTGCGGGCCGGCATCGCCGAGAATTGCCATGACGCGCCACTCGGGAATCTTGAGGCCGAACCGCGTGCGGTATTCCTCGGCAATCCGCGCACTGACGGCATTCGAGGTTACCGACAGCAGATAGGGCAGGAAATCGGCAAGTCGGGCGATCGGGGGGGCCATTCAGGTCAAGTTTCTAGTGCAACCGGATGCAAAGGCAAGGCGGCGGATGCGTAACCTGCCGGGCTAACCGGGATTGACGGCCTCGGGTGCGGCTGCGGCAATCGCCTCGATTTCGCGCAGGGCTTCATCGACACGGACCAGCTTGGGGAATTCGCCGAGCGGGACTTCGAACCGGCGCGCACTATAGAGCTGTGGAACAAGACAAATATCCGCAAGGTTGGGCGCGTCACCGCCGAAAATCCCATCCGTTGGAGCCTGTGCCTCCAGCGCCGCAAACCCGCTCGTCATCCACTGGTGGATCCAACGCTCGACCCCTTCCGCCCCGAGCCCGAGATTGGCGCGCAAGTAATTGAGGACGCGGAGGTTATTGAGCGGGTGAATGTCCGCCGCGATCACCAGGGCCTGCGCCAGGGTGCGCGAGCGGCTGAGCGGATCGGAGCTGACCATCCGCGGCTGTTCGAATTTTGCGTCGAGGTAGTCGATGATCGCCAGGGATTGCGACAGAACATGGCCATCGATTTGAAGCGCCGGGATCAGACCTTGGGGGTTGAGGTCGAGGAAATCGTCGCTGGTATGGTCGCCCTGCGATAGATCGACCGGGTGGGATGTATAGTTCACGCCCTTCAGATTGAGCACGATCCGCACGCGGTATGCAGCCGAAGACCTCCAGTAATCGTGCAGAACGACCTCGCTCATCGCGCCCCGCTCATTTCTGCGTGAGGATCCCGGCCATGATGAAATCGATCGTGTGCGCGCGGTAGCGATCGCGCAGTTCCTCGGTCAGGGTGTCCTGATCGAAACAGTGACGCAGCACGAGGCGGGCCGAAAAGAAGCGGTCGGCGGCGCCGGTGGCCGTGAAGTAGAACAGTTGCGGATCGATATCGCGAAACACTCCGGCCTTGACCCCGTCAGCGATCAGCCGGTCGTAGGCGGCATAAAGCGGGCTCAGGTATGTCTCCGCGATCCGCTGAGCTTCGGGCGGGTCGCTGTCACGGACCAGCCGCATCAGCAGCCGGTTGAGGTAGGGGGTGGCGTAGAAGGTGTCGATCATCCGCGACAGATGCCGGCGCAGCTTGGTTTCGGGGTCGAAATCCTTGGCGACGAGCGCATCGACGCTGTGGGTGATCGCCGCCATGTCGCGGTCGAGGAGCGCTTTCATCAATCCGGCCTTGTTGCCGAAATAGTACTTCACCAGCGCCGAATTCAGCCCCGATCGCAGGCTCAGTTCGCTCAGCGAAATGTCGACGATATCGCCTTCACGCATGATCGCCGAAGCAGTTTCGAGCAACAGCGCGCGGGCGCCCGGTGGCGCTTCGGGGGCAGGCTCGATCCGCGGCTGGCTCATTCGAAGGCTGGTTCTTCCCACCAAGGATAGAAATCGGGCATATCCGCCGAAACCTTCGCGGGGAAGGAAGCCGGCCGCTTTTGGAGGAAACTTTGCACACCTTCCTGCGCGTCGGCGCCTTTGGATAGTCGATAGATCGCGCGGCTATCGACGCGGTGGGCCATCATCGGGTGCGGCGCGCTGGGTAGGCGCCAAAGCATGGCCCGGGTCATCGCGACCGACACGGCGCTAGTGTTCTGGGCAATTTCCATGGCCAGTGCACGCGCGGCGGGAAGCAGATCGGCCGGCGCGTGGAGCGAGCGGACAAGCCCGCCGCGCAAGGCTTCTTCGGCATCGAACACGCGCCCGGTCATCGTCCATTCGAGCGCCTGGGGAAGCCCCACGATCTTGGGCAGGAACCAGCTCGAGGCCGCCTCGGGCACGATCCCGCGGCGGGCGAACACCAGCCCGAACCGCGCGGTGGTGCTGGCGAGGCGGATATCCATCGGCAACTGCATCGTCACCCCCACGCCCACCGCGGCGCCGTTGATCGCGCCGATCACCGGCTTGGTGGATTGATAGATGCGCAAGGTCAGCTTGCCCCCGCCATCGCGCACGCGCGGGTCGGAGAGGTCGTCCACCGCATCGGGGTTTGAAAACGGCGTGCGGCCGCCCTCTGGGGTCAAGTCGGCGCCCGCGCAGAACGCCCGCTCGCCCGTCCCCGTCACGATCACCGCGCGGACATCGTCGTCGGCGTCGCTGCGGTCGAATGCGTCGTGCAGCTCGATCCGCATCGTCTCGGTGAACGCGTTCATCTTTTCGGGGCGGTCGAGCGTAATCGTCGCGATCCGATCGGCGACATCGTAGCGTATCTGCGTGTAATCGGCCATCGGATCGCTCCATCATCGACGTTAGAGGATCAACGCGGCGCCATCCGGATCGCGCCGTCGAGGCGCACGTCCTCGCCGTTGAAATAGCCGTTTTCGATCATCGTCAGCGCCAGACCCGCGTATTCCTCGGGCTTGCCCAGGCGTTTGGGGAACGGCACCGACGCGGCAAGCGCATCCTTGACCGCCTGCGGCGCGCCCATCATCAGCGGGGTTTCGAAAATCCCCGGCAGGATGGTGTTGACGCGGATGCCTTCGCTCATCAGATCGCGCGCGATCGGCAGGGTCATGCCGATGACCCCGGCCTTCGAGGCGGCATAGGCGACCTGGCCCATCTGCCCGTCCTCGCCCGCAACGCTGGCGGTGTTGACGATCGCGCCGCGCTCGCCGTCCTCGTTCTGCGGATCGAGCGTGAGCATTCCAGCGGCCGAGAGCGCGATGCAGCGGAACGTACCGACCAGGTTGATCTGGATCAGCCAGTCGAACGCACTCGCCGGGTACGATTTGATCGTGCCGTCGTTCTTGCTGCGGCTGGCGGTCTTCATCGCCGCCCCGGTGCCCGCGCAGTTGACGAGGATGCGTTCCTGCCCGTGCGCGGCGCGCGCCTTGGCAAAGCCGGCTTCGACGCTCTCGTCCGAGGTTACGTTGACCTCGCAGAAAACACCGCCGATCTCTGCCGCGACGGCCTCGCCTTTATCTTTCTGCAGGTCGAACAGCGCGACTTTGACGCCCCTGGCGGCGAGCGCGCGGGCAGTTGCCGCACCGAGGCCCGAAGCGCCCCCGGTAACGACAGCGGCGACGGTGTTGTCGAGTTTCATAGAAAGTCCTTCTGATTGCGTTGAATTGTTTCAGACCATTTCGACGATCGTGACGTTGGCAACGCCGCCGCCCTCGCACATCGTCTGCAGCCCGTATTTCTTGCCGCGCGCCTTGAGCGCGTGGAGCAGCGTCGCCATCAGCTTGGTGCCCGAGGCGCCGAGCGGATGGCCCAGCGCGATCGCGCCGCCATTCACGTTGAGCCGTGCCGGGTCGGCGCCCGTGTGCTTGAGCCAGGCGAGCGGGACCGACGCGAACGCCTCGTTGACTTCGTAGAGGTCGATGTCGTCGATGCTCAGACCGGCGCGCTTGAGCGCCTTGTCGGTGGCGAACAGCGGCTCCTCGAGCATGATCACCGGATCGCCCGCGCTGACCGTCAGCGTGTGGACGCGCGCCAGCGGGGTCAGGCCGTAGCGCTTGAGCGCTTCCTCCGACACGATCAGCGCCGCGCTCGATCCGTCGCAAATCTGGCTCGAGGTCGCGGCGGTCAGCGTGCCGCCGGGCTGGAGCAGCTTGACCGCGGCAATGGCCTCGAGCGTGGCGTCGAAGCGGATGCCCTCGTCGACGGTGTGCTGCGCCGCGCCCTCGGGGGTTTCGATTTCGATCGGCACGATTTCGCCCGCGAAGGCGCCGCCCTGCGTCGCCGCGATCGCCTTTTGCTGGCTGGCGAAAGCGAACGCGTCGAGATCGTCCTTGGTGAAGCCATGCTTCTTGACGATCATCTCGGCACCGACGAACTGCGACCACATGATCCCAGGATACTTGGCCTCGAGCCCGGGCGACTTGTACATCCCCAGGCCCTCTTTCATGTGGAACATCGCGGTCGAGCCCATCGGCACGCGGGTCATGCTCTCGATCCCCGCGGCGATCACGACGTCCTGGGTGCCCGACATCACCGCTTGCGCGGCGAACTGGATCGCCTGCTGCGACGATCCGCACTGACGGTCGATCGTGACCGCGGGGGTTGACTGCGGCAGCAGCTTCGAGGCGAGGACCGCATTGCGTCCGACCTGCATCGACTGCTCGCCGCCCTGCCCGACACAGCCCATTACGACATCGTCGATGCCCGCCGGATCGATCCCGCTGCGCGCGACCAGCGCATCGAGCGACGCTGCGGCCAGATCGACCGGATGGATACCCGCAAGGCGGCCGCCCCTGCGTCCCCCAGCAGTACGAACGGCATCGACGATGTATGCGGTAGGCATGACGATATCCTCAGGGTTGACGCAGCATTTAACCGAACGATTAAACGACCGCAAAACCATCGTCAAGCAAGCGCCGAAATGCCCCGGTCAGCGCCGCCGCACCACTCTGACCGCGTGCTCCTTGCCGATCGTCGCCATATAGCTGCCAAGCGCTGCCTTGACGACGTGTACGGTCACTCCCGGGGCCGGAATGAAGCGGACATCGTCATCTGTGCGCCAGATGCTGTGGTCCGAAAGCACCAGGAGCCAGACGGAAGGCT
>JANXSP010000003.1 GCA_025356575.1 Novosphingobium sp.
AGAGGAGGCGCCTGAAACCGAGGCCCCGGTGGAAATCCCCGCCGAGCCCCAAAATGGCTGAACTCCCCCTCGCAGTGGCCGAGCGCGCGCTTGCCCACTTGTCGGAAAGCTTCATCACCGCCGCGGGACCGGGCGGGCAGAACGTCAACAAGGTCGCTACCGCGGTCCAGTTGCGGCTCGACATCTACGCGCTACGGCTCGATCCGCAGGTCTACGCGCGGCTGCGCACGCTGGCGGGGAGCAAGCTGACCGGCGCGGGCGAAATCGTCCTTACCGCGCGCCGCTTTCGCACCCAGGACGCCAACCGCAGCGACGCGCGCGAACGCCTGCTGGCGCTGCTCGCCGATGCGCACGACCTCCCGCAAAAACGCGCCAAGACCCGGCTCAACCGCGTGGGCAAATTCGAACGGCTGGCGGGGAAGAAACTGCGCGGGACGGTCAAGGCCGGGCGGGGCAAGGTCCGTCTGGATTGAGGAGCGGGCCAGCAGACCCGGGACGCCTCAATTTACGTTGGTGAAGGGCAACCCTTCATCGTATCATGCCTGCTCGGGGGTGCGCAAACGCGAGAGGGCCAACCATGTCAGCCATCCGCACGATCGCCGTCGGTATCGGCCTGCTCTTGTCGGAAGCAGCCATAGCACAAGTTCCCGGCACCCCGCCGGCCCAGCGAACCACGATCGACTTGTCGAGCTTCAAAATTCAACCTGCCACGATCGTCCTTCGCCATGGGCAGCCCTACATCCTCCACATCGTCAACAAGGCGCGCGGCGGGCATGATTTTGTGGCGCGAGAGTTCTTCGCTGCGGCAACGCTCTCGCCTGCAGACCGCGCACTGGTGAGTGATGGGCGTGTCGAACTCGCCGGCGGGCAAGCGCTCGACATCCATCTCGTCGCGCCTGCCGCAGGGACCTACCAGGTGCGCTGTTCGCATTTCATGCACTCAGCACTGGGCATGAAGGGAACGATAAGCGTTCAATAGCGGAAGACGCGACCGCCTACTCTCCGCTCCCGCTCATCACCGCCCGGCCGTCGCTGGTGAACGCGGCGAGGTCCCAGCCATCGCCGGCTTTGCGCATCGCCAAGTGGAGCGGCTCGCCGCAGATCGCGGGACTGAGGCCGCGAAAAGCGAAGGACTTGAGCGCATTGTCGCCGAGTTCGCGGCGGGCGAGGTCGAGCAGCAGCGTCGCGGTCAACGGCCCGTGGACGACGAGCCCGCGGTAGCCTTCCTGCTCGCGTGCATAAGGCGCGTCGTAGTGGATGCGGTGGCTGTTGAAGGTCAGCGCGGAGTAGCGGAACAGCAGCGGCTCGGCCGGGAGGACAGCGCGCGTAGATTCCCATGCGGACGGATCGAAGCGCGTCTCGCCGGGTGCAGGCGGGACCGGCGCGGTGCCCGCGGGCGGCGCATCGCGGTAGACCAGGGTCTGCACCTCGCGCACCGCAGTGCCCGCCGCGCCGCTGGTTTCGTGGGCCACATCGACGAACACCAGCGTCCCCGAACTGCCCGTCTTTTCGGCAATCGATGCGACTCGCGAAGTGCGCGTCACTTCCTCGCCGACGCGAAGCGGGGCAACAAATTCAACCTTGCTCGAGGCCCACATCCGCCGCGGCTGGGGCAGTGGTGGGAGCAAGCTGGCCGGGCTGTCTTCGCGCCGGGGGTGCCCGTCCGGGCCGAGCGCGGCGCTCGGCGCGTCGGGGGCACACAGGCACCAGTGGAACCCCTGCGGGACGCTGCCGTCCTCGGCCGGGGCGCGGTCGAGCGTGGCCAGCCAGCGCGCGGCGAGCGCCGGGTCGACGCGGTCGGCGCGGGTTTCCTCGCGCCCGACCCACGAGCCCCAGGCGCTCACGCCGCCTCGAACACCGCGGCGATGCCCTGCCCGCCGCCGATGCACATCGTCTCGAGCCCATAGCGCCCGCCGCGGCGCTTGAGCTCGCGCGTAAGGTTGGCGAGGATGCGGCCTCCCGTGGCGCCGATCGGGTGGCCGAGCGAAATCCCCGAGCCGTTGACGTTGAGCATCTCGCGGCGGCTGTCGTCGTCTGCCCAGCCCCAGCCCGTGAGCACCGCGAGGACCTGCGGCGCGAAGGCCTCGTTGAGCTCGACGAGGTCGATGTCGTCCCAGCCGAGCCCGGTGCGCGCGAACAGGCGCTCGGTCGCGGGGACCGGACCGATCCCCATCCGGCTCGGGTCGCAGCCTGCCGCGGCCCACGAATGGAACCACGCGATCGGCTCGAGCCCGAGTTCGGCAAGCTTGTCCTCGGCTACGACCAGGCACGCCGCGGCGGCGTCGTTCTGCTGGCTGGCATTGCCCGCGGTGACCACCCCGCCCTCGAGCGGACGCAGCGCGCCGAGGCTTTCGGCAGTCGCGTCGGCGCGGTAGCCTTCGTCGTGGTCGAACGTCACCGGCTCACCCTTGCGTTGGGGCACCGCGACGGGGACGAGTTCGTCGGCGAACTTGCCCGCGGCCCACGCCGCGGCCGCGCGCTGGTGGCTGCCCGCGGCGTAGATGTCACAAGCCTCGCGGCTGATGCCGTAGTCCTTGGCCAAGTTCTCGGCGGTCTCGATCATCCCGCTGATCGGCCCGAAGCGCTCGACTGGCTGGCTCATCACGCGCCCGCGGGTGAGCCGGTCGTGGAGAGTCAGGTTGCCCGCGCGCACGCCCTTGCGGATGTCGGTGGTGTAGTGCTCGACGTTCGACATGCTCTCGACCCCGCCCGCGACGACGACATCGGACACGCCCGTCTGGACCATCATCGCGGCGTTGACGATCGCCTGAAGCCCCGAGCCGCATCGCCGGTCGAGCTGGTAGCCGGGCACTTCGAGCGGGAGCCCCGCGGCGAGCCAGCTCCAGTGCGCGATGCACGGCGCCTCGCCGCTGCCATAGCCTTGCGCGAACACGACATCGTCGAC
>JANXSP010000005.1 GCA_025356575.1 Novosphingobium sp.
GCTGGATCCGCGCTCAGGTTGAAGAACGGCGGTTGCAGGATCGCCGCGGGGAAGACGATCTCGTTCATCGTCGAGTTGTAGTAGGCGTTGACTGTCTCGGGGAGCATTCCCCACTCTTTGCGGTCAACCGGGCCGCCAAGCCGATGCAGATCGTACTGCTTCCTCCACGCAGCCGCGGCGATGCTATCGCCCAGCGGATTATCGACGGCCAGATTCAACCCGTCGTAGGTCTTATAGACCGCCGGCGCGCCGATCTTGGGGGTGAAGGCGTCAAGCTTGGCCTTGGCGGCGACGCGAGTAGCGGGACCCATCCATTGGAGGTCGGACAAGTTAGCGGCCATGGCCCCGCGCAGATTGGCGATGAGATCGGTCATCGCGGCGCGGTTGACGTCGGGAAAGTACCGCGCCGCATAGCGTTGGCCGACAAGTTCGCCTACTTGGCCCTCGACCGCAGCGATTCCGCGCTTCCACCGGGCTTGTTGCGCGGGCTGGCCGGACAACGTCTTTCCGTAGAACGCAAAGTGCATCGCATCGATGTCGCTCGGCAGAACCGCGGCGTGGTCGCCGACGAAATGCGCCGCCAGCCAAGCTTGCCATGAACTGACCGGCGCCTCAGTGATGAGGCGCAGGGTCGCGGGAACACCGCCGCCGAGCTTGGCCGCCATCTCCGAGGTGTATCTCGCCGTGGCCAGTTTTGCGGCTGTCGGCGGGATCTGGCGCACGATCACGGTATCGACCGCGTTCGCACCATACGCATGCATGAACGTGGCGAGCGGAGCTGCGGGGGCCATCGCTTCAAGCTCTGTCAGCGGAAGCTTGTTATAAGTGATGTCGCGATTCCGGCTCAGCGCGCGGTCCCACATTGTCTCGGCCATGCGATGCTCGAGGTCGTAGACCGACTGCGCCGCCGCTCGGGAATCCGCGTAACCCGCCTTGCCGAGGACGAATGTCAGGTAATCGAGATAGCGCGCGCGGATCTCGATATTGCGTGCGCTGTCGACTAGGTAATAGTCGCGGTCCGGCAAGCCCAAGCCGCCTTGTCCGATCTGAAAAGCATAGCGGTCGCTGGCCTTCGCATCGACCCCGACACCGGCGCCAATCGGAGATGCAAACGCCGCGTCGGCGAACAAAGTCATAAGATCGGCAGGTGACTTTGCCGCGTCGATCCTCGCCAGATATGGCCTTGCGGGAGCCATCCCAGCAGCATCAATCGCCGCGGTGTTCATGAAGGCACTATAACTAGCGGCAATCTTGCCCTCTGGTGTAGCGGGCGCGGGGTGCGACGCGATCAGTTCGCCCAACAGATCGTGCAGACGCGCTTGCGAAAGATCGTCCAGCAATGTGAACGATCCATATCGCGACTGATCCGCCGGTATCTGGAAAGTCTGCAGCCACCTGCCGTTGACGAAGGCATTAAAGTCGTCGCCCGGCTTTACGTTGCGATCGATGTATTGGGTCTGGATACCGAAGTGGCCCCAACCCTGCGTGGCTTCGGCGGTTGCTCGAAGGGGAGCGGCGGCTGCCGTTGACCCATCCGCCATTGCCGGCGAAAACGACAGGACGAGTGACACTGCGGCCAGCGATGGCGCGAAAAGCTTAAGGGCGACCATGTTTTTTCTTCTTGCTTGAAAGTTTAGGAACTTCGCCGAGGCGCGAGAACGAGATACCGACGAGCACTCATGCAGCTCGCCAAGCCCGAAGCCGTGCCGGCGTCCTTAACGTCAATCCGCAGGGCGCGGCAAGCCGCCGCTGACATTTTTTGGACAACCACGACGTCCCTAAAACGACACGGCTTTGACGCCGCCTTGTCTACCAGGAAACTTGCAAAGCACGCCCAGTTGTATTGGCAGAATGGCAAATGGTCACGAAACTAAGCTCGCACCGTTTGGCATGAGCGATCATCCTAGTAGCGCGATTCTGAACGCCGGTTATACACCCCGCGCCGGTGAAAACCGGACAGTCAGCAACCGGTCCACTAGCCGATAACCTGCAACCGTTCTCCTGATGGCCAATCAATGCCGAGGAGCACGACAATGGGATACTCAAGATTCGACCCCGCCATGCAGACCCGAGCGGCGTGGAATGCCCGCAAGATTGTTGGCACGGAGCAACCTCTGACGCGGAATCAGATTTGGGCGATCCGGTTCCATCTCGATCGAGAGGGTAGAGGGCGAGACAAGGCGCTGATCGATCTTGATATCGACAGCAAGTTGCGCGGCTGCGACTTGGTGAAGGTTTAGATCGGCGACGTCGTAGTGGGGCAGAGATCCGTAAACGGGCAATCGTCGTCCAGCAGCGAACCAATTGCCCAGTCGAATTTGAATTGACCGCCGATGTTCGTGCAATGCTACTTCGTGGCTGGAGCGACGTTGCGGGTCGATCACCGACTACCTTGTCCCAGCAGAATCAATCACGTTGGCCACAAGGACGCGACAGTATGCGCATCTGGAGATGCGTGGGTGACAGCGATCGGTCTGCGAAATTCCGAACACGGCACGCACTCGCTCCGCCGGACGAAAGCCGCGATGATCTACCGAGTTACCGAAAACATCCGCGCAATTCAGATATTGCTGGATCACACCAAGATCGGAATACAGTTAGC
>JANXSP010000021.1 GCA_025356575.1 Novosphingobium sp.
GGGCGGCTGGCCGAATCACTCCGCGGCGTGGTTCGAAGCGCTCAAGGGCGAGGGCGCGGTGCTGGACGGCAGCTGGCTCGCCCGCGCCGGCCTGCCGCTGCCCCCGCTCAAGGCCGAAACCGTGGCCATTTTCCACCTCGCCCGCAAACCCTGAGCGGGATGCTCAGCCCGCCGCTGCCAGCGCTTTGCGGGCCAGGAGGATCGCTCCGCTGAGCCCGGCGTCGTCGCCCAGCACCGGGGCCGCGATATAGTCCACCAGCCCTGGGTCCAGCCGCGGGTGAACGATGTAGCCCGCCAGTAGCGCCTCGGTTTGCGCGCGCAATTCCTCGAGCAGCCCGCGGGCGTGCATTACCCCTCCGCCGAAGATCAGCCGGTCCGGCATGTGCAGCAGGACCAGCGATGCGGCGAGGTGGGCGATGTAGCGCGCGACGGTTTCCACCGCGCCGGGATCGTCGTCGAGCTGATCGAGGCTGCGGCCCCAGCGCGCGATGATCGCCGGGCCGCTCGCCAGTCCTTCGAGGCAGTCGCCGTGATACGGACACGATCCCGCGAAGTCGTCGTCGCCCGCGCGCCGGGCCGGGTAGAAGTGCCCGCTTTCGAAGTGCGAGAAGCCGCGCAGGCTGGCACCGTCCTGGACGATCCCGGTGCCGATCCCGGTGCCCACGGTCGTATAGGCGAGCGTCCGGCACCCGGGTGCTTGTCCGGCCTCGGCCAGCGCGGCGGCGGACACGTCGCTGTCGACGCGGATCGGAACCGCGAACTCGGCGAGCGCCGCGAGCCAGCTTGCCCCGCTCCACCCCGGCTTGGGCGTGGTGGTGAAGCAGCCATAGCGCGGCGAAGCGGGGTCGATGTCGAGTGGCCCGAAGCTGCCGATTCCGAACGCGGCGATCGGCCCATGACGCGCTGCGGCGGCGCGGAAGTATGCGGCGACCTCGGCAAATGTCGCCTCGGGGGCGTGGGTCGCGATCCGCGTGCGCTCGATCACGGTGCCGCCCGCTTCGGCCAGCGCGCAGATGAACTTGGTCCCGCCCGCCTCGATCGCGCCGATCATCGCACCGTCCATTCGCCTCGCCCCCAGTAACCGCGCTTGCATAGCGGCGGAACGGGGCGAGCGCCAAGCGTGACGCGTTGGCGTCTGCGAAAGCTTCCCAAGCGCACGCCGGACGGCTAGGCGCGCGGCCACGATGGATTACGTCAGCACACGCGGCAGCGCCCCGGCGCTCGACTTTGCGGGGGTCACCCTGGCCGGGCTGGCGCGCGACGGCGGGCTGTACCTGCCGCGCACCTGGCCGCGCTTCACCGCCGACGAGATCGCGGCGATGCGCGGGCTGCCCTACGCCCAATTGGCGCAGCGGGTGATGCAGCCGTTCGTCGGCGATTGCCTGACCCCGCAACGGCTCGGCCAGCTTTGCGAGGCCGCTTATGGCCGCTTCGCCCACGCTGCGGTCACCCCGCTCAAGCAGCTCGACCAGCAGCACTGGCTGCTCGAGCTGTTCCACGGGCCGACGCTCGCGTTCAAGGATGTCGCGCTGCAATTGCTCGGGCTGCTGTTCGAGGAGTTTCTCAAGCCCGGCGATGACCCGCTGACGATCGTCGGCGCGACCTCGGGAGATACCGGTTCGGCGGCGATCGACGCGGTGGCCGGGCGCGCCCGGATCGACATCTTCATGCTCCACCCGCGCGGCCGGGTCAGCGACGTCCAGCGTCGCCAGATGACCACGGTCATGGCGCCGAACGTTCACAACATCGCGATTTCAGGAAGCTTCGACGACGCGCAGGCGCACGTAAAAGCGATGTTCGCCGATACGGCGATGGCAGGGCGCTACCGGCTGTCGGCGGTCAATTCGATCAACTGGGCGCGGCTGATGGCGCAAGTCGTGTACTACTTCGCCGCCGCGCTCCAGCTTGGCGCGCCCGAGCGCAAGGTCGCGTTCGCGGTGCCGACGGGCAACTTCGGCGATGTTTTCGCAGGCTATGTCGCAGCGCAGATGGGTCTGCCGATCGAGCGCCTGATCGTCGCCACCAACGTCAACGATATCCTCCACCGTGCGCTGCAGGATGGCGATTATTCGGCTGGGACGGTTACCGAAACCGCGACTCCGTCGATGGACATCCAGGTCTCGTCGAACTTCGAACGCTTGCTGTTCGATCTCGGCGGGCGCGACGGCGCCGCGCTCAGCGCGCAGATGCAGGGTTTCGAAGCGACCAAGGCGATGCGCCTGACCAACGCCCAGCGCGCCAACCTTGGTTATGGGAGCGCCGCCGCGCTGTTTTCGAGCGCGCGCGCGGACGCTGGCGATATGGCGCAGGCGCTGCGCTGGGCGTGGGAACATACCGGCGAACTGATCGATCCGCACACCGCGGTCGGGCTTCATGCCGCGCGCGCCGCCGGGATCGATCCGGCGGTTCCGGTAGTGACGCTGGCTACCGCGCATCCGGCCAAGTTCCGTGACGCGGTCGAGCGGGCGACCGGACAGCGCCCGCCATTGCCTGCGCGGATCGGCGATCTGTTCGAGCGCGAAGAACGTATGACCGAGCTTTCCGGCGATTATGCCGCGATCGCCGCTTACGTCGCGCAGCACGCCACGCCGCGCGCCTGATGGCGACACTCGCGCTCACCCCGCTGGTGATGATCGGCGAGGGCTGGCCGGATTATGCGCTGCTCGACAGCGGCAATGGCGGCAAGCTCGAACGCTATGGCCCGTACAGCTTCGTGCGCCCCGACGCACAGGCGCTGTGGCCGCCGCGACTCGAAGCGTGGGACAGCGACGGGGAGTTCATCCCCGGCTCGGACGAAGACGGCGGCGGACGCTGGAATTTTCCCAATCCGGTGCCGCAGCTTGGTTGGCCGCTCCACTGGAACGACGTGAAGTTTACCGCGCAATGCACCCCGTTCCGCCACCTCGGGTTCTTTCCCGACATGGCCCCGGTGTGGGACTGGATGGGTGAGCGGCTGGAACACGCCCTGCTTCCCCGCGAAGGCGGGGACCACAGGCACGATGGCGTTGCAGCCGAACGAGGTCCCCGCCTGCGCGGGGAAGCGCAGCTTTTGAATCTGTTCGGTTACACCGGGGTCGGCAGTCTCGCCTTGTCCCAATACGGCCCGGTCACCCACATCGACGCTTCGAAGAAATCGGTCGCCCAGGCGCGCGAGAACGCCGCGCTGGCGGGGATGAGCGACCGCCCGATCCGCTGGATCGTCGACGATGCGGCCAAGTTCGCCGCGCGCGAGGTCCGCCGGGGCAAGCGCTACGACGGGATCATCCTCGATCCGCCCAAGTTCGGGCGCGGGCCCGAGGGCGAGGTCTGGCGGCTCGAGGACCATCTCGCCCCGCTGGTCCGCGATTGCCGCGCTCTGCTCGACGAGGGCAGCAACTTCCTGTTCCTCACCGTCTATGCCGTGCGGATGAGCAGCCTCGCGCTGGCGGGATTGCTCGACGGGATTTTCGCCGACCTGCCCGGCACGATCGAGCACGGCGATCTGGCGGTGCGCGAACAGGGCGAGGGCGGGCGCCTGCTCCCCACCGCGATCTTCGCGCGCTGGCGCAACGCCTGATGTCGCGCTAGGGCGCGGCGATGTCCGACAGCTTGATCCTTGAAGTCGCCGATTTCGAGCACGAGGTGCTCACGGGGATCTATTCGGAAGAGACCGGGCGCCCGCAGCCGCTGCGGATCACGGTCTCGGTGGCGATCAAGCCGGCAGACCGCTACGCGCCCGACAGCCCGCTCAGCGCCAGCAAGAACTACATGGACCTCAAGTTCGCGGCGTCCGAAGCCTTGCCCGCGGGCGTGCATTTCAAGTTGATCGAAGCGGTTGCCGATCACATTTGCGAGTCTCTGTTCATCCAGGACGCGCGGGTCGCGCGGGTTAGCGTCAAGCTCGTCAAGCTGGCGATCAGCGAGAACGGCGAAGCGATCGGGATAACGCTGACGCGCGAGCGCCGGTGATGCGGCTGGAGGTCACCGCGCTGCCCGAGGACCCTTTGGCTGCAAGCGCGGCGTTTCACGCATCGTGGCTCGAGCGGGCCGAGAATGCGCTGGGCCGCGGCGATCTCCTGCTGGTATTCGCCCCCGCCGATCACACCCACCAAGGCTGGCGCGGCGCGGTGATCGCTTCGCTGGCGCGAAAGCATGCGCCCGCGCGGGTCAACGCGGTGGCCAGCAGCGATGCCGCGGCAATTGCCGAAGCCGAACGCTATTTCGCCGCGGCCCCTGGCGTGACCGGACAGTCCTTTGCGCTCGATAGCATCGGCGCGGGCGACGTGGCATAACCCCCAGGTGATTTCTCCCGCGCCCCTCGTCGATCAATTTGCGCGCCGCATCACGTATCTGCGGATGTCGGTGACCGATCGCTGCGATCTGCGCTGCGCCTATTGCATGCCCGAGCGGATGACCTTCCTCCCGCGCAGCGAAGTGCTGAGCCTTGAAGAACTGCGCGGCGCCGCGCTCGGGTTCATCGCCCGCGGGGTGCGCAAGATCCGCCTGACCGGGGGCGAGCCGCTGGTGCGCCGCGATGTGATGGACCTGGTCCGCGCTTTGGGGCGTCAAATCGGCGCGGGGCTGGATGAAGTGACGCTTACCACCAACGGCACGCAGTTGGCCCAGCATGCCGCCGCGCTGGCCGATGCCGGGGTGCGCCGGGTCAATGTCTCGCTCGATACGCGCGACCGTGCGCTGTTCGCCAAGCTCGCGCGGCGCGATGCGCTGCCGCAAGTGCTCGGCGGGATTGCCGCGGCGCGCGCGGCGGGGCTGGCGGTGAAGATCAACGCGGTCGCGCTCAAGGGTTTGAACCAAGCCGAACTGCCCGAACTGATCGCCTGGGCGCACGGCGAGGGGCACGAGATCACCCTGATCGAGGTCATGCCGCTGGGCGAGGTCGATGGCGACCGCACCGATCACTACCTCCCCCTGAGCGGTGTCGCCGAGGACTTGGCAGCGCGGTGGACGCTGACCCCCAGCGGGCACCGCAGCGGCGGCCCGGCACGCTATTTCGATATCGCCGAAACCGGCGGCCGGCTTGGGCTGATCACCCCGCTGACGAACAATTTCTGCGAAGGCTGCAACCGCGTCCGGGTCAGTGCAACCGGGCAGCTTTACCCCTGCCTCGGCGGGGCCGAGCAAGTCGACCTGCGTGCAGCGTTGCGCAGCGGCGACCCAGACGCCGCGCTGGCCGCCGCGCTCGATACCGCCATGCGGATCAAGCCGGAGCGTCACCATTTCGCGATTTCCGCGCGCGGCGAGGCCCCGGCGCTGCCGCGCCATATGTCGCACACCGGAGGCTGAGGCGCGGTGCTGCGGCTGGTCTTCCTCGGCCGGCTGGGCGACATCGCGGGTGCGGGCGAGCGGACCGTCGCCGATGCGCCCACAGTGGCCGCGCTGATCGGTTCGCTCGAACCCGGCTTGGCCGCCGCGCTGGCCGACCCGCGTGTGCGTTATGCCGTGAACGGATTGGTCTGCGCGCGCGGTGCGGCGGTGCCCGCTGGCGCCGAAGTGGCGTTCCTGCCCGCGGTCAGCGGCGGCTGAAATGGTGCTCGACATCCGCCTGACGGCGACGGCGTTCGATCCGGGACATGAACTGGGCGCCTTCATGGCGGTGCAGTCGGACGCGGGCGGAGCAGGCGGGATCGTCAGCTTCACCGGAGGCGTGCGCGCAGACCACGGAGTCGAAGCGCTTGAGCTCACGCACTATGCGCCGCTGACGCTGCCGGGCATGGAGGCGCTCGGCGCGGAGGCGGCGACGCGCTGGGCGCTAAGCGGGCTCCTCATCGTCCACCGGGTCGGCGAACTGCGCCCAGGTGATCCCATCGTCTTGGTCGCCGCCGCCGCGCGCCATCGCCGTGCCGCGTTCGAAGCCGCGGACTTCACGATGGACCATCTCAAAAGTGCGGCGTGGCTGTGGAAACGCGAACGGGTGGGCGGCGTGTGGCGCTGGATCGAGCCGCGCGATGCAGATCACGCCGACTTGGCGCGGTGGGCGCGCTAGCTAACCGCGCATCCTTCCGCGCAGGCCAGCAAGGATTGCGTCTTCCTGCCCGATCAAGGCAATCGCATGGTCGCGCGCCGCGGCGAGTGCGGGAGCCTCTTCGCCCGCGATCCGCGCGGTGACCCACATCGCGTCCAGATCGGCGAGCGCGATCATCGCCTCGCTCCGGGTCGATTCGAGATCGGCCAGCGCGATCGTCGCAACCGACCAGCTATCGCTCGCCACTGCCGCACCGGCCGCGGCGGAGACCCGCGCCGCCGCTGCAGCGCGGCGCGCGAGGAAACGCTGGTGGACCGTCTCGATTCGCCCGACGAGCTGGCCAAGCCGGGCGGCGAGTTCGGGGCTAGCCGCAATTTCGGGCAGCAGCGCCGGGGCCGGGGCGGGCGCGACGACGGCGCTGCTGCCGCTGACCCGCTCCGCCGGCCTCCGCGCTAGCGAGGGATAGCGGCCCTGGTCCGCGGCACAGGCGCTCAACGCCAGGGTTACGGCAAGGCAGGCGGCAAGGCGGATCGGGTAAGCCATCGCGCTTGCTCATAGCATGGCGCGAAGGCGGTGCCAGTGCTGCGTTATGCGGCTCGTAAGCCGCGCAATCGCCGACGGGGGCCGTTGACAGCGCGGGGGTCTTCGCTTAACGGCACCGTTCTTTCCGGCCCCCTGCGCTTCGCGGGGATGTCGGCGCGCTATCTGCTCAGTTCGGTCCCGTGCCGGTCTGCTAGGGTGGCAAGACCATTTGACGGATAAGGGTACCATGTTCGCAATAGTGCGCACGGGCGGCAAGCAGTATCGCGTTGCCGCCGGAGACAAGATCGCGGTCGAGAAGCTGGCTGGAGAAGCCGGTGACAAGATCACCCTGGGCGACGTTCTGCTTGCCGGCAGCGACGGCAGCATAGCCGACGCCGCCAAGGTGCTGGTTTCGGCGGAAATCATCGCCCAGGCCAAGAGCGAGAAGGTGATCGTTTTCAAGAAGCGTCGCCGCCACAACTATCGCCGCAAGAATGGCCATCGCCAGCAGATGACACTGCTGCGGATCCTCGCTGTCGGCGGTGAAGAGAAGAAGGCTTCGGCCCCCAAGAAAGACGCCGCGCCCAAGGCCGCTGCCGCCCCGAGCGAAGCGCCTGCTGCGGCCGCTGCGGAGTAATTCGAGATGGCACATAAAAAAGCTGGCGGTTCATCGCGCAACGGCCGCGATTCGGCAGGGCGCCGCCTTGGCGTGAAGAAGTTCGGCGGCCAGGACGTGATCGGCGGCAATATCATCATCCGTCAGCGCGGGACCCGCGTCTATCCGGGCAGCAATGTCGGGATCGGCAAGGACCACACGCTGTTCGCGCTGGCCGAAGGCCGCGTCCGATTTCACGACGGCAAGCTTGGCCGCAAATACGTGTCGGTGGATATGCCGGCGCAAGCTGCAGCCGAATAACGGGTTGGTCGATGATGGGCCATCCTGACGGGTGGCCCCACCGACGCTGGATGCGTCGGTAGCACGAGGGAGAGGGGCCCGGCCCGTCTCCCTTTTTTGCATTTCTCCCTCAGCAATTCCGGTGCGCCGCAATTCGCGGTCGCATCGGCGCAGAGCGCAACGCTCCCGTCATGGAAGCCCGCTAGGGTTCTTGGGCGGGGCACGAGAGGAGAGGTGCAATGTTCATTCGCAGCGAAAGGCTGTTCCTGCGGCCCGGCTGGCCCGAGGATTGGCAGGAATTGCTCGGCCTGATCGACGACGTCGGCGTGGTCCGCAATCTTGCCCGCGCGCCGTGGCCCTATACCGCGGACGACGCACGCGATTTCGCCGGGCTGGCGCAGAGCCCGCGCTTCCCGCACTTCTTCGTGACGCTGCCCGGCGCTGCGGGGACCCGGCTGATCGGCAGCGTCGGGCTGGCGCAGGGCGAGCGCGGCGAGACCGAGTTCGGTTACTGGATCGCGCGTGAGCACTGGGGCAAGGGCTATGCGACCGAGGCCGCGCGCGCGGCGCTGAGCGTGGCGCGCACGCTCGGCCACCGGCACCTCGTCGCGGGGCACTTTATCGACAACCCGGCCTCGGGCCGCGTGTTGACGAAGGTCGGTTTCCGCAAGACCGGCGCGATCGGCCAGCGCTTCAGCCTGGGCCGCGGCCACGAAGTCGCCAGCGTCGAGCACACGATCGATCTCGGTGCGCCGAGCGATTGCGACGGCGGAGACTGCGACCCGGCGATGCAGGCAGCCTAGATCGTCAGGCGAGCACGGCGTCCTTGAATTCGCTGTCGTACTTGCCGATCAGCGCGCGGTCGTCATGGTTCCACGGGTGGAAGCCGGGCAGGAAATAGCTCAGCCACGCGGGGAAGATGCGGCGCAGGATGCCGGGCTTCCACAGCAGGTACGCGGCCAGCTGCCACTTGACCTTGGCACCGGTGATGCCGTCCTGTGCGAGCAGCGCCAGCGTATCGGCGACGCGGTTCTCGATGAAGTTCTTGGTGACGATGACCATCATCAGCGACTTCACTTTCCACCGCTTCCACCGCGACCAGTCGCGCGTGGCGTGCAGCCAGGTGTCGTAGGCGACGCCCTTGTGTTCGATCTCCTCGATCGCGTGCCAGCGCCACATGTCGCCGGTATCGCCAGCGGCGCCGGCGAAATGGGCGGGGTTGGCGAGGAAGTCGTGCGCCATCATCGCGGTATAATGTTCGAGCGCCATCGTGACCGCGAGGTTGAGGATCGCCGGGCGGTCCCTGGTCAGTTCGAGGTTGGCGGCAACGCGCGCTTCGATCGCCGAGATATCGTATCCCGCCTCGGTCGCGGCGCGGTTGAACGCGATGTGTTCGCGCGTGTGGTTGATTTCCTGCTTCACGAATGCGCGGATTTCGCCCGCGAGCTTTGCGGGCGCGCCTTCGCGGTGTGCCTTGACCGCCTCGACGAAAAAGGTTTCGCCGCGCGGGAAGGTCGCGCTCAGCGCATTGTGCCAGGCGGTCGCGATCGGATCGCCATTCAGCCACCAGCGCGGCGGCGTGTTGGTCCGCCCAAAGCGTTCATCGCGCACCGTGATCGCGAGATCGGCGGGAGTCGGGACGAACTTGCCCGAAACGGCGGTGCGCTCTAGGTCGGGCGTGAAAGACGTGTGTGCGTTCATTCGACCGAGCTAGGGCTTACTTACACCGATGTCAATAAGAAGGCGCCTAAGTCCAGAAGAAAGCCGCGGTGCCGCGCTTGAAGCGGCGCGGGCACTGCTGATCGAAACCGGGCCGCAGGCGGTGACGCTCAAAGCGGTTGCGGCCCGGGTCGGGCGCACGCATGCCAATCTGCTTCATCATTTCGGCTCGGCCTCGGGGCTGCAAAAGGCGCTGGCGCAGTTCCTGGCGGGCATGATCTGCACGACGATTGCCGACGCGGTTATCGCAAGCCGCGCCGGGATCGGTTCGCCGCGCGATGTCGTCGACTTGACCTTCGACGCGTTCGACCGTGAGGGCGGCGGCGCGCTGGCTTCGTGGATGTTGCTCTCGGGCAATGAGGATGCGCTCGACCCCATCGTCGACGCGATCCACGATCTGGTCGACGAACTCGACACTTCGGGCACCGGCGCAATGCGCGAATCGACGCTAACGCTGGTACTGATGGCTCTGGGCGATGCACTGATGGGCTCGGCTCTGACCCAGGCGCTCGAACTCAAACGTGAGACCGCACGCGATCTGGCCGAGACGATCCTAAGTGATGGCGCGATCAAGGCGGGACTGCTTCCCGGCTAGGGCGCGAGCCATGCGGGCCGCACATCGTCCGCAATATTCTCCACTCGCAGGAAATCGACCGCCAGCCTCAATTCGGGATACGCCGCGCGCCGCCGCTTTTCGTCCGAGCGTTCCAGCGGCACCACCACCAGTCGGCGGTTGACCTTGGCGCGCCAATTCATCCGCGCGGTGTTTTCCTGGCCGACATAGCAGCCCTTGGTAAAGCTTACCCCGCCCAGTTCGGCGGCATTGGCTTCGAGCCACAGCGTCTCGCCGTCGCCGATCTCGGCGCGGCCTTCGGCGACGCCCAGCGCAAGACGGTGCGCGCGAAAGGCGGCGCCGGCGTCTTCGCCCGCGGCCGCGCCGAGCCAGCGCTGGCCGAGCGCGACCAGGCGCGGATCGGGCGACGCGCCCGCGCCCTCGCGCCAGTGCACGCCCAGCGTATCGTCGCGCGTAATCACGATCGCGCGGCGCAGGCGGTACATCGTCAGCCGCTTGGCGAGCGCGTCGGCGGCAATAGCTTCGCAATCGATCAGCCGATCGTCGCCATCCGCCCAAACAATGAAATCGAACAGCGCCTTGCCCTGCGCAGAAAGCAAGCCAGCCCAGACGGGCAGCGGCCCGGCCATGTCGCTCGTGACCAGGCCTTGCAGGAATCCTGCGACATCGTCGCCCGAGAGGCGGAGCACGGCGCGGTCGGCAAGGAACGAAGCGGTCATGTGATGACAGATAGGGACGCGCGTCGCTAAGGGGAAGCGATGGACACTCCCGCGCGCCTGACGATCCGCCGCCCCGACGACTGGCACGTTCATTTGCGCGATGGCGCGGTGCTGGCGGGGGTCGCGCCGCACACCGCGCGGCAGTTTGCGCGCGCGATCGTGATGCCCAACCTCTCACCGCCGGTAACCACGGTTGCGGCCGCGCGTGGCTATCGCGAGCGGATCGTCGCCGCGGCGCCGGGATTCACCCCGCTGATGACCGCGTACCTGACCGACGCGACCGACGCGGGCGAACTGGTGCGCGGGCAGGCCGAGGGGGTGTTCGCCGCGGCCAAGCTCTACCCCGCGAACGCCACCACCGGTTCAGCGCACGGGGTCAACGACATCGCCCGGCTGATGCCGGTGCTCGCGGCGATGGAAAAGATCGGCCTGCCGCTGCTGATCCACGGCGAGGTGACCGACAGCGCGGTCGACATCTTCGACCGCGAGGCGGTGTTCATCGAGCGGCACCTGGCCGGGATCGTCCGCGAGCTACCCGGTCTTAAGGTGGTATTCGAGCATATCACCACTGCGCAGGCGGTCGATTTCGTCGAGAGCGCGGGCGCCAATGTTGCGGCCACGATCACCCCGCAGCACCTGCATCTCAACCGCAATGCGCTGTTCGAGGGCGGCATCCGGCCGCATGCCTATTGCCTGCCGGTAGCCAAGCGCGAGGTTCACCGGTTGGCGCTGCGCCGCGCCGCGACTTCGGGTTCGGCCAAGTATTTCCTCGGTACCGACAGCGCCCCCCACGCGGTTAGTGCCAAGGAAGCCGCATGCGGCTGCGCGGGAATCTTCAACGCCGCCTACGCGCTCGAAAGCTATGCCGCGGTGTTCGAGGAGGAAGATGCGCTGGGTCGGCTCGAGGCGTTCGCCTCGCAAAACGGCCCGGCGTTTTATGGCCTGCCGCGCAACGAGGGCACGGTAACGCTGGTGCGCGAAGACCATGTCGTGCCCGATATTATCGAGGCGGGCGGCACCCCCATCGTCCCGTTCCACGCGGGCGAAACGCTACGCTGGAAGATCGCCTAGAGCGGAGGGTCTGGCGGCGCGCAGGCGCTGGAAGGCATCCCAGCAGAACACCGCTATGGAGGTCCAGATGAGGACGAAGCAGGCGAGCTTGGTCTGGCTCAGCGGTTCGCGAAACACCGTCAGTCCGGTAATGAAAACCATCGTCGGGGCGATGAACTGCACGAAGCCGAGCGCCGAATAGCTCATCCGCCGCGCCGCCATCGCGAACAATGCCAGCGGCACCGCGGTGACGACCCCGGAAAATGCGACGAGCAGGCTCGAGGTGACGTCGCGGCCGAACGCGCTGCCCGCGGGCTGCGCCGCGTACCACGTCACCAGCGCTGCCGCGGGCAGGAACAGCAGCACCGTCTCGACCGTCAACCCCGGCACCGCGCCCACCGGGGTGAGCTTGCGGACGATGCCATAGGCGCAGAACGATCCCGCCAGCGACAGGCTGATCCACAACATCTCGCGCGCGTCCCACGCCAGCAGCGAGACGCCGAGTGCGGCGATGCCCACCGCCAGCCACTGGCGCGTGCTGAGCCGTTCGCCCAAAAAAACCGTACCCGCCACCACATTGGCGAGCGGATTGATATAATAACCCAGGCTCGCGGCAAAGATGTGCCCGGCCTGGATAGCGGCAATGTAGATCAGCCAGTTGATCCCGATCAGCACCGCGCTGAGCATGAGCTTGAGCATCACCGCCCGATCGCGGAACGCGGCGGTCAGCTCGCCGCGCTGGCCGCGCGCGGCGATGAACGCGAGGCACAGCGGCAACGTGAAGACAATTCGCCAGCCGACGAATTCGAAAGGCGGAACCTGGTGAACCAGCTTCAGGTAAAGCGGAAGGAGCCCCCAGATGGTGTAGGCGCCCAGCGCCATCGGCAGTCCGCTGGAGGTCTTGCTCGGGGCCCGCTGCATTGCCGCGCCCTAGGCGTTCGGGGTTCGGCCAGCAAGCAGCCCGTGGGCAATAGCCGCGTGAAAGTATTTTGGCGGCGCCTGCAAACCTGACGTTCGAGTTGCCGTCCGTTCATATTGGAGGGCGTAACCATGAACACGAAGCCGATTCCCTCCCTTCGTGAGCAGTCGGCCCGAACGGAAAACAAGGAGCCCGAAGCCATGACGAATATGTTCAGAACCGCCGCCTTGGCGCTCACCCTGCCGGGAATGCTGGTCACTGCGCTTCCCGCGAACGCGGCGACGGCGAGCCATGCAGCGATCGCCAGTCACGCCGGTTCGGTCAGCGCCGTCTACGATCACGACGACGAAGATGGCGACCGCTGGGAGCATGGCCGCGGGCACGACAACGGCCGTCATCGCGGCTGGGACCGCCAGGGCCGCGGCGGCTATAACAACGGTGGCGGCTATGGCGGCGGCTACGGCGGCAGCAGCTATGGCGAGCGCGCTTATGCCCGGCCCCAGTATGAGCCGGTCTATCAGGACACCCGGGTGTGGCGCGGCAACAATGGCAGCTATTACTGCCAGCGCCGCGACGGCACCACCGGTCTGCTGATCGGCGGCGCGGCGGGTGCGCTGCTCGGTCGCGAAGTTGCGGGGCGTTACGGCGACCGCACACTCGGCGCGATCCTCGGCGCGGC
>JANXSP010000039.1 GCA_025356575.1 Novosphingobium sp.
CCCGATGCTTCCTAATCTGGGGGCCGGTGGTTCGAATCCACTCGGGCGCACCACTTGCTTGCGCAGCGATCATGGCAGCGCGCGGACGAAGTATCCTTCGCGCCGGTCCAGCCGGCTTTCCCCGCCGCCCGAGACGGTGAAGCCGCGAATGCCGCGCGGCAGGTTCTGCGCGCAAAGGATCGCGGGGGCCGCGGCGTCTTCGTGGAGCGCGAGGCTTGGCATCGATCCGCCGAACAGGACATCCTGGAACTGCCGCGCGCCGTTGGGATGGGCTATATGTTCGGGGGCGAGCACCTCGAGCGGGTCGAGATGTTCGATCACCGTGATCAGGACGCCCGGGATCACCGGCGCGAGCGGAAACCAGTTGAAGCGAACGCGGTTGTCGCCGTCATCCCGGCCGAACGCACGCGACGCCCGCCGGGGCTTGGCCGCCGCCAACCCGCCGGCGGCAAGCTTGCGGTGATCGGCCTTGGCCGATCGGCTGCGCAGCGACAGCGAATGGATGCCTTCACCCGCCGCAAGGTAGGGCGCCAGGGGGTTGCCCGTTCCCGGGATCGGCGCGTTGATCGCGACATAACCGTTCTCGAACACGATATAGGCGGACTTCTGGCCCATCGGGCGACCGTCGCTGTCGAGCAATTCGGTGGGCGCGCTGACCAGAAATCCGCGGCGTTCGAACCAGTCGACGGTCGGCGTCAGTTCGCGCACCACGATCCCGATGTGATCGATCGACATGCCGCCGCATGGCCGCGTGGCGGCCCAGGGATCGGCCATCATCGCCGCGTCGCCCCGGCGGGGCACGACGCGCGGTCTCGGGCATGAAGAAGGGCAGGCTGGCGAGCCACAGCGAACTTTCGTTGATGAGGATCTCGCGGCGGAACGTGCGGCCTTTTGGCCATGCACCACCGCGCGGGCATCTTCACCGCGTTCCGCCGATACCGCAGCCTGCGACCCGCTGGCGATAACGACGTTGCCACAACCGCGTGGCACTGCGTCGCTGTACAGCATGGGCCGAAACCGCGCCAATCGAAACGGCGTCTCGTTGCGGGACCGGCGGCCCGGGACTTGCTCCGCTGCGCGCGCCCCGTAAGGTGTCGCCCGCGGGTGGGCAAATTTCGCCCGGCGGAGATTGCAATGCCTGGCGCCAACCTTCCCGAGCAAATCGAGCTGGTCGAAGTGGCTCCGCGCGACGGCCTGCAGAACGAAGCGGTGCTGCTGCCGGTTGCGGCCAAGCTCGAACTGATCGGCCATGCTCTGGGTGCGGGTGCGCGGCGGATCGAAGCGGCGAGCTTCGTCAACCCGCGCGCGGTCCCGCAAATGGCCGACGCCGAAGCAGTCTGCGCGGGCCTGCCCCAGCGTGGGGACGTCACCTGGATCGGGCTCGCGCTCAATCGCCGCGGCGCCGAGCGCGCGCTGGCGACCGGGCGCATCGATCAACTCGGCGCGGTCGCGGTCACCAGCGACGCCTTTGCGATGGCCAACCAGGGGCAGACGAGCGCGGGCTCCGTGGAGGAGGCGGGTGCGATCATCGCGCTGGCAAAGACGGCGGGCCGCAGCGGTCAGGCAACCATCGCGGCCAGCTTCGGCTGTCCGTTCAGCGGAGAGGTTGCGGAGGACCGCGTCGTCGCCATGGCCGCGCGGCTCGCCGCCGCGGGCGCGGTCGAGATCGGGCTGGCGGACACCATCGGGGTCGCCGATCCCGCCCACGTCGCGCGGCTGGTCGCGCGCGTGGCCGCCGAAATTGCGCCGCTGCCCGTTCGCGTCCACTTTCACAACACGCGCGGCACGGGCCTGGCCAACGTCTGGGCGGCAATCGGTGCGGGGGCGCGGGTGATCGACGCCGCGCTCGGCGGGATCGGCGGCTGCCCGTTCGCGCCCGGCGCCACGGGCAATGTCGCGACCGAGGACGTCGTCTACATGCTCGAACGCGCCAGGATCGCGACGGGGCTCGACTTCGCGGCGCTGATCGCGGCCAACATCTGGCTGGGCGAGATCATGGGCCGCCAGCTTCCCGCGATGGTCCCGCGCGCCGGGCCGTTTCCGCCGACGCGGGCCGCCGCGGCGTGACCGGCGCGCTCGACGGGATCCGCGTGATCGAGCTTGGGCAACTGATCGCTGGGCCGTTCTGCGGCCAGCTGCTCGGCGATATGGGTGCCGACGTGATCAAGCTCGAACCGCCGCTCAAGGACGGCAAGGGCGGCGATCCGATGCGTGACTGGGGGCAGGGCCCGGACAAGGTCTGGTGGGAAGTCATCGCCCGCAACAAGCGCTGCGTCAGCGCCGACCTGCGTCTTCCCGCGGGGCAGGAGATCGTCCGCAGGCTGGCCGCGGGCGCGGACATCCTGATCGAGAATTTCAAGCCCGGGACGATGGAGAAGTGGGGGCTGGGGCCCGAAGTCCTCCAGGCGCTGAACCCGCGGCTGATCGTCGTGCGGGTCTCGGGCTACGGCCAGACGGGGCCATACGCGGCGCGCGCCGGGTTCGGCGGTATCGGCGAGGCGCTGGGCGGCTGGCGCGGGATCGTCGGCGAGCCCGACCGCCCGCCGAGCCGGATGGGCATCTCGATCGGCGACACCTTGGCGGCGAGTTATGCCTGCACGGGCGCGCTCGCCGCGCTACACGCACGGGTGCGCACCGGACGCGGACAGATTGTCGACAGCGCGCTGTACGAAGCCGTGCTCCAGGTCATGGAAAGCGTCATCCCCGAATACGATCGCAGCGGGACGATCCGCGAACGCTCGGGCTCGTTCCTCCCGGGGATCGCGCCTTCGAACGTCTATCGCTGCAGCGACGGCGAGCTGCTGATCGGCGCCAACCAGGACACCATCTTCGCACGGCTGTGCCAAGCGATGGGCGAGCCTGCGCTGGCCCGCGACGTGCGCTATTCCACCCACCTTGCCCGCGGGCATCACCAGGCCGAACTCGACTCGGTGATCGAGGCGTGGACCAGTGCGCGGACCGTGGCCGCGGTCGAGGCGGCGATGATCGCGCATCAGGTTCCCGCGGGGCGGATGTACCGCGCGCCCGAAATGCTTGAGGATCCGCACTTCGCCGCGCGCGAAGCGGTGATCGAGGTCACGACCGCACGGGGTCCGCTGCGGATGCAGGGCACGTTCCCCAAGCTTTCGGACACACCCAGCACGGTTCGCCGGGCGGCGGCCGCGACGATCGGCGCGGACAACGCCGAGGTCTACGGCAAACTCTTAGGGTGGGACGCGGCGGAGCTTGCCCGCCAGCGTGCCGCCGGAGCGATCTAGCCGGCGGCGGTGACCGGCTCGGTCCCGCGGAACATCGCAAAGCCGATGAACTGCGCGCGGCGGCGCAGGATAACGGCATTGAAGGCCAGCGCGAACAGCACCGATGTCGCCAGCGTCACGACCATGAAATCGATGTAGTGCAGCGGCGCCAAACTATCCGATAACCCGGGGACGAAGGTGTATGCGGCATAGATCGCCACGCCCCAGACCACGCCCGCGACCGCCGCCCACGCGCCGACACCGCGGAACAGCAGTCCGACGATGAACGCCGAGAGGATCGGCATCGAGGCCAGGCCGTTGAGCGCCTGGAGCAGGTTGATGATCGACTTGGCGTTCTCGAACGCGGGCACCAGCAGCACCGACGAGACTGTGAACAGCACCGAGACGATCGCCGCGAGCTTCCAGTAATCCTTCACCGGGCGAACGAACTTGGCGTGGAAATCGACCGCGTAGAGCGCGACCGACGAATTGAGGATCGCCGCGGTGTGGGCGATGACCGCCGCCGCCATCATCGCCGCAAACGCGCCCGAAAGCCACTGCGGCAGAACCCGCGCGACGATCGTGCCATAGGCCGCGTCGTTGACATCGCCGAACAGCTTGTAGCCCGCGACCCCCGGGATCACGACGATGGCCGGGATCACCAGGATGCGGACCACGGCGGCGGCGAGCACGCCCTTGCGCGCTTCGCGCACCGTCGGCGCGGTCATCGCTTTCTGGGTGATGTTCTGGTTGGTCGACCAGTAAAAGATCTGGATGAAGATCATGCCGGTGAACAGGGTATGGAACGGAACCGGCGAATCCGCGGCCCCGATCAGCGTGGTCCGTTCATACGGGATGCCCGAGAAATCCCAGCCGATCGCCTGGAGCGACAGGAACACCACGAGCAGCGCGATGGTCAGCACGCCGATCCCCGAGACGGTGTCCATCACCGCCACCGCGCGCAGGCCGCCCATGATCGTGTACAGCGCGGCGATGATCGCCATGGGCGCGGCGAACCACCACAGCGGCCAGTCGACCGCGAACATCGTCTTGAGGAACAGGCTGCCCGAATACAGCGCCGCGGGGAGATAGATCAGGATGTTGCCGAGCAGGAAGATCGCGCTGATCAGGGTGCGGATGCTGCCCCCGCCGTAGCGCTGTTCGAGCAGCTGGGTCACCGTCGTGCACTTGTGCCGGTAATAGATCGGCACGAACACGAACGCGAGGATCATCAGCCCGACGAACCCCGACATTTCCCACCACGCCAACAGGACCATCTGGTTGCCGTTCATGCCGACGAGCTGCTCGGTCGACAGGTTGGTAAGCGTGATCGATCCGGCGACGAACAGCCAGTTGAGCCCGCCGCTCGCCAGGAACACGTCCTTGGCGGATCCGTCATGGGCGGGCTTGCCGCCGCGGCGGACGATGGCGATCGTCAGCACGCCGATGGCGATGATGATCAGCGCCGCGATGACGACCTGAATGCTAGCTATGCCCACGTTGCAAATTCCCCCGCGTTGACGCTTGCGGCCGCCGGGGGGACAAGGCGCCGATGACTGCCGCCACCGAATCGCCGACCCCCGTGCCGATGCGCCTTGGCGTGTGTTACTACCCGGAGCACTGGCCAGAGCAACTGTGGGCTGAAGATGCCGCACGGATGGCCAGCGCCGGGCTGACCCGCGTGCGCATCGGCGAGTTCGCGTGGAGCCGTATCGAGCCGGAGCCGGGACGGTTCGAATGGGCCTGGCTCGACCGCGCGATTGCGGTGCTCGACGATGCCGGGCTGGGCGTGATCCTCTGCACCCCGACCGCGACCCCGCCCAAGTGGCTGGTCGATACGATGCCCGATATGATCGCGCGCGATGCCGAGGGAAATCCGCGCAATTTCGGATCGCGGCGCCACTATTGCTTCAGTCACCCGGGCTACCGCGCCGCGGCAGTGCGAATCGCGCGCGCGGTCGCCGAACGCTATGGCAATCACCCCGCAGTCGTGATGTGGCAGACCGATAACGAGTATGGCTGCCACGACAGCGTACTGAGTTTCTCCGATGCCGCGCGCGACGGTTTCCGCGATTGGCTGGCGGCGCGCTACGGCGATATCGCCGCGCTCAACGCCGCGTGGGGCAATGTGTTCTGGAGCATGGAATACCGCGATTTTGCCGAGGTCGAGCTCCCCAACCTGACCGTGACCGAGGCCAATCCCGCGCACTGGCTGGCGTTCCGGCGGTTCAGTTCGGATCAGGTGGCGGCGTTCAACCGCGCCCAGGTCGAGGTCATCCGTGCGGCTTCACCCGGCCGCGACGTGACGCACAACTTCATGGGGTTCTATACCGAATTCGATCATCACGACCTGTCGCGCGATCTGGATGTGGCGGGGTGGGACAGCTACCCGCTCGGGTTCCTAGAGATGTTCCGCTTCAGCGAGGCGGACAAGCTCGCCTACGCGCGGCAGGGTCATCCCGATATCGCCGCGTTCCACCACGATCTCTATCGCGGCTGCACGTCCGGAGGGCGCTGGGCGGTGCTCGAGCAGCAGCCTGGTCCGGTCAACTGGGCGCGTCACAACCCTGCGCCGCTGCCCGGCATGGTCCGGCTGTGGACGCTGGAGGCGATGGCTCATGGCGCCGAGCTGGTCAGCTACTTCCGCTGGCGGCAGGCCCCGTTCGCGCAGGAGCAGATGCACGCCGGTTTGTTGAGGCCCGACAGCGTGGACGCGCCGGGCTTGGCTGAGGCGGCGCAGGCGGCGGCGGATATCGCGAGCATCGGCGCGGTAGGCGTGCCGCCAAGGTCGGTGGCGTTGGTGTTCGGCTATGACAGCGACTGGATCACGGGCATCCAGCCGCAAGGGCAGGGGCTCTCGGCGCTTTGGGCGGCGTTCTGGTGCTATTCGGCGCTGCGCCGCAAGGGTCTGGATATCGACATCGTCCCACCCGGAGCGCCGCTCGATGGCTACGCGCTGGTCGTGGTGCCGTGCTTGCCGGTCGCCAGCGCAGCGTTCACCGCGCAGCTCGATGCGTTTGCGGGCGAGATCGTGATCGGTCCGCGCAGTGGGAGCAAGACCGACGAGTTTGCAATTCCCCTGCCGCTCCCGCCCGGCGCGCTTTTCCCCGCGACGGTCGCGCGGGTCGAGAGCTTGCGCCCGGGACTGATGCACGCGGGCAAGGGTTGGGAAATCGCGCGGTGGTTCGAACACGTCGAGAGCGCTGCCGAGGCGGAACTTGTCGCGGAGGATGGCGCGGTGGCGTGCTGGCGCGCGGGCAAGCGGCGCTATCTGGCGGCGTGGCCCGAGGGGGCGCTGATCGATGAGGTCGTGGCGCGGGCGGCGCGCGACGCGGGGTTGCTGCTCCATGATTTGCCCGAAGGAGTGCGCCTGCGCAGCGCCGGAGCGCGGACGTTTGCATTCAATTACAGCGCAGCCCCAGCGACTGTTCCTGCAAGCGTTGCCGGGGATTTGGTGCTCGGAACCCGCGCGTTAGGTCCGGCGCAGGTCGCGGTATTCGCGTCCGCGTAATTTCCAGACCGGGAGAGGATGGCGTGACGCGCATGGGAAACGTTATCCGGCCGTCTCCACCGTCAGCGCGCCGCGCCGGATCTGGTCCGCTTCCATCGACTTGAACAGCGCGGTGAAGTTGCCGTTGCCGAAACCTTCGTCCTTCTTGCGCTGAATGAATTCGAAGAACACCGGGCCGACCGATGCCTGCGCAAAAATCTGGAGAAGCAGCCGCGGGTCGCCGTTTTCGGTCGACCCGTCGAGCAGGATCCCGCGCGCCTGCAATTCGCCGACGGGTTCGCCATGGCCGGGCAGGCGGTCTTCGAGCATCTCGTAATACGTATCCGGCGGGGGCGCCATCAGCGGCACGCCGAGCGCCTTGAGCCGATCGATGCAGCCGATCAGATCGTCGCAGATCAGCGCGATGTGCTGGATGCCCTCGCCGTTGTAGGCGCGCAGGAACTCGTCGATCTGGCCGCGTCCACCCGCTGCTTCCTCGTTCAGCGGGATGCGGATCTTGCCATCCGGCGCGGTCATCGCCTTGCTGGTGAGCCCGGTATATTCGCCCTTGATGTCGAAAAAGCGGATCTCGCGGAAGTTGAAGATGCGCTCGTACCAGCTGGCCCAGTGGTCCATCCGCCCGCCATAGACGTTGTGGGTCAGGTGATCGATGAGCTGGAACCCGGCGCCCTGCGGATTGCGGTCGGCGCCATCCTCATAAACGAAATCGATATCGTAGATGGTGAGCCCGCCGTTCTCGGCATAGCGGTCGACCAGGTAGATCAGCGATCCGCCGATCCCGCGGATTGCGGGCAGGCGCAGTTCCATCGGGCCGGTGGCGACCTCGACCGGCTCGCCCCCGCGGGCGATGGCCGCATCGTAAGCGGCGCGTGCATCGCGCACGCGGAAGCCCATGCCGCACGCAGAGGGCCCATGCTCGGCGGCAAAGTAGGCCGCGGGGCTGCGCGGTTCGTAGTTGGCGATCAGGTTGATCCCGCCCTGGCGCCAGAGCTGGACGTCCTTCGAGCGGTGGTGTGCGATCTGGCTGAACCCCATCGCCGCGAACACCGGCTCGAGCACGCCCTTTTCGGGCGCGCAGAACTCGACGAATTCGAACCCGTCGAGACCGAGCGGATTGTCGAACAGATCGGCCATGGCTTGCTCCGCATATTTGGTTTCAAACGTAACTTGATTTGCGGCAATGCCCCGGGATTGTCAAGATCGCGCGGCTGGTTGCGCGGGGCAAGCCGCGCGTGCATTATTGCACCAAGCAAAGTCTGGGAGAGACATTATGCTCAAGACCGCCGGGATCAATCACATCGCGCTCGTCTGCCGCGACATGGCCGAAACCTCGCGCTTCTACGCCGAAATTCTCGGCATGCCGCTGGTCAAGACGGTCGAGCTTCCCGGCGGCGGGCAGCACTTTTTCTTCGATTGCGGCGGCGGGTCGACGGTGGCGTTCTTCTGGTGGGCAGATGGCCCGCCAGCCGCGCCGGGCATTGCTTCGGTCAAGGCCTTCCCATACGACGCCAAGACGGCGGTCGGATCGATGAACCACCTCGCTTTCCATATGGAGGACGCCGCGCTCGAGGCCGCGATCGGCCGGCTTGAGGCGGCCGGTGTCCCGCACACACCGGCCGTGGTCAAGCACGACGACAGCGCGATGGGTGTTGCCGCGGAAATGCATGACGGGGTATTCGTGCGTTCGGTCTATTTCACCGATCCCAACGGGATTATGCTTGAATTTGCAGCCTTTACCAAGCCGTTCGTCGCCGCGGACGTGCGTCATACCGCGGCGACCGCTGCGGACCGGGTCGACGCGCAGAAAGTCGATGCCTGATGCCGCGTCTGCGTGAAGTGCCGCGGGCGGAGGCCAGCGATCCGGGCGTCCTTGCCTGCTACAACCTGCTGTTCGGCGAACGCGACCCCGTTGCCGAGCCGGGCACTGCAACCGGCACCCCGGGGGACTGGTGGACCGTGTTCGCCAATTCGCCCGACGCATTGCGCCACGCTGCGCAAGGGTTCGGCTTCTACCGCGATCCCAAGCGCAAGATCGATCCGGTGCTGCGCGAGCTGGGCCAGACCTGGGCGGGATACGCGATCGGCAGCCAGTTCGTATTCTCGCAGCACTGCAAGTCGCTGCGCGGGCTGGGGGTGAGCGAGGCCAAGATCGCGGCAATCCCGGCGTGGCAGACTTCTTCCGAGTTCAGCGCGCGCGAGCGGCTGGTGCTGGCCTATGCCGATCGCCTGGTCACTCACCGCGGACGCGTGCCCGACAGCCTGTTTGCCGAACTCAAGGCGCAATTCAGCGACGAGGAAATCCTCGAGCTGACCTACATCACCTGCCTGTACGATATGCATGCGGTGATGAGCAAAGCCCTGCGCACCGAATGGGATGACCGCGACGATCCGATCGTCGAGGTCGCCGCGCCCGAAGACTTTTCCGCGCGCGATTTCCTCGATACCGGGCAGCGTTGAACGCGGGCACCCGGGCAAATCCGGGGACTTCCTCGTCTTTATCGCAAATACCCGATCAAAGGGCTTGAATCGGCTGATTAACTATGATTCTGTGACAACCGTGCGAAACCGCAGAACCATCGGCCGGATACCCCGCGAAAGCCTGACCCGGATAGCGGCGCTGGCGTGCCTGCTGTTGATGGGCGGGTTTGCGCTGGCCGGCCCGAGCGGGATCCTGGCGTGGAGTGAAAACAATCACTTGCTGGCGCAGCGTGAAGCGGAATTGAAACAGCTGGCGGCGCAGCGGTCCGAACTGCGCAACCGCGTGGCCCTGCTCAATCCCGATCATGCCGACCCCGATCTGGCCGGCGAACTGCTGCGCCGGAACATGAACGTCGTCCATCCCGATGAAGTGGTGATCCTGCTCCACTAGCACTGCCGGAATTGTCGCGACCCGCGTCTTGTTGGCGTTGCCTGTTGCCCGCGCTTCGCCCTATACCCCGCCGGTTGCCGTAGCGTCCGCCCTTCCGGAACCGCCTCGTGCGCGACTGTTCATTCGCTGGGGAAAGACTTTGGCCAAGACCGCAGATACCCGCGCTTCGATTTCGCGCCGGAAAATCGCCGAGCCAGCGTTCGAGGGCCTGGGCGAAAATGTCGCATTGCACAGCCTGCAAGCGGCCCACGCGGCGACCAAGCGTTACCCTGCCAAGCAGGACGAGCTGCTCGCGCTGTACGAACAGATGCTGCTGATCCGCCGCTTCGAAGAGAAAGCGGGCCAACTCTACGGGCTCGGCCTGATCGGCGGGTTCTGCCATCTTTATATCGGCCAGGAGGCGGTCGCGGTCGGACTCCAGTCGGCGCTCGATCCGGAGCGCGATTCGGTGATCACCGGGTACCGCGATCACGGCCACATGCTCGCTTACGGGATCGACCCCAAGGTGATCATGGCCGAGCTGACGGGGCGCCAGGCGGGGATCTCCAAAGGCAAGGGCGGCTCGATGCACATGTTCAGCGTGGAACGGAAGTTCTACGGCGGACACGGCATCGTCGGGGCGCAAGTCTCGCTCGGCACGGGGCTCGCGTTCGCGCACAAGTACCGCGAGGACGGCGGCGTGTGCATGGCCTATTTCGGCGATGGCGCGGCCAACCAGGGCCAGGTCTACGAAAGCTTCAACATGGCCGCGTTGTGGAAGCTCCCGATCGTTTATGTGATCGAAAACAACGGCTATGCGATGGGCACCGCGGTCAAGCGCGGCTCGGCCGAGACCGAGTTCTACCGCCGCGGCACCGCGTTCCGCATCCCCGGGCTCGACGTCAACGGGATGGACTTGCTTGAAGTGCGCCAGGCGGCGGAAATCGCGATCGACTTCGTGCGCCAGGGCAACGGACCGGTGCTTATGGAGCTCAACACCTATCGCTACCGCGGCCATTCGATGTCCGACCCGGCCAAGTATCGCAGCCGCGAGGAAGTGCAGGAAATGCGCGACAAGCACGACCCGATCGAGGGGGCGAAGGCGGAACTGATCGCGCTCGGGCTGAGCGAGGACAAGCTCAAGGATATCGACAAACGCATCCGCGGCACGGTGACCGCCGCGGCGGACTTCGCCGAAAGCTCGCCCGAGCCGACGCCCGCCGAACTCTACACCGATGTCCTGGTGGAGACATACTGATGGGTATCGAACTCAAGATGCCCGCGCTCTCACCGACGATGGAAGAGGGCACGCTGGCCAAATGGCTGGTCAAGGAAGGCGACACGGTCAAATCGGGCGACATCCTTGCCGAGATCGAGACCGACAAGGCGACGATGGAATTCGAAGCGGTCGACGAAGGGACGATCGGCCGGATCATGATCCCCGAAGGCAGCGAAGGCGTCAAAGTGGGCACGGTCATCGCGGTGATGGCGGGCGAGGGCGAGGAGGCTTCGGAGCCCGCGCCCGTGCCCGCGCCGCCAGCCTCGAGCGCCCCGCCGCCCGAGGCCCCCGCCTCCGCGATGGCGCAGCAACCCTCGGAAGAGACTGGCGTCCCCGCGCAGGCGGTGACCTCGGGCGGTGAAGCGCGCGCGGACCCACCCGCCACGCCCGCCGTGGGCACCAACTTGGCGACCGTCACTCTGCGCGAGGCACTGCGCGATGCGATGGCCGAGGAAATGCGCCGCGACGACCGCGTCTTCGTGATCGGCGAGGAAGTCGCCGAATACCAGGGTGCATACAAGGTCACCCAGGGGCTGCTCGAGGAATTCGGCGCCAAGCGGGTGATCGACACCCCGATCACCGAATATGGCTTTGCCGGGGTCGGCACGGGCGCGGCGATGGGCGGACTGCGGCCGATCGTCGAGTTCATGACCTTCAACTTCGCGATGCAGGCGATCGACCACATCATCAACTCGGCGGCGAAGACCAACTACATGTCGGGCGGGCAGATGCGCTGTCCGATCGTGTTCCGCGGGCCGAACGGTGCGGCCAGCCGGGTCGGCGCGCAGCACAGCCAGAACTACGCGCCGTGGTACGCCAGCGTCCCCGGGCTGATCGTGATCGCACCCTATGACGCGGCCGACGCCAAAGGCCTGCTCAAGTCCGCGATCCGCAGCGACGACCCTGTGGTCTTCCTCGAGAACGAGCTGGTCTATGGGCGCAGCTTCGAGGTTCCCGGCGGCGACGACGCGCTGGTCCCGATCGGCAAGGCGCGGACCGTGCGCGAAGGCAAGGACGTGACCATCGTCACCTACTCGATCGGCGTGGCGCTGGCACTCGATGCCGCCAAGACCCTGGCCGAAGACGGCATCGAAGCGGAGATCATCGACTTGCGCACCCTGCGCCCGCTCGACCGCGAGGCGGTGCTGACCAGCCTGGCCAAGACCAACCGGCTGATCATCGCCGAAGAAGGCTGGCCGACGTGCTCGATCGCGTCCGAAGTGATGGCGATCTGCATGGAGGATGGGTTCGACCATCTCGATGCGCCCGTCCTGCGCGTGTGCGACGAAGACGTGCCGCTGCCCTACGCGGCGAACCTGGAAAAACTCGCGCTGATCGATCCCGCGCGCATCGTCGCGGCGGCGCGCAAGGTCTGTTACCGCTAGAACCCGGTGTTGAGCGAGCACCGTGCGACCGGGTCGGGACTCGCGGGATCGCGCTGATAGATCTGGGTCAGATCGCGGCTGTCGCGCACGATGAATGCCGAGGTCGAGCGGATCGTGGTCGGCTGGAAGAACCCCATGCCGATCAGTGGCTGGTACCGATAGGTCGCCTGGACGAAAATCACGGAGCTGCCCGGACTGGCGCTGATTTCCTCGCCCGGCGGGCCCATGCCGATGGGCAGCGTATCGCCTTCGTTGCCGTAAGCGGAGGGTTCGACGAGCGTGCCCTTGCACCGCTGCCAGTGGATGTACTGGGTATCGGCGGTATCGGGCCGCACCTCCAGGCTGCTGATGACGATGCGTCCGTGGGCGAAGAAATCCAGCCCCTTGCCGCCCTGGATATTGGCGCCGAGCAGCAGGTCGTTGATGTCGCTTTCGTAGATCTTGCGGTCGCGCAGGGTCGAGGTGTCGCCGACGCGCGAGGCGTTGTCGGCCACGTGGATCGTCAGTTGGCTGACCCGCATATGGGTTACTGCCATGTTCGCGGTTTCGACCCCCCACAACCCTGCCGACAGCAGCAGCGGCAAGGATAGCGCAAGCTCGGTCATCGCCACGCCCGAGCGACTCTCGCAAAGTCGCCGCGCGGCCTGCAGTAGCCGCCCCGGGCCGCGGCTCACGGGCAATTCCCCGTCACGGAGGTCTGATCCTGGACGTTGTATGGCTGGTTGCGCAGCACGGTCTTGGCGCGCGCGGTGAAGGTCGGCGACATCCCGATCAAAGGCGCGATCGGAAAAGCGCGCGGATACGTCACGTCGACGGTGTAAAGTACTGCGTCGCGCGCTCCGCCCTGGCCACTGCGCCCGCGGTCGCGGTCCCAGGTGCCGTTGCGATTGGCGTCCTCGAACGGTTCGCCGGCATCGCAAGTGCCATCCCCGTTGACGTCGGTGTAATCCTCGGGCTGGCCGACTTTGGAAAAGCTTGCATAGCTCTTGCGCGTGAAGGTCATCGTCGCCCCCGGCACGACCGCGTGGACGGCGCTGGCAACGATCGCATCGAGCTGCGCGCTCTGCATCTGCGAACCCTCGATCGTCGCGCCGCGCGCGGCTTGCTGTATCGAGCCTTGCAGCATCGCGGTGGTGTACGTGTTGTAGCCAAGATCGAAGATGCCCATCGTCGCCATCAGCAGCACCGGCGCGACCAATGCGAACTCGACGATCGTCGCGCCCCGCGTGTCACTGGCTATCCGCGAAGCCAGCCGCCTCATTTCGAAATCCGCAGGTCGCCGATCGACTGGGCGATCGAGGCGAAGGCGTCGCTGAGGCCCTTGGAATCGGCAGCCTTGAAATAGTGGCCGGGTCCCGCGCACCCGGTCAGCACCGGGTTGAGATTGGTCCCGAACGCGATCAGCCAGACGGTGATATTGCGCTTCTTGACCTCGTTGCAGGCGACCGAGAACCGCCCCTCGACCACTTGGGTCAGGGTCTGCGCCGAGGCATGCGACCACCGCCGTTGATCCAGCGGTTCGACCCCGTAGGTGCCGTAGCTGAGATCGAGCGGCTCGGTCTGGCCGTCGGTCAGGAAGATCAGGTTGCGGCTGGTCGGCTTGCCCGGGACATCGGCGTTCTCATCGGCGAACAGCCCGGTCGGCGAGAGCAGGCGGCCGCCCCAGATCATGCCGATATCGTGATACGTGCTGCCCCCCGCGGCGAGCGAGTCGAGGTACGAATTGAGCGTCGGCTTGTCGATTTCCGCCAGCTTGCGCGCCGCGGTCGGGCACTGGGTCAGGCCCGCCCAGTACGGCGCGATGAAAGTGTTGGTCGACGTGACCGGCGCCGGCGTGAAGCTGCCCGATCCGTCCCAGTTCATCGACCGTTCGAAGATGATCGATGGGTACATCGGGCGCCACTGGGTGTCCGGATTGTTGGTCGGGACAAGATCGATGTCGAGATCGAGCGCCCGGCCAAGATCGACGTTGCCGTAGTCGTTGATCTCGTAAGTGGAACGCTCCTCGATGCAGCCGTTGCTTTCGGCGCGCCAGTTGCTGACATCGCGCGGGATCCGGCGGTACAGGAAATTGTCGGTCTGGTAGAGGTAGGGGCGGCGGATCTGGTCGAAGGTCTCGACATAGCCGTTGAACGATACGCTGTTGATCGAGCAGCTCGTCCCGTTCTGCGAAACCCAGTAGTACACTCCGTTGCGGGTGCGCTGATAATGGTTGGTCGTCTGCGTGCCGGCGGGCGGGCCGGCGTAAGGCGTGGTCGTCGTCGACAGCAGGACGTAATCGTCCCGGAGGGTGTTGCCCGGCGACGGCGTGTCGCACGAATACGAAGCGTTCTGAAGTTCTGCCGCGGGCGGATGATAGGTCGCCTCGTACGTCGATTCGACTTTGTAGACGTAGTCGGGCCCGGCGGTGTGCACGAAGTTTTCGTAGCTGTCGTACGTGCCGAGGTAAGGGATCGTCCCGACCTTTTCGCGCGATTGGTAACTCCACGCGTTCGTCACCCAATCGTCATGGAGCAGCCCGCCGACGTTGACGTTGGTGGAATAAGGCACGAAACCATACCGGATCCGCGTCCCCGGGCTCTTGCTGGCCTCGAGCTGGCTGTAGAACTCCTTCACGACATCGCGCAGAACATCGATCTTGGGAGCGCTATCGCCAAGATTGGTCTCGCGCATCGATCCGGTGGTATCGAGCACCATCATCACATCGGTCGTCGAGAAATTGAGCCGCGCCTGGCACTTGACCGACAGCGGCATGTCGCCGGCGCCGAATATCCGCATGATCGTGGTCGGCACGGTAACCTTGGCTTCGCCCGATATGGCGTAGTCCGATTCCAGGGTCATCTGGAAGTCGCGGGCCTGGGTCCCGTAAATCCCGTCGTGAAAGTTGATATTGAAAAAGCGGTTGCCCGCGTCGGCGACCCCGGCGGGGATCGTGCCGCTCGCCGCGGCATCGGAACCCAGCTTGCGCCGTGCCGCCAGGACCCCGGCATCGCAGGCCTGCTGCAGCCGGCTTTGCGCGAGATAGCTGCGCCCCATGTCCACCCCGCCGCCGACCATCGCCAGGATCGGTGCGAGCGCCGCCGCGACCAGCGCCAGCGTGTTGCCCGCGGTATCGCGCAAAAGCCGCGCAAGAACGCGCGCCGTTATGCCCGGTGTGGCGATTTCGGTGGGGGAGGGCGCAACCATCGTGGCGCGATCATGGACGCCGGGCATGTAGTTAAGGCTAATGGCCAAGGTTAACAGGTGTTTACGCGCAGCGTCGTTGGCGCAAGCCAACCGCGAAATTCCGCGACGACTTCAGGTCGTCAGGAAGATCGGCCGGGTATACGTCATCGGGATGGTCCCGGACTTGATCATGCTGATGATCGGAACGTTGTAGGTGATCGTCAGGGTAAGTTCGGTCGCCCCGGTGACACGGCTGGTGGCGTTGACGACCGTCGCCGCGAACTGCGCGGTCTTCAGATTGTACGGGGTGGCGGTGGCGATGGTTGCGGCATACGTTTGGAGCTGCGCATTGGTGGGCCGACCCGTCGCGCTGGCCTGGTATTTGACCGCTGCATAACGCTGAACGTCGCTCGCAATGCTGCGCATCGCGTTGTAGTTCTGCATCCCGAAGCCGACCTGCACCACGAAGAACATCATCGTCAGCAGTGTCGGGCCGAGGATGGCGAACTCCACCGCCACCGCTCCGCGCCGATCCCGAACGATCCGCTTAAAAGCCTCGAGCCAGGTCATGCGACGATTATCCTGCGGGTGACCGAATAATCGAACGAAGTTCCCGCTCCGTAGTCGGTCCAGATCGGGTTGAACGTGTCGACGACCACAATCTTGAGATAGGTCGTCAACGTCTGGCCGGTCGAACAGGTGCTGCTGGCCTGGACCGCCGAGGTATCGCAGCGATATTCGTTGGTTACCTGCACCTTGGCGTTGTCGGTAATCCCGGTCGACGTCTTGATGATGTCGCGAATGGTGGTGCGCTCGGCCGCGGTGTCGGGGGTCGTGGCCTGGGCAATCTGCGCCGCTTCGGAAACCGCGTTCTGCAGTTCGACCTGACGCGCGACCATCTTGCTGACCTGGAACCCTCCCAGGCTCATCAGCAGCAAGGTCGGGATCACGATCGCGGTTTCGACCGCCATCGATCCGCGAGCATCCCGCCCGACCCGGCCGAGCACAGCCCGCAGGGAATGAAGGCCGCGGATCATCCGACGAGCTTTACCGAAGCGGGCGTCCCGGCCGTGGTTGTCGTCGTCGTTACCGGATCGCGCACCGAAGGGATCGTGGCGCCGCTTGTCTGGCAAAAGCTGCTGAGATCGACGGTGCCGGTGAACATCAGCGTGCGCCCCACGAGCATCATGCAGCGCCCGGTGACCGACGACGTTCCGTTGAACCAGAGTTGGCGGCCCGGCATGTACAGCGTGCCGTCCAGGATGCTGACCGAGTTGCCGTTCCACTTGATCTGCGTGGTGGACTTGGGATCGAAAAACAACATTCCCGCGAGCTTGGCAGCCCCCGCATCGCTATAGCCGTACGTGCCCATCAACGTCGATTTGGTGATCCCGGACAAGGTGATGTTCGAATTGGAATTGATGTTCGCGATGTTGGTTGCATTGGGCAATACAAACAGGATGTCGGTCCCGGTGACGACCGCGTTCGAGTTGAAGTCAAAGGCTCCGGTAATAACGTAGATGCCCGGGCTGAACCGCGTCTCGCAGTCGATCGACAGCGAGCTGTAGGTACCGGGCAGCGGGCGAGCAATGCCGTCGCTGCCGGGGTTGTAGTCCACGTTCGTATAAACCGTGCGCGTATAGACCTTCTTGACTTCGCGGACGCCCGTGGTCGTCGTGACGCCCATATCGGTATAGGTCGTGGCCGAGTCGGTATAACTGCCTTCCGACGTTCCGGTCGCCACGGATGCATTGTTCGTGACCGTCCCCGCTGCGCTCGTTGCGGCGCGGCGATAGGGGGAAGACATCGTCCCGGTATAGGTGTTTGTACCGTTGGTCGCATACGTAACGGCATTGCTTGAATTGCTTGCGATGACATACGCGTAAGACGTGTACGTGGTCGGGCTGGTTGTGGCTTTCGTGCTCGAGGCCACGACCGCAGGACAAGAATACGTCCGCGCCACCCCCGAGCCGGTCGGCGTGGCGATCGTTCCATACGGGTCGGTCAGGCCGGTCTGGTTCGGTTGCAACCGGGACGCTACGTTCCCGACATTGTTGAGCAACGACCCCTCGATCCCGCCGCGTGCGGCAAGCAAGCCGAATTGGACCCCGGGATTGCCGTTCTCCTGGATTGCCGCGGTCGAATCGCTCGACAGCGTGGCACCGCCGCAGGGGACCGCACCCGAGGCA
>JANXSP010000041.1 GCA_025356575.1 Novosphingobium sp.
TGGGTCGAGCCGAGCCCGCCGATCGGCGCGAACCACACGCGCACTTCGCTCCAGTCGTTCGCCGCGGAAACATCGACCGCGCGGACGTCGTTTTCGATCTGGCCGCGGCGGCCATTGATCAGGCTCCAGTTGGCATGGCGCAGCAAGACGGTGCGCGAATCGACGATCTTGCTGACCGCAGCGACGTGACCCAGGAGCATCTTGCCGTGCGGCGCGAACGCCATCACTGCACCGATCCGCGGTGCCGCGCCGCGCTGATAATGCCCGGCAGCCTGACCCCACCACGTCAGCGCGTCGCCATGGATATCGATGCCCGAGACCTGGCGGGCGTAGGGAACGCACTGGAGATACGGCGGGAGCGCTTGCCCGCCGCCCCCGCTCACCCCGTCGAGATCGAGCGCGGTGTTCGCCCCTGCGGGAACCGCGCAGGCGATGCTGGCCGCCAGCGCGGCGAGAAACAGATGACCCCTCATGGCTGCGGGTTGTGCGCCAACTCGGTTAGCGCGAGCCTGCGGATCACGGTAAACGGCGCGCTAACCATTGGCCGTTTCGCTTGCCAAGCGCGTCCATCGCCGCCACGGCCCGGGCCATGTCCGCGCAATCGCTGCCCCAGGTAATCATCATCGGCCGTCCCAACGTCGGCAAGTCGACGCTGTGGAACCGCCTCGTCGGCAAGCGGCTGGCTCTGGTCGACGATCAGCCGGGCGTCACCCGTGATCGCCGGGTGGGCGAGGCGCACCTCCTCGGGCTCGACTTCGCGATCGTCGATACCGCAGGCTGGGAAGACGACGATCCCGCCAGCCTGCCCGGACGGATGCGCGCGCAGACCGAGGCCGCGCTGGTCGGCGCCGCGGTGGCGCTGTTCGTCATCGACGCGCGCGCCGGGGTGACCCCGCTCGATGAGGAAATCTCTCGCTGGCTGCGGACCTCCAAGGTGCCGGTGGTACTCGTCGCCAACAAGGTCGAGGGGCGTCAGGGCGATTCGGGATTGTACGAGGCGTTCGCGCTGGGGCTGGGCGAGCCGGTCGGCGTGTCGGCCGAACACGGCGAGGGCATGGGCGACCTGTTCGAGGCGCTGCTGCCATTGCTCAACGGCTATCAGGCCGATCTCGACGCGGCCGAGGAAGAGGACGAGGAGAACGGCCCGCTCAAGCTGGCGATCGTCGGGCGGCCCAACGCGGGCAAATCGACGCTGATCAACCGCTTGCTGGGTCAGGACCGCCTGCTGGTCGGGCCCGAAGCGGGGATCACCCGCGATTCGATCGCGGTCGAGTGGGAATGGACCGATCCCAAAAGCGGCGAGACGCTGCCCGTCCGCCTGATCGACACCGCGGGGATGCGCAAGAGGGCCAAGGTCAACGACAAGCTCGAGCGGCTGGCGGTGCAGGATGCGCGCCATGCGGTCGATTTCGCGGAAGTCGTGGTGCTGTTGCTCGACGCCACGCTGGGGCTCGAACACCAGGACCTCAAGATCGCCAGCATGGTGCTGGAAGAAGGCCGCGCGCTGGTTATCGCGATCAACAAGTGGGACATCGCAGAAGGGCCGAGCGGGCTGTTCAACGGCATCCGCACCGCGCTCGAGGACGGGCTCAGCCAGGTCAAGGGCGTGCCGTTGGTCGCGGTTTCGGCGGTTACCGGCAAGGGCACCGACCAGTTGATCGAAGCGGCGTTTGCGCTGCGCGAGCTGTGGTCGAAACGGGTTTCTACGGGCCAGCTCAACCGCTGGTTCGATCACGCGCTCGAAGCCAATCCGCCGCCCGCGCCCGGCGGCAAGCGGATCAAGCTGCGCTATATCACGCAGGCCAAGACCCGCCCGCCGGGGTTCGCGATCTTCGGCACGCGGCTCGATCTGCTGCCCGAAAGCTACCGCCGCTATCTGGTCAACGGCATCCGCCGCGAAATGGGCTTCGACGGGGTGCCGATCCGGCTCAACCTGCGCAGCGCCAAGAACCCGTTCGCGCCCGAGTAGGCTTAGCGCCGGAAGGGCAGCATCCGCGCTTCGGTCAACGAGCGCCACAGCCATTCGAGTGGGCCCTGGCGGAACCGGGCGAGCCAGGGTTGGCTCCACGCCAGCATCATTGCCCACCCGCCGATCACGAACAGCGGCTGCGCGGCGCGCGGTACTTGGCCGACGAGCCCGAGCCCCCAGCCGTAAAAGATCGCGCACATCACTAGCGACGTGCCGAGATAGTTGGTAAAGGCGGCCTGGCCCGCAGCGCGCAGCCGCTGGCCCATGCGTGTGGCCGACAGCCGGGGCGCCGCCAACATCAGCGCGGCGGCATAGCCCATGATCATCAAGAGCCGGGGAAACGCGCTGAACATATACCCCGCGCCGCGGGTCGCAACCGGCGGGAACCCGCGCTGCCAGAGCCAGATCGCGAGGAGCGCGGACAACGCGCCGCCGCCACCGATCCCCCACGCCGCGATCCGCCGCAGCATCCCCCGCGGCCAATCCCCGGCAAAGAACCCGGTGCGCAGCAGCGCCATGCCGATCAGCATCATCGGCAGGACTTCGCCCAGATTGTTGAGCGCCAGCCCGATCGGCCAGCCTGGCGCAGCGGTCGCCCTGGCGCGGACCTGCGCGGCAAAACCGGCGCGGAAGCCCGCCAGTTCGTGCGCGGATGTGCTGGCGAGTGCCGTCTGTTCGGCGCGGTAGTCATGGATCCGTTCGGCGTTGGCGGTGCCCCGGATCACGGCGGCCTCGCGACTGGCGGCGATCCCCGCGTCGATTGCTCCGGCGCCGTGCCACACTGCAAAGATCATCAGCGCCAGGGACACTTGCTGGCGGACCTCGAGCCGGCGGAGCGCCAGCGCGATCATGCCGCAGACTGCGTAGACGAACAGAATGTCGCCCCACCACAGCAGCAGGTAGTGGAGGTAGCCGAACAGCGCGAGCCAGCCGAGCCGGCGCAGTTGCAGCGCGGACCCGCCGCGGCCCGCGGCCTCGGCGCGGGTCATGAACAGCAGCAGGCTCGCCCCGAACAGCAGGCTGAACAGTCCGCGCAGCTTGCCCTCGAACGCGATGAACGTGACGAGGAAGGTCGCGACATCCGCCGTGCTGCCGGGCGCGGGCAGGTTGGGCGAGGTCGTCGCCGCGATCGGTCCGGCGAACCCAGCGATGTTGACCGCCAGAATGCCGAGCACCGCAACCCCGCGGATCAGGTCGAGCGCGGCGAGGCGGTCGCCGCTGCCCGGCATGGTCAAATGCTCAGTCCGTCACGGGCAGACACGGTATCGCGCTGCCAAGCGCGCTGCACGCTGCCTGTGCTGCGGCGCGGCTGGCAAAGCCGCCCGCCTGGAGCTTGATCAGCCTGCCTGCGGGAACGAGCATCCGCGCGTGACCGGCCAGCGGGGCCAAGCCCTTGACCCGGTTCCACAGCGCCTCGGCATTGGCCGACACACCGAACGCGCCGAACTGGACCCGCCACGGCCCGGTCCCGCTTGCCGCTGGCGGATGTGCGGCGGCTGCGACCACCGGGCGCGGCGGGGGCACGGGGCGCGGTGCCGGAATCGCGGCAGGTGCGGGAACGCGGCGCGGAGCGGGGATGTCCGCCGAGACGATTGCGGCGCGGCCGCCCGCATAATCGGCGCCCGCGGTCCGCGGGGTGTCGGAACCCGCAGCACGAGCCGCTGCGGCGACGGCTGCTGCGGCCGAGGCCAGCGCGGGCGCTTCGGCCAGGCGCGGGCGCGCGGCGCTGGCGGAGATCGGCGGGCGGGCGGCAATTGCGACCACTGGACGCGGGGCCGGCAGCGGCGCGGGCATGGGTGCGATTGTCGGGGTGGGCACGGCGGCAGCAACCACCGGAACACTTCCGCCCAGGTCGACCGCGGCGAGCTGGCGGGCGCGGGTCGCGGAGGCGGTATCCGCCAGCTCGCCGGCGAGGACGACCCCGGCCTGGCGTTGATCGAGCGGAATGTGCTTGTCCATCTCGGTCATCGCCGCGCTTGCCGAAGCGACGCCGCCGGTGCGCGCCAGCGTCATCAGCGCATAGGCGCGGACCCAGTCGCGCGGGACGATGTCGCCGTTAAAGTGGGCGATGCCGAGCAGATACTGCGCGCGGGCATCGCCGCGGTCGGCGGCGGCGCGCACGAACGGCAGCGCCTGCGTGCGCTGACCGGCGTTAAACAGCATCAATCCATAATTGTCGGCGGCCTGGAGGTGGCCTTGGGCCGCGGCCTTGCCGAACAGCGCGGTCGCCTTGGCCAGATCGGTGGGCACTCCGCGGCCCAGCTTGTAGGCCTGCGCCAGGTTGAACTGCGCATCGGCATCACCCGCTGCTGCAGGGGCCTGCCATTCGCGCACCGCTGCCGCCCAGTCGCCGCGGCTCCACGCCTCGACCCCGGCGCGGACACGCCCGTCGCCGGGAGCGGCCAGACTCGGAACCGCCCCGCCGGCCAGACCGGCCGCTGCCGCAAGGATTGCCCAAATAGGGGCTGTGGAACCGGTCATCGTCGCTCCCCTGTCAAACCGCCGCGCTAAAATGTTGGCATCGTTTGGCGCGGCCGCTCGCGTGTCCCGTTCGGCTGCGGGCCGCAGTCCTGCGCAAGTGGCATAGTAAACCGTGCGTTAGCAAAGGAAATGTGCGGATTTCGGCGGGTCGGCGCCCGCCGGACAATGCGCTGCGTTAACCGGAAATTAGGAACGATCTGCGATCTCCCGTTCAAATCACACATGCCCATGGGTTTCGGCCCGTTGGTTTCCGGGGGAATTGGCGTTGCGCGTACTGGCTTTGGCATCGCAAAAAGGCGGATCGGGCAAGACGACCTTGTCGGGCCATCTCGCCGTGCAGGCTCAGCGCGCAGGCGCCGGACCCGTGGTCCTGATCGACATCGATCCGCAAGGCAGCCTGGCCGACTGGTGGAACGAGCGTGAGGCCGAACTGCCCGCTTTCGCGCAGACCACGGTTGCCCGGCTTGCGGGCGATCTTGCGGTGTTGCGCCAGCAAGGTTTCCGCCTCGCGGTGATCGATACCCCGCCCGCGATCACGATGGCGATCCAGTCGGTGATCTCGGTTGCCGAACTGATTGTGGTTCCCACACGCCCAAGCCCGCACGATCTGCGCGCGGTCGGCGCCACGGTCGACTTGTGCGAACGCGCCGGCAAGCCGCTGCTGTTCGTCGTCAACGGCGCCACTCCCAAGGCCAAGATCACGTCGGAGGCCGCGGTCGCGCTTTCGCAGCATGGCACCGTCGCTCCGATCACGCTTCACCACCGGACCGATTATGCCGCCTCGATGATCGACGGACGCACGGTCATGGAAGTCGAGCCCAACAGCCGTTCGGCGCAGGAAGTCGTCGCGCTGTGGAACTACATCGCCGATCGCCTCGAAAAGAATTTCCGCCGCACGGTGTTTGCCGCCCCCGGAAGCTCGTCGATCATGCCCGGTGCCAATCGCCCGGGGCAGGGATTCGGCCGCCGCGTGGCGGGTTCGTGAGGGGCCTGGCCGAGATGAACGCCGATATCAACGGGGCCAAGCCCTTCGCCTCGCTTTCGCCGACCCTGCTCGCCCGCAAGGGTGCCGCGCGTCCGGCGATGCGCCCGCAATTGACCCCGCTGGGTCATTTCTCCGAAGCCGCGCCGCAGCCGATCGACGATGATCTGGGCTGGAACGATATGGGCCACCACGAAGATGCGCCGTCCACAGCGGCTGCGCCCGAAGGCGATGTCGTACCCTTCACCGCACCTCACGCCGCGGCTGAGGCGATCGAGCCGGTTGCGGCTGCCAATGCGCCGATCCCCGAAGTCGTCCGCCAGCGCGAATACGCCGCGCTCCGGATCGCCGCGCCCGCGCCCGTGATCCCGATCAAGCCGGCGGCACCGCGCCGCTCCGCGCTGACCGACGGCCGCCGCGCCGCGTTCACCTTGCGGCTCGACGCCGAACGTCATCTCAAACTGCGCCTGGCCTGTACGATCGCCAACCGCAGCGCGCAGCAGCTCGTTACCGAAGCGCTCGACCTCCTGCTCGACGGGGTGCCCGAAATCGGCACGCTCGCCGCGCAAGTTGCCAAGCGCCGCTAAGCACATGACCAGGGGACCGACCATGACCGCCAGCCGCAACCGCCACGCCAGCCTGCGCTATGTCGTGGGCGGCGTGATCGCCGCTACCCTTCTTGCCGGATGCGCGGTCGCCTCGGCCTCGCCGCGCAGCGACAAAAGCGCCGCCGATGCCGAAATCGCGCTGGCCAAGGGCAAAGTCGACAAAGCTATCGCGCTCGGCGAAATCGCGGTTTCGGGCGATCCGCGCAATGCCGCGTTCCGCCTGATCCTGGCGCGCGCCTATCTCAAGGCCGGTCGCTTCGATTCAGCGGCAATGACCTATAACGATGCGATGACGCTGGGCGATAACAACGCCAAGACCGCACTGGCGCTGGCGCTGGCCGACGTCGCGAGCGGCCGCTTCAACGATGCGGTCGCGCTCCTCGACGATTGGCGCGACAGCATCCCGGCAAGCGACACCGGACTGGCGTTGGCGCTGGCCGGCCAGACCGCACGCGGCGTCGCGCTGCTGTCCGATGCCATCCGCAGCGGCGACAACACCGCCAAGACCCGCCAGAACCTGGCCTATGCCTATGCCCTCGACGGGCGCTGGCGCGAGGCCCGGCTGATGATGGCGCAGGACGTTCCCGCCAACGAGATCGACAACCGCATCGGCGAATGGGCCGCGCGCGCGCAGCCCGCAGCATTCCAGGCGCGAGTCGCCGCGCTGCTCGGCACCCCGCTGCGCGCAGATAGCGGCCAGCCCGCGACATTGGCGCTGGCGGCGATGCCGGTCAACGAACAGCACGCAGCCGAGCAGGCCGCTGCCGCGCCCGGGGGTTCGGTGGTTGCCGCGCCGGTTCAGGTAGCGACTCCGGTAGTCGCCGTTGCAGAGCTCCCGGCGGCCGTCCTTCCGGTCGCCGAGGCTGCACCCGTTCCCGTCCCGCACGTCGCGGTCGAAGCCGCCCCAGTCGTCGCGACCCCGGAACAGATCGCTGCTGCACCGGTTGATGGGCCCCAGTCCGCGCCCAAGCCCAGCTTCGCCGCGGCTTTCGTTGCCAGCCCGATCACCACTGCGCTTGGCTTCGTCGCCCAGCCGGTGATCCAGGTCGCCCAAAGCATGATCGCGCCGAGCGTTGTTGCCGTGCGCGCCGCGCCGCGCGCCCGCGTCCACTCGGCAGTGCAAGCCGCGCACAGTTACCAGCCCGCCGCGGGGACGCATCTCGTCCAGCTCGGCTCATTCTCGAGCGTCCAGGGCGCCCGCCGCGCCTGGGGCATCTACACCGCGCGCAACCACGCGCTCAGCGCTTTCCGCATGGCGATCATCCCCGCCACGGTGAACGGCAAGAACTACTGGCGCGTCGCCGCATCGGGGATCGACCGCGCCGGCGCCAATTCGCTGTGCAGTTCGGTGAAGAACCACGGCGGTGCGTGCCTCGCCTATGCCGCCAGCCGCGCCGGGGTACCGATGATGGCCATGGGCCTGGATACCGCGCACCTCGCCCGGCGCTGAGGTTTCTGGCCTGCGGATCTCTCGAGTCGGCCTGCGGCCTCCGCCGGATAATCTGACCTGAAAGACCCGTTCGTGGTGAGAAGAGGCCGAGTTCTTGTCGCGGGCTCGTCTCGAACCACCCGCACGAGCTTTAGCTACCGATCCGCGCTCCGCCCTTGAACAGCGCGGTCACGCGGCCCTGCACGGGCTGGCGATCGAACGGGGTGTTACCCGCGCTTGCCGCCATCCGCTCCGACGCGACCAGCCACGGCGTTTCGGGATCGACGATCGCGATGTCGGCCTGAGCTCCCACCGCCAGCCTCCCGGCATCCACGCCGAGCAGCCGCGCCGGGTTACCCGCGAGCAGCGCAAACGCGCGGCCAATGTCGATCACTTCGTCGCGGACGAGCGTTAGGGTCAACGCGAGCAGCGTTTCGGCGCCCGCCATGCCCGGTTCCGCATCGGCGAAAGGCAAGCGCTTGTCCTCGGCTCCGCGCGGATCGTGGCCCGAGGCGATGACGTCGATCGTCCCGTCGGCCAGCGCCGCGCGCAGGGCCTGGCGGTCCGCCTCGCAGCGCAGCGGGGGCGAGAGCCGGGCGAAAGTGCGAAAACCCGCGGTGGCGTTGTCGGAGAGCATGAAGTGTGCCGGGGTCACCCCTGCAGTCACCGCCACGCCCCGGGCCTTGGCGGTGCGGACCAGCGCCAGCCCGGCAGCGGTCGTGACCTGGCGAAAGTGGATCGCCGCGCCCGCGAGTTCGGCCAGCGCCAGATCGCGCGCGATCGCCAGTGCCTCGGCCTCGGCGGGAGCGGACGTCAGCCCCAGCCGTGTCGCCATTTCGCCCGCTGTGGCGACCGCGCCCGCGGTCAATCCCGCGTCCTCGGCATGGACCACCAGCACCAGCCCGAGCATCGCGCAATACTGGAGCAGCCGCAACATCGTCCCCGAATCGCAGATCCAGCCGCGACCGGTCGCCGCCGCGCGCGCCCCGGCATCGCGCATCAGCGCCAGTTCGGCCAGCTCCCGGCCTTCAAGACCGCGCGTCGCCGCGGCGAGCGGGTGGACCCAAAGGTCGGGCTTGCCGCTCAGCGCCGCGTAGCGCACCCGCGCCGGGTGATCGAGCGGGGGCGACTGGTCCGGCATCAGCGCAGCGCGGGTGATCCCGCCGAAATGGCACGCCGGCTTGTCGATCGCGAACACCCCGAGATCGACCAGGCCGGGGACAATCAGCTTGCCCTTGGCGTCGACGATCTCGTCGCCGGGCTGAGCCGCGACATCGCCAACCGCATCGATCCGGCCGCCGACACAGCGCAGCCCGCCGCGCACGGGTTCGCCCAGCTGCAAAACCAGCCTGCCGCCGATGATCGTCAGCGCCGGGGCAGTGCTCACGTCCAGCCCTCGACACCGCGCCCGCGGCGGGTGAGCACGTCGAGGCAGGCCATGCGGATCGCCACCCCCATCTCCACCTGTCGGGTGATCCAGGATCGCCCGGCGAGATCGGCGACGTGGCTGTCGATCTCGACCCCGCGGTTCATCGGGCCGGGGTGCATCACCAGTGCATCGGGTGCAGCGCGCGCCAGCCGGTCCAGCGTCAGCCCATAAAGGTGGCGGTATTCGCGCGGCGAGGGGATGAACTGTCCCTGCATCCGTTCGGCCTGGAGGCGCAGCATCATCACCACGTCGGCGCCGTCGAGCGCGGCGTCGAAGTCGTGGAACGCGGTCACGCTCATCGCCTCGATCCCCGCGGGCATCAGCGCGGGCGGAGCGCACACGCGGACCTGCGCACCCAAGGTCGTCAGGCACAGGATGTTCGAGCGAGCGACGCGGCTGTGAAGCACATCGCCGCAGATCACGATCTTGAGCCCCTCGACACGGCCCTTGGCAGTGCGGATCGTCAGCGCGTCGAGCAGGCCCTGGGTCGGGTGTTCGTGGCTGCCGTCGCCCGCGTTGAGCACCGGGCAATCGACCTTGTCCGCGATCAGCCGCACCGCGCCCGAGCTGGCGTGGCGGATGACGATGGCATCGGCGCGCATCGCGTTCAGCGTCAGCGCGGTATCGATCAGCGTCTCGCCCTTCTTCACGCTCGATTGGGCGGCGTGCATGTTGACGACATCGGCGCCCAGCCGCTTGCCGGCAATCTCGAAGCTGAGCAGCGTCCGCGTCGAATTTTCGAAAAAGGCGTTGATGATCGTCAGCCCGGCGAGCCGCTCGTCGCGCTTCACCTTTTGGCGATTGAGCTCGACCCACTGCTCGGCTTCATCGAGCAGATAAAGGATTTCCCACGGCGGCAAATCGGCGATGGCCAGCAGATCGCGGTGAGGAAACGCCAGTCCGCCCTCCGGATAGCGGCCCGCGGCCAGAGGGCTGGGCGGCGATGGGGGCGAAGCTTGCATTAAAGCCAGCCCCTTATGCCGATCTGGCCGTTCGCTCAAGTCGCTTTGCCTTTTAGCCGCGGCTCCCTATTCACGTCACCGAGTTTCGCGCCGCACGCACGTCAGGATTACCGATGATTTTCGCACGCAAAGTCTGGCGCTTGCTCGTGGCGATCAAGGATGGGCTGGCGCTGCTCGCGCTACTGTTGTTCTTCGGCGCTCTGTACGTGGTGCTGACGCTTCGCCCCAACGCCGGCGCGGTTCACGAAGGAGCGCTGCTGCTCAAGCTCGATGGCGCGGTGGTCGAAGAGCCCGAACAGTCCGATCTCGCCACCCGCCTGCTCGCGCGCGGCGTGCCGACCAACCAGTACGCCGCGCGCGATCTGGTTCGCGCCATCGAAACCGGCGCGGCGGACGATCGGATCAAGGCGGTCGTCCTCGATCTGTCGCGGTTCACGGGCGGCGGGCAGGTCCACATGGAAGCCATCGGCGCTGCGCTCGACAAGGTCCGCGCCGCCAAAAAGCCGGTGTTCACGTTCGCCCAGGCCTATACCGACGACGGCGTCCTGCTGGCAGCGCATTCGACCGAAGCATGGGTCGATCCGCTCGGCGGCGCGGTCGTCACCGGGCCCGGCGGCAACGCGTTGTACTACGCCAAATTGCTCGAAAAGCTGAAGGTCACCGCGCACATCTATCGTGTCGGCACCTACAAGGATTACGTCGAACCGTACTTTCGCAACGATATGTCGCCCGCCGCCAAGGAAGCGCGCACTGCGATCTATGCCGCGCTGTGGGACAACTACCGCGCCGATATCGCCAAGGCACGGCCCAGTGCGAATATCGATATGGCCACGCGCGATCCGGTGGCCTGGCTCAAGGCATCGGGCGGCGATCCGGCGCTGGCGGCCAAGGCCGCGGGGCTGGTCGACCGGATCGGCGACAAGGCCGCGTTCGGAGCGCGCGTTGCCGCGGTTGCGGGCAAGGACGATGTCGATACCAGGCCCGGTAGCTTCGCGCACTCCACCCTGCGCGCGTGGCTTGCCGCCAACGGCGCCAAGACCCCGGGCAAGGCGATCGCGGTAATCACGATTGCCGGGGAGATCGTCGACGGCAAGGCGGGTCCGGGCAGCGCGGGAGGCGACCGTATCGCCGCGTTGCTCGACAAGGCGGCCGAAGACAAGCCCGCCGGACTGGTGATCCGCGTCGATTCGCCAGGAGGTTCGGTCAACGCTTCGGAAGTGATCCGCCGGGCGATCGCGCGGGTCAAGGCGCAGGGCATTCCAGTGGCAGTGTCGATGGGAAATGTCGCGGCGAGCGGCGGGTATTGGGTTTCGACCCCGGCCACGCGAATTTTTGCCGAGCCGGCGACGATCACCGGATCGATCGGTATCTTTGCGGTGATCCCCAGCTTCGAGCGCGCACTGCAAGGCGTCGGCGTGACCGGCGACGGGGTCCGCACCACGCCGCTGTCGGGCCAGCCAGACGTGTTCAGCGGATTTACCCCCGAGATCGAGGCCATGCTCCAGTCGACGATCGAAAGCGGATATCGCCGCTTCGTCGGCCTGGTCGCGGCGGCAAGGGGCAAGACGCCCGAGGATATCGACCGCATCGCGCAGGGCCGCGTCTGGGATGGCGGCACCGCCCGCCAGATCGGGCTGGTCGATCAGTTCGGCGGGCTCGACGAAGCCCTCGCCTGGACCGCGGCTCAGGCCAAACTCGGCGCGGGCGAGTGGCACGCTGATTACCTCGGCGGCGATAAACGTCCCTACGCTTCGTTGATCGAACGTCTTGCCGGAGACGACGGTGATAATGCACCGGGCGGGGCCGATGACTTCGCAATGGTTGCAGCGCGCGTCCAGCAGGACCGGCTGGGACAGGCGTTCACCCAGGCCGAGCGGCTTGTCGCCGGTGGCGGCGGGGTTCAGGCCTACTGCCTCGAATGCGCGGCGCCCACAACGACTGGGCACAGTCCAGCCAGCCCGCCGTTGCTGAGCCGCGTGGCCGCCTACCTTGCAGGGTGGCTGCCCGCTTAATCGAGCGGCGGCGGAATTTCCGCTGGCGCGATATCGGGCTGGATGGTGTCCGGCTCGGTCATCGGGGCTTCATCGGGCTGCTGCTGCGGCGCTTCGATCGGTGCGGGTTCGGCCGGCGCTTCGGGTGGCGACTGTGGCTCGATGGTATCGGGCAGGGGCTGGCTGGCCATGGTAAATCTCCGGACGGATAGGCAACTTGTTGCGGAACGCGGGGCGCATGGTCGGCGTTCCCGCGGCAGCCGCGGCTGCGTCCAAGCTTGCCCTTTGGGAGCGGCCCGGATAAGGGCCGCCGCTGATTGAATCTTCGTCGGGCCGCGGGCGTGGCGGAACTGGTAGACGCGCTTGGTTTAGGTCCAAGTATCGCAAGATGTGGGGGTTCGAGTCCCTTCGCCCGCACCAGTCCGCAAGCGCCTTTTCGGACCGCATCACCGCTTCCAAGAAGGCTTCATTGATCATGCAGATTGTCGAGACCATCAACAAGGGCTTGCAGCGCGGCTACACCGTCACGATCCCGGCCAAGGACATTGCCGCGCGGATCGACGGCGAAGTCGCCAAGATGGCGCCGACGATGAAGATGCCCGGTTTCCGCCCGGGCAAAGTCCCCGCCAACCTGCTCAAGAAGATGCACGGCCCGGCGCTCCACCAGGAAGCGCTGAACACCTCGATCCGCGAGGCGATGGACGGCTTGATGCGCGAAAAGGCGCTGCGTCCCGCGATGCAGCCCGATGTCGCGCTGGGCGACGGGTACGAGGAAGGCAAGGATGCCGAACTCAACGTTGCGCTCGAAGTCCTGCCGCAGATCGAGGCGCCTTCGCTCGACGGGCTCAAGCTCGAAAAGCTGGTGGTCCCGGTCAGCGACGCCGAAGTGGCCGAGGCTGTGGCCAAGATCGCCGCCGGACAGAAAAGCTTCACGGACGCCAAAAAGGGCCACAAGGCCGGCGACGGCGACCAGCTGATCATCGATTTCGTGGGCAAGCTCGATGGAACCCCGTTCGATGGCGGCAGTGCCGAGGGTCAGGCGCTCGAGATCGGCGCAGGGCGCTTCATCCCGGGTTTCGAAGAGCAGCTCACGGGCGCCAAGGCTGGTGATACCAAGCAGATTACGGTGACGTTCCCCGCCGATTACGGCGCGGCCGAACTCGCCGGCAAGGACGCCACCTTCGACATTACCGTGCATTCGGTGAAAATTCCGGGCGAAAGCAAGATCGACGACGAATTCGCCAAGTCGCTCGGGCTCGAAAGCCTCGAGCAGCTCCAGGGCCTCCTGCGCGGACAGCTTGAGCAGGAAACCGCCGGGCAGACGCGGACGCAGATGAAGCGCGCGCTGCTCGACCAGCTGGCCGCGGGTCATGATTTCGAAGTGCCGCCGTCGATGGTCGCCGCCGAGTTCGACCAGATCTGGACGCAGCTCGAGCAGGAAGCTGCCAACGAGCCCGATCCCGCGGCTGCCAAGGCCGAGATCGAAGGCGAGAAAGACGATTATCGTGCGATCGCAGAACGCCGCGTGCGCCTTGGTCTGCTGCTTTCGGAAATCGGCCAGGGCAACGGCGTGGAAGTTTCCAATCAGGAAATGAACATGCTGCTCCAGCAGGCTGCGCAACAGTACCGCGAGGAAGATCGCCAGCGGTTTGTCGAATACATCCAGAACGAGCCGCTCGCCGCGGCCCAGCTCCGCGCCCCGCTTTACGAAGACAAGGTCGTCGATTTCCTGTTCGACAAGGCCGAAGTTTCGGAACGCGAAGTGACCAAGGATGAACTCCAGGCCGCGATCGAAGCCGAGGAGCACGTGCACGGACCCGATTGCGATCACGACCATGGGCACGGGCATGACGCCAAGCCAGCCAAGAAAGCTGCCGCCAAGAAGGCTACGGCAAAGAAGGTGGCCGCCGAGGCCGCCCCTGCTGCCGAAGCCAAGCCGGCCGCCAAAAAGGCTGCTGCGCCCAAGGCAGCGACGACCAAGCCGGCCGCTGCCGAAAAGCCTGCTGCTACGGCCAAGAAACCGGCTGCGACGAAAAAGCCCGCGGCTAAGAAATAAATCGGGCTCCGGCGCGGCTCAAGCGGCCCGGCGCGCTGTTCGGCGCGCCGCGTCGTTTTGTATTGAATGGGCGGTATTCGCGCTCAGGGCGGCGCACGCGTCGCTCACCCCAGCACCACGCCCCCGGCCGCGCGCAGCCGCGCAATCAGCGGCGCATCGCGCCCGGTCAGGTTGCCCGCCAGTGCCAGGCTGCCCGCGGTGGTCGGCAGTTCGCGAGTATCGATATTGTCCTTGATCAGGACGCTGCGCCCGGGAGCGGGCAGCTGGCGGCGCGGGCCGCACCCTCGTCCGCGCGGGCCGGGACGGCGCTCGATATGAGCGCGGGGAGAACAAGCAGCAGCGCGGCGGCGCGGGACATCGCAAGTTCCTCCCCGGACAGTATCTACGATGCCGGGGCACGACCGCCACCTGCGCAAGACTTTCGCGCACACACAATCCGTGGGTTAACGCCCTTGAACATCGCGCGCGGGCACGCGACATAGGCGCCCGCGACTGGTGCGCAAATCGAGAGGGACTTCATGATCGACCTGTTTGGCGCGTCATCCGCGCAGGGCAAATTTTCGCACGACCCGGTTACGGGCGCGCTGGTGCCGATGGTGGTCGAGCAGACCGCGCGGGGCGAGCGCAGCTTCGACATCTTCAGCCGCCTGCTGCGCGAACGCATCGTCTTCGTGACCGGCGAGGTCGAGGATCACATGGCCGCGCTGATCACCGCACAGTTGCTGTTCCTGGAAAGCGAGAACCCTTCCAAGGACATCTCGATGTACATCAACTCGCCGGGCGGCGCGGTGACCGCGGGCATGGCGATCCACGATACCATGCAGTACATCCGCCCCAAGGTTTCGACTGTATGCATCGGCCAGGCCGCTTCGATGGGCAGCTTCCTTCTCGCCGCGGGCGAGCCGGGGATGCGGATCGCCCTGCCGCAGGCGCGGATCATGGTCCATCAGCCTTCGGGCGGCGCGCGCGGGATGGCTTCGGACATCGAAATCCAGGCGCGCGAGATCCTGCGCATCCGCACGCGGATGAACGAGCTCTACGTCAAGTACACCGGCCGCAGCCTCGAAGAGATCGAAAAGGCGATGGACCGCGATACCTTCCTCGAGGCCGAGGAAGCCCGCACTTTCGGTTTGGTCGACAAGGTGTTCGAAACGCGGCCGAGCAGCGATGCAGTGGGCGAGGGCGACAAGGGCACCGGCGGCGCACCGTCCTGAACCGCGCGAACTTCGCACGGCGCGGCGGGCGGGCTGCCAAATCTTTACCCTGCCGCTTCAGCCGCGGGCAAGCTTGGCCTGCTAAGCGTGCAGGATTGATTATTATGAGCGCCGGGGTATTCTCGGTGGGTCCGCCTCTTGGGGCGCATGGGATTGACTATGACTAAACTGACCGGGTCAGACGCGAAAAGCACGCTGTATTGCAGCTTCTGCGGCAAATCGCAGCACGAGGTGCGCAAGCTCATCGCCGGGCCGACGGTGTTCATCTGCGACGAATGCGTCGAGCTGTGCAACGACATCATCCGCGAGGAAACCAAGGCCGGGATCGCCGGGAAGAAGGACGGCGGCGTCCCCACTCCGCGCGATATCTTCGCCACGCTCAACGATTACGTGATCGGCCAGGACCGCGCCAAGCGCGTGCTCTCGGTCGCGGTGCACAACCACTACAAGCGCCTCAAGCACAGCGGCAAGGGCGGCGAGGTCGAACTTTCGAAATCGAACATCCTCCTCGTCGGGCCGACCGGTTGCGGCAAGACGCTGCTCGCCCAGACCCTGGCCAAGACCTTCGACGTGCCGTTCACGATGGCCGACGCGACCACGCTGACCGAGGCGGGCTATGTCGGCGAGGATGTCGAGAACATCATTCTCAAGCTGCTTCAGGCGTCGGACTATAATGTCGAGAAAGCGCAGCACGGGATCGTCTATATCGACGAGATCGACAAGATCAGCCGCAAGGCGGAAAACCCCTCGATCACCCGCGATGTGTCGGGCGAGGGCGTGCAGCAGGCGCTGCTCAAGCTGATGGAGGGGACCACCGCCAGCGTTCCCCCGCAAGGCGGGCGCAAGCATCCGCAGCAGGAATTTCTCCAGGTCGATACCACGAATATCCTGTTCATCTGCGGCGGTGCTTTCGCGGGCCTGGAAAAGATCATCGCCGATCGCCTGCAGAAGCGCTCGATCGGTTTCGGCGCGCATGTCGCCGATCCGGACAAGCGCCGCGTGGGCGAACTGCTCCAGAAGGCCGAGCCCGAGGATTTGCTCAAGTTCGGGCTGATTCCTGAATTCGTCGGCCGTCTGCCGGTGATCGCCACGCTCGAGGACCTCGATATCGCGGCGCTGGTCAAGATCCTGTCCGAGCCCAAGAACGCGCTGGTCAAGCAGTACGCGCGACTGTTCGATCTCGAAGATGTGCAGCTGACCTTCACTGCCGACGCGCTCGAAACGATCGCCAAGAAGGCGATCGAGCGCAAGACCGGCGCGCGCGGGCTGCGCTCGATCGTCGAATCGATTCTGCTCGATACGATGTTCGACCTGCCGACCACCGACAACCTTTCCGAAGTGGTCGTCGACAGCGACGTCGTTGAAGGGCGCAAGGAGCCGATCCAGGTCCTCAAGGGCGACAAGGTCGAGGCCGACGCGGCCTGATCGCGGCGGGGGTTTCCCCCAGCGTTGCATAAATGACGCAGCGCAGCACAAAAGCGCGTCGGCTGCGGTGGTGTTCGGCGCTCCGGCATTCCTGCTGACACGCATGCAAGCAGCAAGATTGCGCGCGACCTCTCAAGCTTGAAACAATGTATCGAGATGCTGGAACGGGCTTCCCGACCGGTCGCAACTTGTAACCAGTGTGTAACTTAGCCCTGTTCAAGGAACCCCGTGCCGCGGTTAGAAGCGCGCCAACAGGGAAGTCCGCGGTGCGATTCGCGCTGCGGAACGGTCTCGCTATATTCGCACGAAACCAACCCGGCCCAGCCGGTCACAACGGGGTCTATTCGCCATGCAGCTCAAGTACTTCCTGGCCGCCAGCGCGGCCAGCTTGTCCCTCGCTTGCGGCCTTGCCGCGCCGGTCATGGCGCAGGAGACGACTTCGTCGATCAGCGGCACGGTCACCTCGGGCGGCGCTCCCGTCGTCGGCGCAGTGGTGCAAATCCGCGATACCGAGACCGGCGCGACGAGCACGGTAACCTCGTCGAACACCGGCAGCTTCGATGCATCGGGCCTGCGCCCGGGCGACAGCTACACCGTGAACGTCACCGCCACCGGATATGCCGCGGCGCAAGTGACCGACATCGTGCCCGTCGTCGCGACGACGTACGCCTTGCCGATCGTCCTCACCGCCGATGCCGGCAGCAACGAACCCGCGATCGTCGTCACCGCCACGCGCCTGCCGGGTGCGGGCACCGTGTCGCAAGGACCGGCTACGGTTTTGAGCGCCGCGCAGATCGCGATGGTCCCCAGCACCAACCGCGATATCCGCGATCTCGCCCGCCGCGATCCGTTCGCGCGCCTTGACGACAGTCCGAGCGGCGGCCGCGCGATTTCGTTCGCCGGGCAGAATCCGCGCTACAACAAGTTCTCGGTCGACGGCGTCGCGATCACCGACAACTTCGGGCTCAACACCGATGGCCTGCCCAGCCGCCGTTCGCCAATCCCGTTCGACGCAATCGGCCAGTTCCAGGCCAAGGTCGCGCCGTTCGACACGCGCGAGGGCAACTTCCAGGGCGGCTCGATCAACATCGTCCTGCGTTCGGGCACCAACCGGTTCCAGGGGACCGGGTTCTACGCCTATTCGGCCGACGAGCTGGCGGGCACGAAGACCAAGGCCGGCCCGGGCGTCCCCACGGGTCAGATCACGCTGCCCAACTACACTTACCAGAACTATGGTGCCGAAATTTCAGGTCCGATCATCAAGGACCGGCTGTTCTTCATGATCGCGGGTGAGCGCCTGCGCGCCAACCTGCCGATTCCCGAGGGTCCGACCGACAACAATGCCGGCACCGCGATCCAGAATCTGTTCCAGTCGGATGTCGACAAGATTACCAGCATCGCCAAGTCCAAATACGGCTACGATACCGGCGGCGTCCTCAAGGGCAACGGCGACAGCGACGACCGCGTCGTGGCCAAGCTCGACGCCAACCTGTCGGACACCCAGCGCGCGTCGATCACCTATACATACGCCAAGGATGCGATCAATCTGGTCCAGAACGCGTTCACGACGCCGACCTTCGGGCTGGGTCTGGCCTCGAACGCCTATATCCAGTCGAACCGCCTCCACACCGGCTCGTTCCAGCTCAACTCCGAGTGGTCGGACGAATTTTCGACCGAAGTTCGCGGGTTCTACAAGGACTACCTGCGCGGGCAGGATCCGTACCTGGGCCGCGGCTTCGCGCAGTTCATCGTCTGCACCGCGCCGCAATCAGATCGGTTTGTGCTCAATGGCCAACCCGTTCCACAGGGAACGCCGGGTGCGTCGGTCAACTCGAGCGCAAGCGCGAACATCAGCTGCCCCTCGGGCTTTTCCAACGTCGCGCTCGGTCCGGACATCTCGCGCCAGACCAACGCGCTGACCAGCAAGACTTACGGTGGCCTGGTCCAGGTGCGCTACAAGCACGCCGGGCACGATCTGCGGATATTCGGAGATGTCCAGAACACCACCGTGTTCAACTCGTTCCTCCAGCGCTCGGCGGGTGACTACTACTTCGATTCGATCGCCGATTTCCAGGCCGGCAACGCCCAGCGCCTGCGCTATCAGAACGCGATCCCCTCGCTCAATCCGAACGATGCCGCGGCCACGTTCCGCTATCAGGCCTACGTCTTCGGTATCCAGGATACCTGGCGCTACAGCGACATCCTGACCGTGACTTACGGGATGCGCTACGACTTGTACGGCGGTAAGAGCCGGGCGGCGTTCAACCCGGTGTTCGATGCGCGATATGGCTTCGCCAACAACAGGTTCCTCTCGGGCCTTGGCATCTTTCAGCCGCGCTTCGGGTTCGACTTCCACCCGACCAACACCTTCTCGATCCGCGGCGGGGTCGGCGTATTCTCGGGCGGCACGCCCGACGTCTATGTTTCGAACAGCTTCTCGAACACGGGCGTCCTGTCCAACGCGATCGAGATCCAGCAGGCCAACAACGGTACCTATACCGGTACCGGCCTGCCCGCAGGCACCGGCGCGATTGCACTGACGAACGTCAGCGGCACGACTATCCCGACCGCGGTCAACAACTACCTGCTCGCCGGGACGGTTTCGGCCAACTCGCCGGTCAACGCGATCGACCCGAACTTCAAGATCCCGTCGCAGGCGCGCTTCACGCTGTCGGCCGAATGGCGTCCGGAAAACCTCGGCCCGCTCGGCGGCGGCTGGACCATCGGCGGCGACTTGTTCTACTCGCGCGTTCGCAGCCAGGTGTTCTTCACCGACCTGCGGGTCCGCCAGAACGGTTTGCTGACCCCGGATGGCCGTGCGCGGTACACCCCGATCACCACCTTCGCCGATACCAATTCGGACTTGCTGCTGACCAATTCGAACCAGGGCCGCAGCTATGTCGCGGTCGCGCGCCTCGGCAAGCGGTTCGACTTTGGCCTGACGGGTAACTTCAGCTTTACCTATCAGGACATCAAGGATCGCAACCCCGCGACGTCCTCGGTCGCCAGTTCCAACTACGCGGCGGGTGTGTCGCTCGACGCGAATGGTCCGGCCTATGGTATCGCCAACGATCAGGTGAAGTATGCCTTCAAGTACAGCCTGAACTTCGACCACGCGTTCTTTGGCGACTACAAGACCAACATCTCCCTGTTCGGAGAGACTCGGATCGGCCGGCCGTTCAGCTATACGTTCCGCGACCTGTCTGCCCGTTCGACCGTGTTCGGGACGATCGGCTCGGGATCGCGCTACCTGCTGTATGTGCCGACGGGTCCTGCCGATCCCAAGGTCTCGTATGCCAACGCCAACGACGCCGCCTTGTTCGACCAGTTCATCACGACGTCGGGACTGGCCAAGTACCGCGGCATGATCACACCGCGTAATGCGTTCAATTCGCGGTGGATCTCGAAGCTGGACTTGCACCTGTCGCAGGAACTGCCGACGTTCGTGGGCAAGTCGCGGATTACCCTGTTCGGCGATGTGGAGAACTTCACCAACCTGCTCAACAAGAACTGGGGGCAGATCCGGGAATATGCATTCCCGTACACGATCGCTCCGGTGACGGTCACATGTCTGACCACGGCGGTTGCCACGGGCACCTTGCCGGGGACGTCGGCTGCGGCCAACGCCGGTCAGGCCTGCGCCCAGTACCGCTATGCCGCCAACCAGACCGAAGTCGTCAACGGCGTGACCCAGTTCACCGCGCCGACCGACACGATCTATCCCAAGCAGTCGCTCTACACGATCCGCGTCGGCGTCCGCTTCAGCTTCTGATCGCGTGCCCCGCCGCTGGGCGGGCCTTGTCAATACCTCGGGGGAGGGAGCGCCGCGGCGTTCCCTCCCTTTTGGTTTTGCGATAACTTGCCGCTGGTAGCGCGATGAAACGTGCTGTATGGACGACGAACCGTTTAACAGGGAGTTACTGTCATGATCACTGCCGCGCGTCGCCGTTTAGGATTGTCGCTCCTCCTGTGCGGTAGTGCGCTCGCCGTCAGTCCGGCGGCAGCGGCCACCGCATGTCCCGCGGCGGGGGCAACTACGCTGGCGATCGGGACGGTCACCCCGCTCGTCGGCAGCGGCGCTCAGGGTTTTGCAGTCACGCTCGGCGCGGGTGAGGGCGTAATCGTCGATCTGTCGTCGGTCGCGCCGCGCCCGGCGGCCTCCGGCCCCGCGCCCGATGCGGCCAGCGATGCCGCCGGGGATGCCGCCGACGGGGCCGCTAGCGGCCTGCCGCGCGCCCTGGCGTTGTGCAATGCTGCCGGCAGCATGCTCGTCCCGCGGCCCAGCGACGTGTTCGACAAGGGCGGCAGCTATTCGCGGTCCGATGATGGCGAGCGGATCAGGTTCGTGGCCCCCGCTGCGGGCCGCTACGTCATCGGCGTTGCCGCGGGTCAGGGCGCGCGCGAAGTCCTTGTCCGCCGCCGCGATCTGGGCATGGCGCAAGTCGCCCCGGCGGCCTTGCCGTTCGGCGACAAGGGCGTCGAAGCCCGCGTCTCGTCGTCGCGCCAGTTGCTTTACAGCTTCGCCGGAACCGCCGGGCAGTGGGTCGAGATCAAGTCGGTTTCGGAAAAGGACACGCTCCTCAACCTTGCCGGGCCCGATCGCGCGGGCGACTACACGGTGATTGCAACCAACGACGATAGCGACGGGCTCAACCCCGTAATCCGCCGCAAGCTGCCGGTCACGGGGACGTATTACGTCCAGGTCGATTCGCTGGCCGAGGAGGAAGACACCACCCGCGTCACTCTGGCGCGCATCGAAGCGCCCGCCCCCCCGCCACCGCCGCTCACGCTGCGGGCCGGGCAGAGCGTCAGCGCCAAGCTCGACAATGCCGACGACATCCGCTTCTACGCGCTGCCCGTCGTCGCCGGGCATAGCTACCGGGTCGATTTGACCGCAGTGTACGATGCGGTGGTCAAGATCGGCGTGGCCAACCCGGTCGTCCCCGAAGACGGCGATTTCAGTGCCAAGGCTTCGTTCAGCGAAATCAAGGCGAAGGACGTCGGGACCACCGGGACCGAAAAGCTGCCGTTCACGGCCTCGGCCAACGGGACGGTACTGGTCTATGTCGGATCGTTCGGGATCGGCGACAGCGATGGCACTTACACCCTCAACGTCACCGATCTGGGGGGATAGGCGGAGGATAGGCGGTTGCCCGCGCGTCGTGCGGAAAGCGGCCAGCGTTACCGGTAGACGCAGGCGTCCATCGCTTCGCGGCGGACCACTCCGCTGCGCGCGGCGATCGCGTTGCCGTGGCGATACGTGAAGCCGCTGGCACCATCGACCGCACGGCGCTTGGGCGCGGGGAGCGCGGCGGCGATCCGCGCCGCCTCGACCTGGCTGAGCCGTGCCGCCGAATGGCCGTAGTACCGCTGCGCCGCGGCCTCGACCCCATAGGTGCCGATCCCGGTCTCGGCGACGTTGAGGTAAACCTCCATGATCCGCGACTTGCCCCAGATGTTCTCGATCAGCAGCGTGAACCAGGCCTCGAAACCCTTGCGCAGATAGCGGGTCCAGCCGCTGCCCTGCCACAGGAACACGTTCTTGGCGGTTTGCTGGCTGATCGTCGAGCCGCCGCGCAGGCGCCCGCCCTGCTGATTGCGCTCGATCGCGGTCTGGATTGCGGCGCGGTCGAAGCCGTTATGCGTGCAGAACTTGGCGTCCTCGCCCGCGATCACCGCATCGGTCATGCTGCGGTCGATCTGCGCCAGCGGCGTCCAGTTCTTGGTGATGCCGTTGGGGTCGAACAGCATCGTCGGGGTCACGGGAACGGGCACGAACTTGAACAGCAACACGAGCACGAGACTCACCGCGAGAAACCCGACAATCGCGCGCCCCAGCCACCAGCCGAGCCGGTACGCCATGCCGTGATTACCGTGAAGCCGCGATCGGGTGAGCGAGAATTTGGCCATATCGACGCAGCCCTAGCAAAACGACATCTCAAAAGGCTATCAATTGATATGTCGGCGGCAGGTGCCGCTAGTCCGCCAACGATCTCGGCGCCGGCGACAACAAGCTGACCACGATCGACAACAAGTCGACGAGAGCGGTCACCAAGCCCGTCGATCTAAAAGTATCCCGTTCCAAGATGACCAGTACCGCCGCGGGCTCCGCCATTCTTTGATGATCGCGCGACTGCCTCGGTGCGGCCGAGGGCGCGGGGGGATGCAGCGGGATTATCCGGTCCGCGATCCACAGCGCGTCGCAGGTAATGATGATATCGCCGATCGCCGGGCCGTGCGTGCGGGCGACGCTATCGAACGTGCCGGGGCCTGCAGCAAGTTCGGCCGGGATTGCGCGGGCGGCGGCATTATCGGTGCCGGCCAACAAAAAAATCGGGTGCGCCGACTCGCTTGGAGGTTTATCCGCGCGCCATGGCTGAAATCATTGCACGATCCGGTATCGTCGCGGCCGCTCTGGCGCTCGCGGCCGTTCTCCATCCCGGCACGGCCCGCGCCGAAGACCGCGATTTCTGTGCCGATCGGCCGGGTCGCGGCACCCCGGCGTGCACGCTTTCGCCAGGCCAGGCGATGATCGAGGTCGGGGTGATCGGCTGGGATCACAGCGCCGACGCCGGGGGCAGCAACGACAGCTTCAATCTCGCCGATACGCTGCTGCGCGTGGGCGTGACCCAGCAGACCGAGGTTCAGGTGGGGATCGCCGGTTATACCCGCACCCGCGCGCGCGACGAAACCGGCGTGCTCAGCGAGCAGCGCGGGATCGGCGATGGCTATATCGCGGTCCGCCAGGGCCTGGCCGGCGATAACGGCCCAGCGGCGATCGAGGCTTTCGTCACCCTGCCGCTGGGCAAGCCGCCGGCGGGCGCGGGGGATTGGGGCGCGGGCGTACTGTTGCCGTTCGGCAAGAAGCTTGGCGGCGGGTTCGAGCTTGCCCTCACTCCCGAGGCCGACCTTGCGGTCAACGCCAGCGGGCATGGTCGGCACCTCGCCTATGGCGGGGTGATCGGCGTATCGCACACGCTGGCCAAGGACCTGAGCGCGACGGGCGAGGTTTTTGCGTTCGAGGACAATGACCCCGATGGCCACGCCTTCGATGCCCGCGTCGCCGGATCGCTGGCATGGCAGGTCGGCAAACGCCTCCAGCTCGATTTCGAAGGCGACCTTGGCGTCTCGCATGCGGCACCCAAGCGCGCGCTGATGATCGGTTTTGCCCGACGCATCGGGTGAACGGCGCAGCGTCGCTGGCCGTTGGCTGAACGAACTTTAACGCGACCTCGACCCGGTCAAGTGCGCCGACCGACGCCCAGCTCTGCAGGCGCGGTGCTGGCGCGTCTGGTCAGGCCGGGAGCAGACGCCGTTCGCCGGCAATCCGCTGGATCGCCTTTTGCAATTTCTCGAACGCGCGCACCTCGATCTGGCGAACGCGTTCGCGGCTGACGCTGTAGACCTGGCTCAGCTCCTCGAGCGTCTTGGGATCGTCGACCAGGCGCCGGTCGGTGAGGATATGGCGCTCGCGTTCGTTCAGGCTATCCATCGCCTCGCCGAGCATGGCGTGGCGCACGCTGGCTTCCTGCGCGTCGGCCACCGTCTCGTCCTGCAACGGCCGGTCGTCGGCGAGCCAGTCCTGCCACTGGCCGTCGCCGTCCTCGCGCATCGAGATGTTGAGCGAGGCATCGCCGCCCATCATCATGCGCCGGTTCATGTTGACGACTTCCTGCTCGGGTACTCCCAGCGTCGTCGCGATCGTGCGCACGTGATCGGGATGAAGGTCCGAATCCTCGTAGGCGTCGAGGTTCTTCTTCATCCGCCGCAGGTTGAAGAACAGCTTCTTCTGCGCGGCGGTGGTGCCCATCTTGACCAGGCTCCACGAGCGCAGGATGTATTCCTGGATCGAAGCCTTAATCCACCACATCGCATACGTTGCGAGGCGAAAACCGCGGTCGGGCTCGAACTTCTTGACGCCTTGCATCAGCCCGATGTTCCCTTCGGAGATCAGCTCGCTGACGGGCAGGCCATAGCCGCGGTAGCCCATCGCGATCTTCGCGACGAGGCGGAGATGGCTGGTGACGAGCTGGGCCGCTGCCTCGGGATCCTGATGCTCGGCATACCGTTTGGCGAGCATGTATTCCTGCTCGGGCGCGAGTAGCGGAAACTTGCGGATTTCCGAAAGATACCGGTTGAGCGAGGCCTCCCCGCCGAGCGCGGGCATCGACGGCAGATTGCGCGACGAAGTGCCAGCACGGGTGCCGCCGCGCGCGCCAGTCTTGGCGGACGACGAGGTACTCGATCTGGCGGTGCTGCGCGGAGATGTGGTCACGATGTCTAAACCCGTCCTTTCGACTGCGGGAGGTACCGAACGCTACTTTATAGACGATATTGCGCTAATTTGCCACAAAGACCGGCGGTGCGTCCCGATAGAAAACCTGTTCACCGCGATCGCCGGCGCCGCGGAAATTTCGCCCCAGCTTGCTAAGCGCGGAGCCGGGCGAGCAGTTCCCGCATATCGGCGGGCAGTTCGCTCGCGAAGGTCAATGCTTCACCGCTGCGCGGGTGGATGAAGCCAAGTTGCGCGGCGTGGAGCGCCTGACGGCGAAAACCAAGCTCTGTCAGCAACGCGCGCAGCGCGGGAGGAGTGCGGCCATAAACAGGATCGCCCAGTAACGGATGACCGATGGATGCAAGGTGAACGCGGACCTGGTGGGTGCGCCCGGTCTCGAGCCGGCACTCGACCAGCGCAGCGCCCGCACCGAGCGCCTCGCGCATCGCGTAGTGCGTCACCGCGTGCTTGCCGCGGCGGCTGGTGTCGTCGACCAGCGCCATCTTCTTGCGGTCTTGCGGCGAGCGCGCGATCGCCCCGCGCACTGTCCCCGCGACCGGGATCGGCCGCCCGCCTACCAGTGCGAGATAGGCGCGCAGGATCGAATGATCGGCGAACTGGCGCGCCAGGCCCTCGTGTGCGGCGTCCGTCTTGGCGACCACCAGCAGCCCCGAGGTGTCCTTGTCGATGCGGTGGACGATCCCCGGCCGGGCGACTCCGCCGATGCCCGACAATTGCCCGCGGCAATGGTGAAGCAGCGCGTTGACCAGCGTCCCGTCGAGATTTCCCGCCGCCGGGTGAACCACCAGCCCCGCCGGCTTGTCGATCACGATCAGATCGTCGTCCTCATAGACCACGACCAGCGCGATATCCTGCGCCTGCGCGATTGCGGGAACGGCGGCGGGGACATGGATCGCATAGATCGCCCCCGCGGCCAGCTTGGCCGAAGCCTGCGCCGCGATCGTGCCATCGATGGAGATATGCCCCGCGCCCAGCAACGCCTTGACCCGCTCTCGCGACAACCCGCTCGCCTCGGCCAGCGCCTTGTCGAGGCGTTGCCCGGGGAGGTGGATCGTGCCGCGGATGATGTTCGTCTCGGTAATCTAGCCCCCCTATGTTAGGCATATCGGGATGAGGGTCGAGGTGACAAGGGCTGTGCTCGCTGCGCTGCGTGCCGAAGCCCGCGCCGCTCACCCGTTCGAGTGCTGCGGGTTGCTGATGGGCGAGGGCGAAACGGTCACGCGCGCGGTGCCTTGCGCGAATGTCGCTGCGAATCCCGTGCGCCATTTCGAGATCGATCCGGCTACACTGATCGCGGCGCACCGGGCCGAGCGCGGTGGGGGCGCGCGGGTTGTGGGGTATTACCATTCGCACCCAAGCGGCCCCGCCGAACCGTCTGCCACCGACCGTGCCAGCGCTGCGTACGACGGGCGGGTGTGGGCGATCGTCGCCGGCGAGACGGTCGCGTTGTGGCGGGACGCGGCTGCGGGCTTCGAACCGCTTTCCTGCACCGCGATAGATGGTTAAGGCCAGCCAAGCCGGTCGGGCGCTGCCGCGTCTGCCGAGACCGTCCCCGCCAAGTTTCTGCTTTCTGGACCCCGTCAACTTCGTCAACTTCCGCGAGAACCGCCGCCACATGACTGCTGCCCAAACCGACCCGCTCAACCTCGCCAGCCTGCTTTGCTCACGGCTGTGCCACGATCTGCTCAGCCCGGTCGGCGCGCTGAGCAACGGGCTCGAACTGCTCACCGATGAAAAAGACCCCGAGATGCGCAAGCGCTGTTTCGAGCTTCTGGAGCAAAGTGCCAGGACCAGCGCCGACAAGCTCAAGTTTTTCCGCCTCGCGTTCGGTGCCGCGGGCGGGTTCGGCGAGATGGTTCCGGTGGCCGAGCCGCGCGCGCTGATCGATGCGCTGGTCGGGCATAACGAACGGATCTCGGTGAACTGGGCGCTCGGCGGCGATGCGCTGCCCAAGCCCGCGGTCAAGACGCTGCTCAACCTCGCGATGATCGGGATCGAGGCGCTGGTGCGCGGCGGCACGCTCGACATCGGCGCCGAGCTGCGTCCCGATGCGGCGCTCGGCAGCGCCAGCGAGATCGTCATCCGCGCCGCGGGCCCGCGCATCGCGTTCGACCCCGCGGTCGGCCGTGCGCTCGACGGATCGCTGCCCGCGGCCGAATTGTCGAGCAAGACCGCGCCTGCCGCAATGCTCCACCAACTTGCCGCCAGCGTCGGCGGCGGGCTGCAGTTCGCGCTGACCGACGAAGCGCTGGTGCTCGGCGCGGTGCTCCCGGCCGGGTGATGAACCGCTGATGGACCCCGAACTCGTCCACCGCGAGATCCTCTCGCCCAATTGCAACGAGCGGCTGCTGCCGATCTCGATGGTCGTGCTTCACTACACCGGGATGCAGACCGCAGGCGAAGCGCTCGAGCGCCTGTGCGATCCCGCCTTCGAGGTCAGCGCGCACTATCTGATCGACGAGGACGGCACGGTGACGCGGCTGGTGCCCGAAGCCAAGCGCGCGTGGCACGCCGGGCGTTCGTCGTGGCGCGGTGTGACCGATGTGAACTCGGCCAGCGTGGGCATCGAACTGGTCAACCCGGGGCACGAGTGGGGCTATCGCCCATTCCCGCCGGCGCAGATGGAAGCGTTGCTGCCGCTGCTCAAGGACATCGTCCGCCGCAACAGGATCGCTTACGCCAACGTCGTGGGCCATTCGGACATCGCCCCGGCGCGCAAGGACGATCCCGGCGAACTGTTCGACTGGGAACTGCTTGCCCGCCACCGCATGGCCCTGGCGCGGCCTGCGATCACCATGGCCTCGCCGTTTCCCAACGACGGCTCGTTCTTCCTCGCGCTCGAACGCTACGGCTACGACATCACCGACGGTCCCGCCGCGGTGCGCGCGTTTCAGCGGCGCTGGCGGCAGGAGAACATCGACGGGGTGATCGACGGCGAGACCTCGGCAATCCTGTTCGCGCTGCTGTTGGACCGCGATGAGGGGCGTGCTAGGTAGCCGGCGCCAGGGGGCCGGGCAGCCGCGCTTTTCGCAAGAAGATCGAGGAAAGTCCGGGCTCCACGAAACAAGGGTGGCGGGTAACGCCCGCCGGGGGAAAGCCTTGTGCCCAACCCCAGGGAAAGTGCCACAGAGAGCAGACCGCCTGCGGCTTCGGCCAAGGGTAAGGGTGAAAGGGTGCGGTAAGAGCGCACCGCGCCGGCGGTAACGCCGGCGGCATGGCAAACCCCACCCGGAGCAAGACCGAATAGGGGCGGCGTGCCGGTCCTCAAGGATCGGCTGGGGTGTTTCGCCCCGACCGCCCGGGTTGGTCGCTAGAGCGGCACGGCAACGTGTCGCCAAGAGGAATGGCTGCCAGCGCGGGAGCGGTCCCCCGGGACACCGTCCGCGCTACAGAACCCGGCTTACAGGCCCCCTGGCACCTTGGTGTTGAATTCGCCTTCCACGCGAGTGGAGAAAGCCTAAGCCCGCCCGATGCTCGTATAGTCGAAACCGGCGGCGCGGACGACCGCGGGATCGTAGACGTTGCGCAAGTCGATGAACGCCTTGCCCCGTGCGGTTTGCGCGATCCGGCGAAAGTCGAGTGCGCGGAAAG
>JANXSP010000070.1 GCA_025356575.1 Novosphingobium sp.
GTCCAAGCGCAGCGGCAATTTCGTGACGCTGGCCGATGTGGTCGAGGAAGTGGGCAAGGATGTCGTCCGCTTCACGATGCTGACACGCAAGCCCGAAGCACAGATGGACTTCGATTTCGCCAAGGTGGTCGAGGCGTCGAAAGACAACCCGGTGTTCTATGTACAGTACGCCCACGCCCGCATTCGTTCGACCTTGCGCAAGGGAGCGGCGGAGGGACTGGCGCCCGATCCCGCCGCGCTTGACCGGCTCGGCTCGGAAGAACTCGAACTGATCAAGCTTGCCGCGCAGTTTCCGCGCACGGTGGATGCCGCGGCCGCCGCGCGCGAGCCGCACCGGGTGGCATTCTATCTCTACGATCTTGCAGGCGCCCTTCATGGCTACTGGAATGTCGGCAACGATCGTCCCGACAAACGGTTCATCGTGGCACATGACGCGCCGCTGACACGCGCCAGGCTTTTCCTCGCCGCGCAAATCGGGCAGATTATCCGCAACGGGCTCGCGGTGCTCGGGGTGGAAGCGGTTGAGGAGCTATGACGATGACGGGCATTGACGGGACCGAAGCGGGTTCGCCTATCGACGAAACCATCGTCGAAACTTCGGGCGACGCCCGGCTCCAGGCCGAGCGGCTCGCTCTCGACGGCGATGACGAGCGCTTGCCGTGGTTGGAAGCCGACGAGGACGACCAGCCCGCCGGAGTGGACGGTGGGCGGATTCTTGGAGCGGGCATTCTTGGCCTGGCGGTGCTCGCCGCACTGGTCGGTGCCATCTGGTGGTTCTCGCATCGCGGATCCGATAGCGATCTGGTGGCCGATGGCAGCACCATCGCCGCGCCGGCCACGCCGTACAAGCAGGCGCCTGCCGCGCCGGGGGGCAAGACTTTTCAGGGCACGGGCGATACCAGCTTTGCGGTTTCCGCGGGGCAAAGCCGCACGGGCCGGATCGCCGACGCGTCGGTCGGCCCCGCAGGCACTCCAACCGGTGCAGCGATGCCGAGCGTGACCAGCTCGGCCCGGCCCGCAGCGGCCGCCGCTGCCGCTTCGGCCAGTGCATCCTCCGCACCGAAATCGACCGCGCCCGCTGCTTCGGGCGTGGGCGTCCAGGTCGGAGCGTACTCGAGCGCGGCGGCGGCCGAAGCTGCGTGGACGCGGATGGCTGCGACGCATGACGCGCTGGCCAGCGTCCATCACCGGGTGGTCGAAGGGCGCGCCGACATCGGCACGGTCTACCGCCTGCAGGCCATGGCCGGTGACGACGCCGCGGCGGGAGCGCTGTGTGCCAAGCTCCATCAGGGCGGGGTCGCCTGCCAGGTCAAGCACTGAGCCGACGCTAACCGCACTCCCGCGCAGGCGCGTTTTGCACATTTCGCTGGGACATGCGGGTTGCGAAATCCGCGGATATCTGCGATTTCTGCGGGTATGACCCCAGCAATCTTCGGTCTTTCGGGCTTGACGCTGACTGGCGATGAACGCGCCTTTTTCGCGGACAGCGATCCCGCGGGCTACATCCTGTTCGGCCGGAACATTGCCGATCGCGCGCAACTCCGCCGTCTGACCGATGATATTCGCAGTATCGCGGGGCGCGAAAAATGCTTCATTTGCATCGATCAGGAAGGCGGGCGGGTCGCGCGGATGAAGCCGCCCGAATGGCCGCGCTATCCTGCTGGAGAGGCATTCGACCGACTTTACGATATCGCTCCGTCGAGCGCGATAGAGGCTGCCCGGCTTAACGCCGAGGCCATCGGGATCGATCTTGCCGAAGTGGGGATCACCGTCGATTGCCTACCGCTGCTCGATGTTCGCCAACCCGGCGCCAACGACGTCATCGGCGATCGGGCGCTGGGCAGCGAGTCGCTGCGCGTAGCCGCCATAGGCCGCGCGATGCTCGACGGCCTGGCGCGTGCCGGGATCGCCGGAGTCATCAAGCACATGCCGGGGCATGGCCGCACCACGACCGATACGCACAAGTCTCTGCCCACTGTCACCGCTGGCGCGGACGAACTGGAGAGCGATCTCGCGCCGTTCCGCGCGCTCGCCGATACGCCGATCGGGATGACCGGGCACCTGCTGTTCGCCGCCTGGGACAGCGTCAACCCGTCGACCCAGTCACCGGCGATCATCCGCGACGTGATCCGCGGCAAGATCGGTTTCGGCGGCCTGCTCCTGACCGACGATCTCGATATGGAAGCTCTGTCCGGTTCAATCCCCGAACGCGCGACGCGCGCGGTGGCTGCCGGGTGCGATATCGCGCTCAATTGCTGGGGCCGGATGGACGACATGACGGGGATAGCGGCAGCGCTGCCCGCATTGTCGGGAGCGGGGCTGGAACGCTACGAGCGCGCCCTCGCCGCGTTTTCACACACGTCTGACGCACCAGTCGAACGCCGGTCCGGGCTCATCGCCGCGCGCGACACCCTGCTTGCGATTGCCGCGCGGGGATGAACGGCCCGCAAGCCGTTACCGACCTGTTCACCGGCGACGAGCAGTGGGACGGCATTGCCGCGAAGTCTGACCACGACGAAGCGCTGTATCTCGAGCTGGAGGGGTGGGAGGGACCGCTCGACCTCCTGCTTGATCTGGCGCGGCGCCAGAAAGTCGATCTGCGCCAGATATCGATCCTTGCGCTGGTCGATCAGTACGTCGCCTATATCGATCGGGCAGAGGCGATGCGGCTCGAACTGGCGGCGGACTATCTGGTGATGGCGGCGTGGCTCGCTTACCTCAAATCCGCGATGCTTCTGCCCCGGGAGGAGCAGGAGGATCCGAGCCCCGAGGAACTGGCGCTGCGCTTGCAGCTTCGCCTCCAGCGGCTCGGTGCGATGCGCGATGCCGCGTCGCGGTTGATGGCGCGCGACCGGCTGGGCCGCGACGTGTTCCGCCGCGGTGCGCCCGAGGGCTTGCATGTCGATCGCCGCAATCGCTGGCAATGCGATTGGTTCGCGCTCGTTCAAGCCTACGGTCAGGTCAACGCCCGCACCGCACCGGTCGTCCACATGGTCCGCGACCGCGCGGTGATGACGCTCGAATCCGCGCTGGCGCGGGTTGCGGCGATGCTCGGCGTGACGCTCGACTGGATCGAGCTGGCGCAGTTTCTGCCGCCCCACGCCGATGCCCGCCTGCACCGCTCGGCGCTGGCCTCGAGTTTCGTCGCTGCGCTGGAACTGGCGCGGCTGGGGAGGGCCGAGATGGCGCAGGATTATGCCTTCGGACCACTTCGTCTGCGCCGGATCGTGGCGTGACGCCGGCGCCTCCCGACGAATTGATGCGGGCCGTCGAGGCGACACTGTTCGCCGCCGAAGCGCCGATGTCTGCCGGCGAGTTGGCTGCCTACCTGGGCGGCGCAGATGTTGCGTCCAGCCTTGCGGCGCTGGTGGAGCACTATGCCGGGCGAGGGATCGAAATCGTCGAACGCGGCGGGAAGTGGCACTTCCAGAGCGCCGCGGACCTGGCGCACCTGCTCCGCCGTGAGCGGGAGGACGTTCGCCGCCTGTCGCGCGCGGCCACCGAGGTGCTGGCAATCGTCGCCTATCACGAACCCGTCAGCCGCGCTGAGATCGAGGCAATCCGAGGGGTGCAGACCGCCAAGGGCACGCTCGATGTGCTGCTCGAGGCAGGGTGGGTGCGCGTTGCCGGGCGCCGCGAGGTTCCCGGGCGCCCGGTGATCTTCGCGACGACCCCCGCGTTCCTAACCCATTTCGGACTCGCCAGCCGGAAGGAGTTGCCCGGCATCGACGAATTGCGCGCGGCAGGTCTGCTCGATCCGGTCGACCAGGCACTCGAGCAGGCACTCGAGCAGGCTTTGGCGCAGCCCGTTGCCGATGTGCTGGCAATGGACGGCGACAATCCCTAGATAGGGCCCAACGGGCGCGCGGGTATCGCAGCGGCGCCTCCAGGAGAATAACGATGGGCTTGTCGTTGCCACATCTGATCGTCGTCGCGGTGATCGTGCTGGTCTTGTTCGGTCGCGGCCGGATTTCCGAGATGATGGGCGATTTCGGCAAGGGTATCCGCTCGTTCAAGGACGGGATGAACGAACACGAAAGTGGCATCGTCCCCCCTCCGCCAACTGCCCAGCCGCAGATCGCCCCGCCGCAACCCACGCCGGTCCGGGCCGAGGGTGCGCCCGCGCCGGCGCCGATCGCGGCGGAACACGTGAAGCCCGGCGAACCTGCGAACTGATCCGCCGGAGCTGATCCGCCATGTTCGATATCGGGGCGTCCGAACTGCTGTTGATCGTGATCGTCGCGATCGTGGTCATCGGACCCAAGGATTTGCCGCTGGCATTGCGCACGGCGGGGCGCTGGATCGGCCGCATCCGCCAGGTCTCCGGGCATTTCCGCAGCGGCATCGAAACGATGATCCGCGAAGCCGAGCTTGAGGAAATGGAAAAAAAGTGGCGCGATCAAAATGCCGCGATCATGCAGCTTCCCGCTGGCGAGGCAGAGCCGGCGATTCATCCCGCCGCGGCCGAGGCTGCGCTGATGAGCGCGCAGGCAACCGCAGCCGCCGAGGGCGAGATCGCAGTCCCGCCGCTTCCCGCACCGCCGCCGCCGCCCTGATCTCATGGCCCTGAAACTCCGCGACATCGACGAGACCCAGGCGCCGCTGCTCGATCATCTGATCGAGCTTCGTGCGCGCTTGTTGCGGTGCATCGCTGCGCTGGGGCTGAGCTTTGCGGTGTGCCTGTATTTCGCTGATGCGATCTTCGGCTTTCTCGTCCGCCCGCTGACGGCAGCATTTCCGGCGGGCCAAGGACGGCTGGTCTATACCAAACTCTACGAGGCGTTCTTCGTCGAGATGAAGGTCGCGCTGTTTGCGGCGTTTTTTGTCAGCTTCCCGATCATTGCCAACCAGCTTTGGGCGTTTGTCGCACCTGGCCTCTATGCCAAGGAAAAGCGGGCCTTTTTGCCATTCCTGGTCGCGACGCCGATCCTCTTCACCGCGGGCGCGGCACTTGCCTATTACGTTGTGATGCCCACGGCGTTTCGCTGGTTCATCGGGTTTCAGGGCGATAAGGGCGGATTGCACCTCGAAGCGCTGCCCGGCACGGGCGATTACCTGGCGCTGGTGATGCAGTTTATTCTCGCTTTCGGGATCAGCTTCTTGCTCCCCGTCTTGCTGTTGCTGCTCAACCGCGCGGGTATTGTCACCCGCAAGCAGCTTTCGAACGCGCGCCGCTATGTGATTGTCGCCATCACCGCGGTTGCTGCGGTCCTGACCCCGCCCGACGTGGTGTCGCAGTTGATGCTGGCGATCCCGATGCTGCTGCTGTTCGAGGGCTCGCTGATCATCATGCTGATCAGCGAACGCCGCGAGGCGAGAGCGAAGGGCAACGAGATTGATCCGGCCGCAGGCTCCGCGCCCGGCGAATCGGCAGCGCCCTGACATCGCGCAACATGGGACCGGGAGCTATGCTTTCCACTATCCCGAAGTTTGCGGACATAAAAAAAGCGGGACCGAAGCCCCGCTTTCTTAAATCGATGAGCAATCCGAGAACTACGGGCTCTTCGGGGTGTTGTTCTTGTTGTTGATGAGCAGATAGATGCCCAGGCCGAACAGAACGACTGCGATCAGCGCGAGAAAGCCCGAGCCAGCGCCACGGCCGAAGGAATTCGATTCCGAAACCGGCGCCGCGGTACGGGCCAGATCAGCCGATCCAGTTTCGGCAAGGACCGGGGTCGCGGTCAAGGTCAGGGCTGCGGCAGCTGCAGCCAGGTTGCGGAACTTCATATTACTCTCCTTTGAGCTCATTCGAAAAAAGCTTTAGTGCAATCGTTTGGGACACACAACCCTGAAACGTCAAGACTGCGAACCCGTTAATTTGCAATCACTTTGCGGCAAAAAGCCATTGAATTTTGGTCTTAGCAGCCAATTCCCTAGAGCAAAAGGCCGAAGGTATTTTCACGTATTTCCGAGGTTGCGACCGCTACCCGTTCAATGGTTGCGATGAGGTTAACGTCTCATCGTGAGCCATCTTTACCCAGCTATACTGCAGGTTTCCCGGTCCTAACGCGGCGGAGGCGGCGATGGTTCCGATCCGCTGTCATAAATTTTCAGGCCGCCCACCCACGTTTGCAGAACCTGGGTTCCGCGCAACTCGGATGGAGTCGCCAAAAGGGGGTCGCGGTCCACGATAAGGAAATCGGCGCGTTCCCCGCGGACCAGTCTGCCGAATCGCCCCTCGGCAAATCCCGCGAAGGCAGCTTCGCTGGTATAGCCGGCGAGTGCCTGTTCGCGGCTGACCCGTTCCTGCGGTTGCCACCCGCCAAAGGGCTGCCCATCGGCGTCCTCGCGCGTCATCGCCGCGGCCATCCCCGCAAACGGATCGGGCTTTTCAACCGGAGCGTCGGAGCCGAACGCGAGGTGCGCCCCGCCGGCAGCGATCGAATGCCAGGCATATGCCCCGGTCAGCCGACTAGGGCCCAGGCGTGCCTCCGCCATCAGCCGATCCGAAGTCTGGTGGATCGGCTGCATCGAAGCGATCACGCCCAGCGCTCCGAACCGCGCAAGGTCGGACGGATCGACGATCTGGGCGTGTTCGATTCGCCAGCGGCGATCGCCCTTGTAGGTCGCGCCCAGTTCGGTAACCGCATCCAGCACCGCGGCGTTGGCGCTATCGCCAATGGCGTGGACCGCGACCTGGAAGTTGTCGATCGCAGCGCGGCTCATCAGGTTGCGGAGCTGCGTGTCGGACAATCGGCGCAGGCCGAGGTTTCCGGGGCTGTCGGCATACGGCGCCTTGAGCAGCGCGCCGCGCGAACCCAGCGCGCCGTCGAGAAAGAGCTTGAGCCCGCCGAGCCGCAGCCGGTCGTCATAAAGCCATGGTGTCGGGCGCGGGCCCGCGATCATCACCATCGCATCGACCCCCGCCGCATAGGCCATGATTCGCACGCGAAGCTGGCCGAGATCGCCGGCACGGCGGAAGGTTTGCCAGTCCTCGATCGTAGTGCCCATGTCCGCCGCCGCGGTTACCCCGCGGCGCGCAAGGATCTGCTGGGCAGTCGCCAGCGCCAGGTCGCGGTCCTCGGGCCGGGGCGGGGGGATCGCCGCCGTCATCAGCGCGGTGGCGGTATCGACGAGCGTCCCGGCCGGACGCTGGGTTCCAGCAATCCGCTCGATCCGGCCGCCTGCGGGGTCCTTGGTCGCGGCGTCGACGTGTGCCGCGCGCAAGGCCGCGCTGTTGGCCCAGCCGGCATGGCTATCGCCGCGCTCCAGCCACACCGGGCGATCGCCGACCGCGGCGTCGAGCTCGGCGGCGGTTGGGAACCGGCCGAGTTTCCATGTCTCCTGGTTCCAGCCGCCGCCCAGGATCCATGGCCGGTCGCCGTGCGCCGCGGCGTATGCCTTGATCCTGGCCAGCGCCTCGGCCAGGCTGTGGGTGTCCGACAGATCGAGAGTGAGCGCCGCAAAACCCAGCGCCATCATGTGAAGGTGGGCATCGATCAGGCCGGGCATGACCACGTGACCATGGCCATCCACCTGATAGTCGGTGCGCGCCGGGCGTTTATCGCCGCGGTGGAGGATCTGGACGATGCGCCCATCGCTGCCCACGACCATGCCGGTAAAGCGGTCGACCTTGCCCGCGGTGTCCAGGGTCAACCCGTCTATGTGATCGACCAGCGTGTCGGCCCGCGCGGGCGCACCGGCGAGGATCAGCGCTGCGCCGGCAAGAAGCGCGACCGGCGGCTTCACTTGGCGTGCTTTTGCGGCAAGCGGCGAATCAGTGCGCTGGTGTCCTGACGTCCCGCGCCCAGCGCCTGGACCTCTGCATAGAATTGATCGACGAGCGCGGTGACCGGAACCGGCGCCCCCAATCCGCGCGCCTCGTCGAGCGTGAGCCCCAGATCCTTGCGCATCCAGTCGACCGCGAAGCCGAAGTCGAAGCTGCCTTGCGCCATCGTTTCCCAGCGGTTGTCCATCTGCCAGCTCTGCGCCGCTCCGCCCGAGATCGCCTCGAACACCTTGTCGAGATCGAGGTGTGCGGCCTGGGCAAAGCGGACTGCTTCGCTAAGCCCTGCGACGATCCCCGAGATGCAGATCTGGTTGACCATCTTGGTCGTCTGGCCCGCGCCGGCCTTGCCGACGTGGACGATGCGGCTCGCATAAGCTTCCATCACCGGGCGCGCTGCGGCGACGGCCGCCTCGCGCCCGCCGCACATGATCGACAGAGTACCTTTTTCGGCACCAGCCTGTCCGCCGGAGACCGGGGCATCGACGCAGTGGATTTCCTTGTCGCGGCCCTCGACCGCGATCTGCCGCGCGATCCGGGCGGAGACGGTGGTGTGATCGATGAACATTGCCCCGCGGCGGATCGCCGAAAAGACGCCTTGCGGGCCGAGCACGACGTCGGCCAGATCGTCATCGTTGCCGACGCAGGTCAGCACCGCGTCGGCGCCGCTGGCCGCTTCGGCCGGGGTGGCGGCAAGGCGCACGGTGAGATCGGGGTGAGCTGCCTGCCACGCGGCGGCCCGCGCCGGGGTCCGGTTGTAGATCGTCAGGTTGTGCCCAGCCCGTGCGAGGTGGCGTGCCATCGGCGCGCCCATCACCCCAAGTCCAAGGAACGATACATTGAGCCGCTGCGGCGCGGATCCGGGGTTGAGCGGTGTCATCGGCAGCGTCTTACGGGTCTTGCCCGGGCAATTCCAGCCGTCGTCGCTGCGATGCCTGTCGATCTTTTCGCGATTGACCGCCGCCCGGCTGCGCTTATGCGGACGCGATGTTCGATCCGGCACCCGCACCCCGTTCCAATCTTCCGCAGCAGCTCCTGGTCGCTGCGTTCTGGACCGCGCTCGCGGTGTCCTTGACCATGGCGCTGCTCCCGCATCCGCCGCACACGCCGATCGACCGCTTTGGCGACAAGTTCGAACATATGCTGGCCTTCGCGGTACTCTCGGGTCTGGGGTCGGCGGCCTATCCGCAGCTGAAGCTGCGCGTGCTGGCGCTCGCGCTATCGGCGGTCGGTGCGTTGATCGAAGTTCTCCAGGCGATTCCCGGGCTCCATCGCGACAGCGACATTCGCGACTGGATCGCGGATACCGCGGCAATCGCCGTAGTGCTGGTCGCCGTCAAACTGTGGCAGTGGCTGGTTGCATCGCGCGCCAGTTCGTCTAGTCGCGCCGGGGATGACCGCACCTGACTCCGCCCCGAGCGCTGCCGCTGCGCTGCTCACGATCGCCGATGTACGCGCCGCGGCAGAGCGGATTGCGGGACAGGTCGTGCGTACCCCGACGCTGTATAGCCGCACGCTGAGCCAGATTGCTGGCGCGGAAATCTGGCTCAAGTTTGAAAACCTGCAATTCACGGCGGCTTACAAGGAGCGCGGGGCGCTCAATGCGCTGCTTTTGCTCGGCGGATCGCGGGGCAATCGCGGGGTAATCGCGGCATCGGCGGGCAACCACGCGCAAGGTCTCAGCTACCACGGGACCCGCCTCGGCCTCCCCGTGACGATCGTCATGCCCAAGACCACCCCGACCGTGAAAGTCATGCAGACCGAGAGCGTCGGGGGCGAGGTCGTGCTGTTCGGCGAGACGTTCGACGAAGCCTACGCGCACGCCCGCGAGCTCGAGGCCGAACGCGGACTGACCTTCGTCCATCCGTTCGACGATCCCCATGTCGCAGCGGGGCAGGGCACGGTCGCGCTCGAGATGCTCGAGGATTTTCCGGATCTCGATATGCTCGCGATTCCGGTCGGCGGCGGCGGGCTGGCATCGGGAATGGGCACGGTGGCGCGCGCGCTGCGGCCCGATATCGGGCTCATCGGGGTCGAAGCCTCGCTCTACCCATCGATGTACAACCGCCTCAAGGGCACCGACCTGCCGTGCGGCGGCGATACCCTGGCCGAAGGCATCGCCGTCAAGGAACCGGGAGCGTTCACTTCGCAGGTCTTGGCGACGCTGCTCGACGATATCGTCCTGGTCAGCGAACCGGCGCTCGAAAGCGCGGTGTCGCTGCTCCTCCAGATCGAAAAGACCGTGGTCGAAGGCGCCGGCGCGGCCGGACTTGCCGCGGTGCTGGCGCATCCCGAATTGTTCCGCGGGCGCAAGATCGGGATTGTCCTGTGCGGCGGTAACATCGACACCCGCTTGCTCGCCAATGTGCTTTTGCGCGATCTCGCGCGTTCGGGCCGGCTCGCGCGGTTGCAGCTGACCTTGCAGGATCGCCCGGGGGCGCTGTTCAAGGTCATGCGCGAATTCGATGCGCACCAAGTCAACATCATCGAAATCTATCACCAGCGGATTTTCACGACGCTGCCGGCCAAGGGCCTGATCACCGATATCGAATGCGAAGCGCGCGACAAGGCGCAGCTCGATGGCCTGGTCTCGGCGCTGCGGGCGAAAGGCTATACGGTCAGCCAGATCGAACTGAACTGACCGGGATCGTCGCGGCGATCTGCGCGCAAAGGCGCGTTAACCCGAACCAAACTGTGCAAAATAATCTCTCGTTTACCGCCTTTCGTGGTTAAACCACTTTCACCATTTGCTGCTGCAGCGCATAACCTGCCGGACGACGCGCGAAACGGTTCGCGCCGCCAACGGCAAAGGAATGCTCCGCACGTGACGGCGCCGGTACGCTTCCCCCGTTTCTTCGTGACCAGCCCCGCGCCCTGTCCGTATTTGCCCGGGCGGCTTGAGCGTAAGGTGTTTACCGAACTCAAGGGTCCGCACGCCGATGCGCTCAACGATGCGCTTGGCCGGATCGGCTTCCGCCGCAGCCAAACCGTTGCGTATCGCCCCTCGTGTCTCGATTGTTCGGCGTGCGTTTCGGTCCGCGTGGTGGCGGATGAATTCCGCGCCGCCAGCGCCCAGCGCCGCAACCTCAAGCGCAACGACGATCTTGTCGCCACCGCCTGCCGCCCGTGGTCGACCGCCGAACAGTTCGAGCTGCTCCAGCAATATCTCGGCGTCCGCCACCCCGGTGGCGGCATGGCGACGATGGATGAAACCGATTTCGCGGACATGGTGGAACACACGCCGGTTACCAGCTATGTCATTGAATATCGGGAGCCCGGCGACGGGATCAGGCCTGGCCGACTGGTCGGCGCCTGTCTAACCGACCAGCAGGGCGACGGGCTGTCGATGATCTACAGCTTCTATGACCCGGAACATGAGACGCGGACCGGGCTTGGCAATTATATCATCCTCGATCACATCCGACGCGCCGCCGGAGCGCGGCTGCCGTATGTCTATCTGGGCTACTGGGTCGATGGATCGGCGCGCATGCAATACAAGGTTCGCTACCGCCCGCTCGAACGGCTCGGGCGCGAAGGATGGGAAAGGATCGGCGCTGCCGAGCACGACCGCCTCATCGAAGATGCTGCCGCCATCCGCCACCAGCCCGCGCTGCCTTTCGATGGCAGCGGCAAGGATGGGGTTCCCGGGGGGCAGGAGCAGTATTTCTTCCCCGAGTAAGCCGATCGGCGCGGCGCCGTGCTCGGCATTGCTTAGGGCCGTCGCCGCCTCGCTCTGCGCCGCCGCACTCGCATTCCAGCCGGCGGCGCTGCTGGCCCAAACCGCGTCGCCCGACGACGAGCTGAAAACGCTGATCCCCGATGCCGCGGTGGCAAATCCGGAAGCCTGGGCCAAAGTCGGACAGGCGCCGGTCGTGCCCGATGTCCCGCTCGATCCCGCCGCGCCGCTGTCCGAGATTGCCGGGTTCACCGTCGTCTGGCCCGATACCGCAGAGCAGCTTCCCGCGCTGGTCTCGCTCGATCCCGATCCCGATCTCGCGCCGATGCTGGCCGCTGACAACGCGGCGGACGTTGCCTCCTCCGACTCGGCGCGGGTTGCCAAGGGCCTGACCGTCGTCTTTCCGACAGACGCCGCCGCCTTCCCCGAACGGACCGAGTTCGAGGCGCGTTTTCGCGATCTTTCGACCATCGAGCAACTTGGGAGCAGCAACGCGACCATCGCCCAGCTCGCAGCGCGCGCCCGCGCGGACCGCGAACTGCTCGTCCGCTTGCTCCGGATTTACGGCTACTACGACGGCGAGGTTACCCAGACCGTCGCCAGCGGCAATACCGCAGACAACGGCACCGACCTTGCCGCGGGGGTCCGCTTCGACGTTGTCCCCGGCGCCCGGTACCGCTTCGGGGCGATCGAACTCGGCGACCTTGCCGCGACCGGACCGGACTATACGGCGCTGCGATCCAGCCTGGCGATCGCAACCGGCGATCCGCTGTCGAGCGACAAGATCGACACCGGGCGCACCGCACTCGACCGCCAGCTCGGCGAGACCGGCTATGCCTTCGCCAAGGTCGGCGAACCCGACCTGCTGGTCGACCACAAGCGGACCGAAGGCGACTTGACGCTGCCCGTCATCACCGGGGGCAAATATGCGTTCGGCGCAGTGTCGAGCAGCGATGCCAAGTTCCTTTCGCCCGGCCACCTGGGCGAAATCGCGCGGTTCGATCCCGGCGATGTCTACAAGCGCAGCCTGGCCGACGACTTGCGCCGCGCGGTGCTGGCGACCGGACTGGTGTCCAGCGCCAGCGTGACCCCGCGTGAAACCGCACCGGCAACGGCGGGCGCGCTTGGCACGGTGGCGATGGATGTGGCGTTCACCCGCGCCCCGCTGCGCACGTTGGCGGGGCAGCTCGGCTACGATTCGGGTGACGGGTTCCGGGTCGAGGCAAGCTGGGAACACCGCAACCTGTTCCCGCCCGAAGGCATGTTGCGCGTCCGCGGGATCGCCGGGACCAAGGAGCAGCTCGCCGGGGTCACCTTCCGGCGCAACAATTTCCGCGGGCGCGATCAGGTCCTGACGTTCGATCTCTATGCCGATAACGTCAAGCGCGATGCCTACGAGGCGCGGACCGTGGCGTTCACCGGCACGTTCGAAAAGCTCACGACGCTGTTGTTCCAGAAGCCGTGGACGTGGTCCGCCGGGTTCGAGGCGCTCGCCACGTCCGAGCGCGACGGACCGGTCAATGGCATCGAGACCCCGCGGCGCACTTATTTTGTCGGCGCGCTGCCGGTGCGCGCGGCGTTCGACGGCAGCGACAACCTGCTCGACCCGCGCCGCGGTTTCCGCGCGGCGCTGCGCCTCTCGCCCGAAATATCGGTCCAGCAGGGAGTCAAGTCGACGTATGTCCGCGCCCAGGCCGATGCCAGCTACTATCTGCCCGTCGGCGGCAAGATCGTGCTTGCGGCGCGCGCGCGGGCGGGGACGATCGCGGGCGCGCCGCTCGCCAGCATTGCCCCGTCGCGGCGGTTCTACGCCGGCGGCGGCGGCTCGGTGCGCGGCTATGGCTACCAGCAGATCGGCCCGCGCGACACGCTCGGCACCCCCAGCGGGGGGCGCTCGCTGAGCGAGCTGAGCTTCGAGGCGCGCGTCGATACCGGCCTGCTCGGCGGCGCGCTGCAGATCGTGCCGTTCGTCGATGCGGGGGCAGTCGATGAAGGCACGGTGCCTTCGCTCACCGACTTGCGCCTCGGCGCCGGGGTCGGGATCCGGTACCGCACCGGCTTCGGTCCGATCCGCGTCGATGTCGGGACACCGCTCAACCGCCGCGCGGGGGACAGCCGGATCGCGGTCTACGTTGCGCTGGGCCAGGCATTCTGATGGCAGAGGATGTTCCCGCCGCCGCCAGGCAGACCCTGTCGCGCTGGCGCAAGCTGGTGCTCGCCGCGCTACTTGGCCTGGTGGTGCTGCTCGGAGCGGGCATCGCGGTGCTCAACAGCGGGATCGGCCACCGCCTGATCGTCGACCGGATCGCCGCCTTCGCGCCGGCATCGGGATTGCGGCTCAAGGTCGGGCGGATCGAAGGCTCGCTCTACGGCACGGCGACGTTGCACGATGTGACGTTCGCCGATCCGCAAGGGGTGTTCCTGCGGGTGCCGCTGATGGACCTCGACTGGCGGCCGTTCAACTGGTTCAGCAAGGGCCTGGACGTGCGCACGCTGGTCGCGCACCGCGGCGTGCTGACCCGGTTGCCCGATTTGCGCCCGGGGAATCCCGACGCACCGGTATTTCCCAATTTCGATATACGGGTCGATCGCTTCGTGATCGACAAGCTGTCGGTCGCCGAAGGAGTCGCGGGCCCCGCACGCAAGATCGATCTGGCGGCCAAGGTCGACATCCGTGCCGGGCGGGCGCTGGTCAAGGCCAACGGCAGTCTTGGCGGCGGTGATAAGCTGGCGGCGTTGATCGACGCCGCGCCCGATCGCGACAAGTTCGATGTCGCGCTGGATTATGCCGCGCCGCGCGGCGGGCTGCTCGCGGGGCTTGTGGGCGCGCAAAGCGACGTCCGCGCCATCGTCGCTGGGAAGGGCACCTGGACCAAATGGGACGGCGGGCTGCTCCTCAACCAGGCCGGACAGCAGGCCGCGGCGTTCCGCCTGACCAACCGCGCCGGGCACTATGCAATGCTTGGCCGCGCGCAAGGCTCGCTGCTCCCCGCCGGGCTCGCCCAGCGCGCCCTGGGCAAGACCTTCTACCTCGGCGCCTCGGGGACTTTCCTGAAATCGGTGATTGCCGGGCGGGTCGGGATCGATGGCGCGGGGGTCAAGGCCAACGGCGGCGGGCACATCGATCTGGCGCGCAATCTGTTCGACCGGTTCGCGGTCAAGGCGCGGCTGACCGAGCCCGAACTGTTCGGCGCCGGGGTGCGGCTGGAAGGGCTGACTTTCGACGGAATGCTCGACGGGCCGTTCCGCAACCTGGCGGTGACCCACCGGGTCGACGCGGCGCGGCTGGTCGCAGGATCGACGATCGCCGAACGCCTGACCACGCAAGGAACCGCGCGTTATACTCCGGCGGGGCTGACAGTGCCGCTCGATCTGGCGGTGGCGCGGCTCACGACCGGCAATCCCGCGCTCGATCCGCGGCTGGTCGGCGGCCGCGCCCGCGGCACCATTACGCTGGCCGGGGACAAGCTGGCGAGCGACGCGCTGACCATCGCTTTTCCCGGGCTCGAGGCGCGCCTCGCCTTGCGCGGCGATATGGCGCGCGGCGGCTATGCGCTTGCCGGACCGGTAACCGCGCGGGGGTTCGAGATCGCGAATCTCGGCGCGGTCGATGCCGGGGCCAAGATCCTGTTCAAGATCGGCGCGCAGTATCCCTGGACGCTGCGCGCCAACCTCCAGGGGCGCATGCCGCGCGTCACCAACGCCACGCTGACGAGCCTGGCTGGAACCGGGATTCATTTCGCCGGAGCGCTGAGCCTTGGCGCGCGCGCGCCGCTGCTGTTCGATCATGCGACGCTCGGCGCCAGCAAGCTCAGCCTCGCGCTGTCGGGGCGGCGGCTCGCGAACGGCCAGACTTCGATCGCAGGGAGCGGGCGCCATGCCGATTACGGGCGGTTCACCATCCAGGCGGCGTTCGCCGGTGACGGTCCTCACGCCGAACTGGTGTTCGCCGATCCGCTTCCCGCAGCGGGCCTGAAAGATGTGCGCGTGGCGCTATCGCCGATCAAGGACGGCTTCCGGATCGTCACCGCGGGCGGCTCGACGCTCGGCCCGTTCGCCGGCACGCTCGGGCTGTTCAGCAGTCCCGGCGGCCCGACCCGTATCGTAATCGACCAGTTGAACGTGTGGAAGACCGCCGTCAGCGGAACCCTGCTGCTCGATCGGAGTGCGGTGACGGGTACGCTCGCGCTGGCTGGCGGCGGGCTCGACGGAACGGTCCGGCTTGCCCCGCGCGGCGGCGGACAGGGCTTCGACGTCGCCCTCGATGCGGCCAACGCGCATTTTGCCGGGCCAACCCCGTTGTCGGTCGCCAGCGGGCATCTCGAAGCGGCGGGTTTGCTCAAGGGCGGGCACACCACGATTTCAGGCAACCTTGCGGCGCAAGGGATCGGATCGGGCTCGCTGTTCGTCGGGCGGCTCGCGGCGAGTGCGCAATTGCGCGATGGCCGGGGCAAGATTACCGCCAGCGTCGCCGGCCGGCGCGGCGCGCAATTCGCGCTGCAACTGTTCGGCGATGTTGCCCCCGAACGGATCGCGGTACTCGCAAATGGCACGTTCGCGGGCAAGCGGATCACGATGCCGCGGCGGGCGGTGCTGACGCCGGCCACTGGCGGCGGTTGGGACCTGGCGCCCACGCAAGTCGGCTTCGGCGGCGGGATCGCGATCGCCTCGGGCCGGTTCGGCGGCCGCAGCGAACCCATTCTGCACCTCGCGCTGGCCGACATGCCGCTCTCGCTTGCCGATATCGCGATGGCCGATCTCGGGCTCGGGGGTAAGGCTTCGGGGCTCATCGACTATGCGCGCGGGGCGGGCGGAGTGCCGACCGGGCGGGCGCAGCTTCAGATCAAAGGGCTGACCCGTTCGGGCCTCGTTCTGACCTCGCGTCCGGTCGATCTGGCGCTGGTCGCCATGCTTGGCGCCAGGGACTTCGAGACCCGCGCCGTGATCCGCGAAGGCACGGAAATCCGCGGGCGCTTCCAGGGGCGGATCGGCGGACTGGCGCAAGGTGGCAGCCTGGTGGAACGGTTGCGGGCGGGCGCGCTGTTCGCACAGCTGCGCTACAATGGCCCCGCCGATGCGCTGTGGCGGCTGCTTGCGCTCGAGACGTTCGACCTCACCGGGCCACTCGAAGTCGCCGCCGATGCCACCGGCACACTCGCCAACCCGAGCGTGCGCGGATCGCTGGCGAGCGACAACATGCGCCTGCAAAGCGCGCTGACCGGAACCGATCTTTCGCACATCGTCGCGCGCGGGACGTTCGCCGGCTCACGTCTGGCGCTGACCAGTTTCGCCGGGCGCGCGACCAATGGCGGCACCGTCAGCGGCAGCGGGACGGTCGATCTGACCGGGATCGGGGTGCGCGGTCCGGGGCTCGATCTCAAGCTGGCCGCGCGCGGCGCGTTATTGCTCGCGCGCGACGACATGGCGGCGGCGGTCACCGGGCCGCTGCGCATCGTCTCGGACGGGGTCAACGGCACCATCGCCGGGCGCCTGACAATCGACACGGCGCGCTGGCAGCTCGGGCGTGCCGCGGCGGTTACCGCGCTGCCCAACATCCGCACGCGCGAGATCAACCGCGCCGCCGATATCGCCCCGCCGCGCTCGGTCTCGGCACCGTGGCGCTACCTGATCGATGCCGCGGGCGACAACCGCATCGACGTCCGCGGGCTCGGTATCGACAGCGAATGGGGTGCCAACATCCGCATCCGCGGGACAACCGCGGCGCCGACGATCCTGGGGCGTGCCGACCTGGTCCGCGGGGGCTATGAATTTGCCGGCAAGCGCTTCGACATGACCCGCGGGCAAATCACCTTCTCGGGCCAGAATCCGCCCGACCCGCGGCTCGATATCGCGGCGGAAGCCAACGTGTCGGGTCTAGCCGCGCGCGTGACCGTCACCGGTACCGCGCTGCTGCCCGAGATTGCGTTCAGTTCGACCCCGGCGCTGCCCGAAGAGGAATTGCTCGCGCGGCTGCTGTTCGGCAATTCGATCACCCAGATATCGGCGCCCGAGGCGCTCCAGCTCGGGGCGGCGCTGGCCAGCCTGCGCGGCGGCGGCGGGCTCGATCCGATCAACAAGCTGCGGGCCGCCATCGGCCTCGACCGGCTGCGGATCGTCAGTGCCGATGCCGCGCTCGGCCGCGCGACCGGGGTTGCGGTGGGCAAGTACCTGGGACGGAGGCTATACGCCGAGATCGTGACCGATGGCCGCGGTTACAGTGCCACCGAGCTCGAATTCCGGGTGACCAGCTGGCTTTCGATCCTCGCCAGTGTCTCGACCGTCGGGCGGGAAAGCTTGAATGCCAAGGTCAGCAAGGATTACTGAGGCGGGACCGAGGGGGACTAGACCATGACCGAACCGCCGCGCCGCGCTTCGCGGCTGCTGAACATCGTGGGCGGATCGGCGGGTAACTTCGTCGAATATTTCGACTGGTACGCCTACACGATCTTCGCGTTGTATTTCGCGCCGAGCTTCTTCCCCAAGGGCGATCAGACCGCGCAGCTGCTGTCGACCGCGGCGGTCTTTGCAGTGGGGTTCTTCATGCGCCCGATCGGCGCGGTGATCATGGGCCGCTACGCCGATATGAAGGGCCGCAAAGCGGGCCTGGCGCTGTCGGTCGCGCTGATGTGCGTGGGCGCACTGATCATCGCCGCGGCGCCGACGTATGCGCAGATCGGCGTCGCATCCCCTGCGCTGCTGGTGTTTGCACGGATGCTCCAGGGCTTAAGTCTGGGCGGCGAATATGGCGCCAGTGCGACGTACCTGAGCGAGATGGCGGGCGCCAGGAACCGCGGGTTCTGGGCCAGTTTCCAATATGTCACGCTGATCGCCGGGCAACTGTTCGCGTTGCTGCTGCTGCTGGCGCTGCAGGCGATCCTGGGCGAAGCGGCGCTCACCGCGTGGGGCTGGCGGCTGGCATTCGTGATCGGCGCGGTACTGGCGATCGTGGTCTATTTCATCCGCCGCCGACTGGCGGAAACTCCCAGCTTCGAGCGGCTGGCCGCGCAGGGCGCCGAACGCAAGCAATCGAGCGCGCGCAATCTGTTCCGCGATCATCCGCGCGAGGCGTGGCTGGCCTTTGCGCTGACCGCGGGCGGCACCGCGGCGCTGTATGCCGACACCACATATATGCAGAAATTCCTCGTCAATACCGCCGGTTTCGACAAGACGACCGGCTCGCGGATCATGACCTGGGGGCTGCTGGCGATGATCGCGATGCAGCCGATCGGCGGGCTGATCAGCGACCGAATAGGGCGCAAGCCGGTGATGATCTTCTTCGGGATTGCCGGGGTGCTGCTGACCGTGCCGATCTTCACCGCGCTCGAATCCACGCGCAGCGAAGGGCAGGCGCTGTTGCTGGTGATTGCCAACCTCGCGATCCTGACCGGTTACACGTCGGTAAACGCGGTGGTGAAGGCCGAACTGTTTCCCGATCACATCCGCGCGCTCGGCGTCGCGCTGCCATTTGCGCTGGCCAACACGCTGTTTGGCGGAACCGCGGAATATGTCGCGCTGTGGCTCAAGCAGGCGGGAAGCGAACAGGCGTTCTACTGGTACGTCACCGCGATCATCGCGGTCAGCCTGGTCAGCTACGTGCTGATGCGCGAGACCAGCCGCGCCGGGCTGATCGAGGACGACTGAATAGAGAAGGGCCGCTCCCTTGCAGGAGCGGCCCTTCATTCGCCGAGATTAATCGCGGTCCTAAAGCCCGCTGATCGCCTTGACTTCCATGAAGTCCCGCAGCCCGAAGACACCGGCTTCGCGGCCGTTGCCCGACTGCTTATAGCCGCCGAACGGGGCGCCGCCCGACGGGCCCCAACCGTTGATCACGACCATTCCCGCGCGCAGCTTGGGCGCAATCGCCGCGGCCTTGGCGGGATCCCCCGAGATGACCGCGGACAGCCCGTAGTCGGTATCGTTGGCGATCTCGATACCCTGCTCGAGGCTGTCGTAGGCCATGACCGTGGCGACCGGGCCGAACACTTCCTCTTTGGCGATGCGCATGTTCGGGGTGACGCCCGAGAACACCGTCGGCTTGATGTAATAGCCGCGGTTGAGATCGGCGGGACGATCGGTGCCGCCCGTTTCAAGCTTGGCGCCCTCGTCGATCGCAGACTGGATCAGGCCCTGGATCTTCTCGTACTGCGCCTTGTTGACGACCGGGCCGATGTGCATGCCCTCGTTCATCGGATCGCCGACCGGGGTCGCCTCGAACATCGCCTTGATGAATCCGGCGGCCTCGGCCTCACGCTCGCGCGGGACGAGGATGCGGGTGGGCGCGATGCAGCTTTGCCCGGTGTTGACCAGAACGCCCTGGACCGTGGGGGGAAGCACGTCGGCGAACACCGCATCGGGCAGGACCAGGTTGGGCGACTTGCCGCCCAGTTCCTGGTGAACACGCTTGACCGTAGGCGCAGCGGCCTGCGCCACCAGCACGCCCGCGCGGGTCGATCCGGTAAAGCTGACCATGTCGACGTCCTTGTGCGAGGAAATCGCATTTCCGACGGTGGGCCCGTCGCCCTGGACGAGGTTGAACACGCCCGGCGGCACGCCTGCGGCGTCCATGATCTCGGCCAGGATGGCGGCATTGCCCGGGCATTCTTCCGAGGGCTTGAGCACCATCGTGTTACCCGCGGCAAGCGCCGGAGCGACCTTGAGCGCGATCTGGTTGAGCGGCCAGTTCCACGGGGTGATCATTCCAACCACGCCGATCGGCTCATACACGACCGTGTTCGCGCCGAGCTTTTCGCTGAACGCAAAGTCCTTGAGCGCGGCGATTGTGCCAAGAAACCCGCCCATCCCTGCGCCGACCTGCGCGGTGCTGGCGAAGCTGACCGGTGCGCCCATCTCCTCGGCCATCGACTGGGCGAGTTCGGGAATGCGCTTCTTGTATTCCTCGACGATGCGATTCATCAGTTCCATCCGCTCCTCGCGGGTGGTTTGCGAAAACGTCTTGAACGCGCGCTTGGCCGCAGCGACTGCGGCATCGACGTCGGCGGCGGTGCCCAGCGTGATCGCCGAGATCGGTTCCTCGGTCGAGGGACTGATCACTTCGTGCCGCTTGCCGCCAACGCTGTCGGTCCATTTGCCGTCGATGTAGTTCTGCAGGTGCTCGCGCATCGTCTCTCTCCGTTTTCAATCGAAACCTTGTCGGTCGATGTCGGGCGGGAGCGGCACAAATGCAAGGTCGAAAACGCCCGGCTGAGCGAGAGCGGGGGCGGGCGATTGCTCAAGACGCGTAAAGGACCGCCTCGGCGGCGCGGCGACGGGTAAGCCCGGCGAGGACCCGGCCGCCGGCGCGGTTCCAGCGCGCGAATTCGCGCGCGGCGCCGGCATGGTCACCCGCGATGTGAAGGCGGGTCAAGGTGGCCCGCGCGATTGCGCCGGTGTTGTAGTGAAACGAAACCAGCGCATCGAACTGGGCCTGGGTCGTCGAGGCGCCGCCCAGGGCCCGCGCAACTTGCGCGGCGTAGCGGAGCAGGTCGGCGTCGAGCCGGGCGTCACACTGCGCCCTGGTCCAGCGCGTGCCATCGGCGATGCCCACGCCAGTCGCGCCCCAGCCAATCGTCCACGGCGCGCCGCCGGTGCCAGGATCGGGATAGGCCACGTATGTGCCGTCAGGGGCGAGCTTCGCGCAGCCTTCCCAAGCGCAGATCAGCGCGCGACCGGCGGGGCCGATGGTGCGCGGAGAGACTGGCGCGGGGTCCGCCTGCCCCGCTGACGACGATCGATCGACCGCGCGATCGAGCGCGATGATCTCGTTTGCGCGAAAGCGCCGGCCGAGGAGCCGGCGCACGGTATCGAAAATGGGCTTGCGATCCATCAATCATCCTCGTGGTGAGCGACGAACCGATTAGGTTATCGAATGGCAATTATATACGTGACGTACCAACGAATCGAGAGTATGGAAAATGGCGACAGGCCGGCGCTTAGAGGATGCGGAATTTTTAGCTCGCTGCCTCTACGAGACGATGGAGGCGATCGAAACCGTCGAGCCGCCCGGCCCGGCGTGGGAAGCCCTGCCTGATTCATACAAGCCGTGGTATCGAGATTGCGTTGCGAGTTTTCTAACTAAGCCGTTCGTTCTTGAAAAGGCCAAGGCTTTAGCGCTTTCCCGATAACCGCGTAATAAACCGGGCCGCCTAAGTCGGAAAAGAATCTGATCTCGCCGATCAAATAGGAGTCCTTGTCGCCTTTGGTTTTCCGCCAGTTCATAACCTTAAAGGTATGGGCGAAATCTGGCACAGGGTTTAATATTTTCCCCCACCCTCCGACGTATTCTTGGAAATATTTAGTTTTACCGAGGATTACGTCGGGCAAAAATGGTTCAAACGCAGGCCCCCATAGCGCCCACGCTTGCGAGTGAGCGATCTTCGCCACCAGTCGGGCAATCCGGCTCGGGAAAACCGTTTCTGAAACCATTGATTGTGCGCCCAGCTTTCTCAGGGCCTCGCTCGCACCTGGCGTTTCGTGGTGCCACCACCATCCATCGAAAGTCTCTCCCACCGGCTCGCCTGTTAAAAAGCATGGCCCCGGAAACACGGGGAGCGAGAAAAATTGTGGAAGGTCGGCAGGGTCAACAACTACCCGTTCAATCTCTCCGGACTGGCGTTCCAACTTGACGGTTAATGGCGGAGGTGGCCTCTTTTTGGCGGAGCGCATCCCGGTGACTGCCCGGAGATGGGCAAAAAGGGTCCGCATGCAATATTGCTCAACCTGTTCGTTGATTATCTTTTGGCACGGTTCGCAGCTAGCTTTAGGCAGTATGTGTTGCCCAAGCAGTCCATCTGGAAAGGTGTGCTCGTCCGTGAATTTGACACCACGCGCCCCGCAGTAGATGCATTCGTTGGCCGGAGGGTATATCTTCCGCTCCGAAACTACGACGAAAGAAGACATTATGGCGACCCGCCCCCAAGCTTGCCCCGAGCCTGACCAACAGCGCGACGAATTGCTCCGTCGCGCGCTGGCGACTCCGCCGATCAGCAATGAGGATATCCTCAAGCAATCGAAAGAGTCTCATCGAAAGTAATGTATCGTCTGTATGTCGATGAGGTTGGCACGGATGATGTCACTGCTGTGGAGGCCGACAACGAGCGGTATCTGAGCCTTACCGGCGTGGCGATGCGAACCGCGGAATCTAGGGATAATCTGAAGCCTCGTTTTGACGCATTGAAGGCAGACATTTTCGACCACGACGCGGATGATCCCCTCATCTTGCACCGGAAAAAGATCGTCAAAATGAACGGGCCGTTTCAGCGCCTTGGCGATGCGGAACTCAGAGGCCGCTTCGACGCCTTGGTGCTCGCCTCGATGGCTGAGTGCCAATATCACGTCATCTCGGCGTTGATCGACAAAAAGGCGATGCTGCGCAAGATCGCGTGGACCAACAAAGAGCCATACCATTATCTCATGGAGGTTTTGGTCGAGAAATATGTGCAGTTTTTGGAGCGGCACAACGCCATAGGCGATGTCATGCCAGAAGCGAGGATGGGCAAGAAGGATGAGCGCCTACAGACCGCCTACATGACCGTACGCGGGTCGGGGACGTACTACGTACCGCGCGCTCGGATGCAAGAACGCATTCCCTCCTCCAATCTCAAATTTCGGTACAAGAGAGACAATATCGCGGGCCTCCAGTTGGCCGACCTTTTGGCTCATCCTAGCCACTTCGTAATCCGCGAAAAAATGGGCCATGCTGTTACCATCGGTTCGTTTTGCAGCCAGGTGAAGGGCATCTTGCTCGAATCGAAATATGATCGTTCGGGAGCCGGGCGAATTACCGGGTACGGGATGAAATGGCTCCCATAACAAAAACGGGGCTTTCGCCCCGTCCGATGGATTGCTGTACCATCTGTTACCGACCGCCGAAGCATCGGATTGCCCGTAATATGGCCGATTCAACGCGGTTTTTCAAGCGTTTAATCGACTCGCAAACTCAAAGGGTTAGCGGCTCCAACGCTTGCGAGGTTCCCCAATCTGGCGGGGTGCTTCGTAATAGTCAGGCAGCGAGCGAACT
>JANXSP010000106.1 GCA_025356575.1 Novosphingobium sp.
ATGCACTGGGACATGGCCGCGCTCGCCCCTGCCGAGCGGTACCGACTGATCGTCAACACCGTCACCCCGCGCCCGATCGCGTGGGTGGTGACACAGGCGCTCGACGGCACGCACAACTGCGCCCCGCACAGCTTCTTCAACGCGCTCGGCGCCGATCCGCCGCTTATCGTGCTCGGGCTGATGGGCCACCACGTGCGCGGCGGCGACAAGGACACCGCGCGGATCATCCGCGAGACCGGCGAGTTCACCATCGCCCTGGTGGGTGAAGACGATGCGCTGGCGATGAACACGACCGCGGTCGACGCGCCGCCGGGGGTCGACGAGCTGGCGCTCGCAGGGATCGCCACGCTGCCCAGCGTGCACGTCGCACCCCCGCGGATCGCCTCGGCTCCGGTAAGCTTCGAATGCAAGGTCTGGCAAATCCTCGACCCCGGCCCGCAAAGCTGCGTCGTGCTCGGCGAAGTGCTCGGGATCCACATCGCTGACGAATTCATGAGTGCGGACGGCCGGCGGATCGATACCCCGGCGATGGGGCTGATCGGGCGGCAGCACGGCAGCGGATGGTATGTGCGCAACGGCGACAGCTTCGAGATGAAGCGCAAGGTGTGGCCGCTGGGGGAGGCGGATTAAACCGCCTGCCCGGCCGCGACGGCGCTCGCCCAGGCCCATTGGAAGTTGTAGCCGCCGAGCCAGCCGGTGACGTCCACTGCTTCGCCGATCGCGTAAAGCCCGGGGACGTGGCTGGCTGCCATCGTCTTGGACGAGAGCCCGTCGGTGGCAATCCCGCCCGCGGTGACCTCGGCCTTGGCGAAACCCTCGCTGCCATCGGGCGCGAAGTGCCAGTCGCGCAACTGCGCTTCGGCGGCGGCCAGCGCGCGGTCGGTCTGGGTGCCGAGTTCACCGTCCGCGCTCAGTTTTTCAGCGAGGGTTACCGCCAGCCGGTCGGGCAGAACTGCGCCCAGCGCGCGGCGCAGGGTGGATTTCGGCGCGCTGCGCTTGGCTGCGGCCAGCCAGCCGGGTGCGGCGTCGGGGGCGAAGTCGATGCCGACATCCGCGCCGCGCGTCCAATACGATGACACCTGGAGGATCGCGGGGCCCGACAGCCCGCGGTGGGTGAACAGCGCGGCCTCGCGGAACGCCGCGCCGCCGCAGCGCGCGACGACTTCGGTCGCCACCCCCGACAGCGCGGTGAACAGCGCCTCAGCGCCGCTCAGCGTCAGCGGGACGAGTGCGGGGCGCGGCTGGACGACCTTGAGCCCGAACTGGCGAGCGAGATCGTAGGCGATCCCGCTCGCACCCATCTGCGGGATCGACGGACCGCCGGTGGCGATGACCAGCGCGGGGGAAGTCGCCTCGCGCCCCGCAAACGCCACGCGGTACAGCCCGTCGGCGTGCGCCACTGCGCCCAGCGGGGCATCGCAGACGATCTCGGCGCCGCCCGCCGCACATTCGTCGAGCAGCATCGCCACGATCTGTCTGGCCGAGCCGTCGCAGAACAATTGTCCGAGCGTCTTTTCATGCCAGGCGATGCCGTGGCGTTCGACCAGTTCGAGGAAATCGTGCGGGGTGTAGCGCGCCAGTGCCGATCGCGCGAAGTGCGGGTTGGCCGAGAGGAACCGCTCGGGCACCGTGCCCAGATTGGTGAAATTGCAGCGCCCGCCGCCCGAGATCAGGATCTTGCGCCCGCATTTGTCCGCCTGCTCGATCACCAGCACGCGCTTGCCGCGCTGGCCGGCGACACCCGCGCACATCAACCCCGCCGCGCCGCCGCCCAGGACGATCACGTCATAGGCAGCGGGCGCGCGGGTCATTTCCGCTTAAGCGTGGGCCGCGCCGCGTAGGGAGCGCTGCCCGGGCCGGCGCCACCACTAGCAGTCGGCTTGCCGCTGGGCTTGCCGCCCGGTTTTCCGGCAGGAGGACCCTTGCGGTGCGGTTTGCCCGGAGCGCCGCCGCCGGGGCTGCGCCGGGCGCCCGCGCCGCCTTCGGGCGGGCCGGCCGATCGCTCGATCGTGATCCCGCTTTCTTCCTCGCTGCCCGGCACCGAGGTACGCTTGACCGCGTCGAGGAACGTCGCCTGACCCTTGGCGCCGATCTGGAAATAGGTCTCGTTCGGCCCGATCCGGATCGCTCCGATGAGGTTGCGCGAAACGTGGCCACGGCGGCATAGCAGCGGCAGCAGCCAGCGCGGATCGGCGTTGTGGCGGCGGCCGATGTCCATCCGGAACCACACCGCGTCGTCGAACTCGCTGTGATCGCGGGGCATCCCGACGCCGCCGGCCCCGCCCGCATTTCCCCCGCCGACCGCACCCGATGGCGCGCGCGAGGAAATGTCGATCAGTTCCTCGGGATCGGGCATCTGCCCTGATTTGGCCTGGACCAGCGCCAGCGCCAGCTCGAGCGGCTCCATCCGCCCGGCAAGCTCGGCGGCCAGTGCGCGGTCCTCGTCGCTCGCCTCGACTGGCGCGGTCAGCGCGGTCAGCAGGCGTTCGCGGTCGCGCTCGCGGATCATCTCGGGGGTCGGCACCCCCACCCAGTTGGCGTTGACCCGCGCAGTGCGGAGCATCCCCTCGACCCGGCGGCGGCGCGGGTAGGGCACGATCAGCACCGCGGTGCCCTTCTTGCCCGCGCGCCCGGTGCGGCCCGATCGGTGCTGGAGCACTTCGGCGTCGCGCGGGGTCTCGACGTGGATCACCAGGCTCAATGAGGCGACATCGATCCCGCGCGCGGCGACATCGGTGGCGACGCAGACTCGCACCCGGCCGTCGCGCAGGGCCTGGAGGGCATGGTTGCGCTCGGCCTGGCTGTGTTCGCCCGACAGCGCGACCGCGGCGAACCCGCGCTCGAGCAACGTGGCATGCAGATGGCGGACGTTGTCGCGCGTTGCACAGAACAGGATCGCGGTTTCGGCCTCGTGGTAGCGCAGCAGGTTGATCACCGCGTGCTCGATATCCGCGGGAGAGACCGCGACGGCCTGGTACTCGATATCGCCGTGGCCGCGGTCGTCGCCCACGGTCGAGATGCGCAGCGCGTCCTTTTGGTAACGCTTGGCCAGCGCGACGATCGGCTTGGGCATCGTCGCCGAAAACAGCAGCGTCTTGCGCGTGGCCGGGGTGGCGTCGAGGATTTCCTCGAGGTCCTCGCGGAACCCCATGTCGAGCATCTCGTCGGCCTCATCCAGAACCACGTATTCGAGCGCCGAGAGATCGAGCGCGCCGCGCTCGAGGTGGTCCTTGAGCCGGCCCGGAGTGCCGACGACGATGTGCGCACCCTGGCCCAGCGCCTTGCGTTCGAGCGCGGCGTTCATCCCGCCCACGCACGTGACGATACGCCCGCCCGCGGCGTCGTAAAGCCACGTCAGTTCGCGGCTGACCTGGAGCGCGAGTTCGCGAGTCGGGGCGATGACCAGCGCCAGCGGCGCACCGCGGCGCGCGTTCTCGCTACCTTCCTTGCCGCCGACGTCGAGCAGTTGGGCAGACATCGCCAGCCCGAAAGCGACGGTCTTGCCCGATCCGGTTTGCGCCGAGACGATCAGGTCGCGGCCCAATGCCTCGTCCTCGAGCACCGCGGCCTGGACGGGGGTTGGCTCGGCATAGCCCTGCGCGGTCAGCGCCTCGGCCATCAGGGGGTTGAGCGTGGGAAAGGGCATGATACTCGATTCGGGCGATAGGGCGACCGCGAGCGCAGTCGGGAAGGCGAACGGTCGGCCGGGGGACAAAGTCTGGCGCCAAAATGTTCCGTTGGCGCGCCGCCTGGAGGCCCGAGCCGGAATCGAACCGGCGTGCGAGGATTTGCAGTCCTCTACGTAACCACTCCGCCATCGGGCCTCACCCGGCATCTCGCGCGGAAGGCGGGCCCTAGCGGAGAGGCGCGCGAGGGGCAACCGTTGTGGTTGGTCGGCGCTACCCCAGCCGTTCGAACGTCAGCAGACGCCGTTCGGTGTCCGCCGTCACCAGGCGCACGTCGACTTCCTGCCCCGGCTCGACCCGGTGCGCGGGGACGCGGGAAACCACGGCTTCGCTCATCAGCTGGATCCGCGCGCCGCGTTCGTCGATGTCGGTGACGACGGCCTTGAACTTCTCGCCCTCGCGCCCGGTGAGCACGACGGCCTCGGCCAGATCGATCACCGCGCGGTCGACGCCGTTGGAGCGCATGTCGGCCTCGTCCATCACCTTGGGCAGCGCGGCGAACGCGGCGGCGACCTCGGCAGGTACCGGCTGGCTGTTGGCAACCGCCAACGCGGCCTGGCAGACATAGCGATCGGCCAGCCGCCGCAACGGAGCGGTGGCGTGAACGTAAGTCCCCGCGATCGCGGCGTGCCACGGGGTGACCCCGGGGGTGTACGGTTCGTAGCTCGCGCCCGAGCCAGCGCGGCGGATCGCGGACATCATTGCGGCTTGCGCGGGGATCGCCCCATCGAGGCGTTTTTCGAACTGGGTCAGCGTCGCGCCCCGGGGCCATTCGACCTTGAGCGCGCGCGCGGTGTGCTGGAGCCGCCCGAGCGCACGCGGATCGGGCGCGGCCATCACCCGGAACAGCCCGGTCTGGTGGTCGAACAAGGCGCTGGCGACTGCGAGGTTGCACGCCAGCGACAGCGCGGCATTGCCATCCTCGACCGGCGAGCGCGGGCGAAAGACCAGTGCATAGCCGCCCCCGTCCGCCGCCTCGACTTCCTGCTCGGGCGGATCGACGCGGGCCGCGCCGCGCGCCGCTTCGGCGCCGTGGATGCGCGCGGAAAACGCGGCAAAGCCCGCGGGAAGCTCGCCGACCTGTGCGGTTTCGTAAGCGAACTTGGACCGGTTGACGATCAGCGCGCGCTCAACCGCATCGAGCTTGGCCATGCCGGCGGGATCGACGCGGACGGTGAACACGACGGCGGGCCGCGGACCGCCGGGGAGGAGGCTCGCAGCATTTTCGCTGAGCACCGGGGGGTAGAGCGGCGCCTTGCCGTCGGGCAGGTAGACAGTGACCCCGCGCTTCCACGCCTCGACATCCAGCGGGTCGCCGCCCTGCACGAGCCATGCGACATCGGCGATGGCGTAGTGGAGCAGCAGGTCGCCGCCTGCAGCCTCGATCCGGAACGCCTGGTCGAGGTCGGTCGACGAAGCGGGATCGAGCGTGACGAAATCTTCGCCGGTGCGGTCGACATGCGCGGTCGGTGCGCGCTTGGCCGCAAGTTCGGCGGCGGCGAGGACCTCGGCCGGGAATGCCCCGGGGACATCGAACTGGTGACGGATCGCCGCCAGCCCGCGCGCCAGCGCGCCGCTCGGATCGTGGAGGGCTTTCATGCCGGGGCGACGGGATCAGGGATCGATGAATTCCCCGGCACGCCCCTGCATCTGGCTGGTCACCGCCTCGATCTGGTTCTTGGTGCCCATCAGCTTGGTCTGCTCGATGCTCTCGGCCATCAGGATATCGTCGACACCGAGGTCGAGGTAGCGGGCAAATAGCGCCTTGGCGCCGCGGATCGCGGTCGGGCTCTTGCTCGCGATCTCGGCCGCCAGCGCGGTTGCGCGGGCCAGCGGATCGGCGTCGAGGTGCGTGGCGAAACCGTATTCCACCGCCTGCTCACCGGTGAACTCTCGGTGGGTATAGGTCAGTTCGCGCAGCTTGTCGTCGCGTACGGTGCCGCGCCTCAGCGCATAGCCGCCCATGTCAGGGACCAGCCCCCACTTGAGCTCCATTACTGCCAGCCGCGTGGCGGGAGCAACGATGCGGATATCGGCGCCGCTGGCGATCTGCAGCCCGCCGCCGAAGCACACCCCGTGGACCGCGGCGATCACCGGCACGGGCAACTTGCGCCATTGCATCGCCACCTGCTGCGGGCGATTGGCGTTCCCGTGGGTGCGATCGGTCAGCGGCACCTGATCGTGCCGCCCGACTTGCGCCATGCTGGTCAGGTCGAGCCCGGCGCAGAACGCGCGGCCTTCGCCCGACAGCACCACGCAGCGCAGCCCGGGCATGTCGAACAGTGCCTGTCCGGCCTCGATCAGGGTATCGAACATTGCCGGATCGAGCGCGTTCATCTTGTCGCCGCGGATCATGCGGACCTGGGCGACGCCATCGGCGCCAAGATCGATCGAGACCCGGTCGTTGGCTCTGAACTGGTGTTTCATGGATTGGCTTCCGTCATCAGATACGCGTCTTCGCGCAAACCCGAATCCGCGTCCAGCGCGTTCTTGCCCCAGTCGAACGCGGGCGCCGGGCGCAGCCGGTAACTGCCGCCCGGCACGGTTTCGAGTGCAGCGCCAAGCCCGGCTTGGGCCAGCTTCCGGCGGAGCCGCGAGATGTGAACGGCCAGACTGTTGGTTTCGGGGCGGAACGTCAGCTGCCAGACATGCGCGATAAGTTCCGCAGCGCTGAGCGGGGAACCCTCGGCCTCGATCAGCCGCCACAGCAGCGCGAATTCGCGCGGATGCAGGCCCAGCCGGGAGCCCCCGGCCTTTGCGTCGCGCAGCATCAGGTCAAGCGTGAGCCTGCCGTAGGCGAGCAGCCGGGGGAGGTACTGGGCGAGGCGGTAAACCTGGTGGGCGCGGACCGCCAGCTCGCCGATATCGACATCGCTGGCGAGCGCATCGCCGCAGCCCCAGGCGAACAGATCGGCGAGGCGTGCCGGATCGTCGGCACCCACCACCATCAGGCGGCGGCGCTCGCTTACGGTCAGCCAGGCCGGGTCGAACCGCGCGAGGGGGGTCTCCACCGCGAGCAGGACAGCATCGTCGGCGGCAATGCGGGCGCCGGTGCGAAGCCGCCAGGCACAGCGGCGCAAATCGCGCTCCCACGGCAGCGCGCGGGCCGAAAGCCACCTGAACCCCCGCATTGCGCCTCCACCACCGGATAGCCAAAGGCATTAGCGCAAGGTTAGTTTGGCATGATTGTTAATCGTTTCCGATTAATGGTTTAAGTAGTCTTACTTAGTTACCTTGGGTTCACTCAGGCCGCCGACGCATTGACCCCCATCGAGGCAAGGTAGCGTTTCACGTTGCGCGCGGCCTGGCGCAGACGTTGCTCATTCTCGACCAAGGCGATGCGGACATAGCCCTCGCCGTCCTCTCCGTAACCGACACCGGGTGCGACCGCGACTTCGGCGTGGATCAACAATTGTTTCGAGAATTCAAGGCTACCCATGTCTTTCAGGGCGGGCGGAAGCGGGGCCCAGGCGAACATCGAGGCACGCGGCGGGGGAATGTCCCACCCCGCGCGGGCGAACGACTCGACCAGCACGTCGCGGCGCTTGCGATAGAGTTCGCGGTTCTTGGCGACGATATCCTGCGGCCCGTTGAGCGCGGCGCAGGCCGCCGCCTGGATCGGGGTGAACGCGCCGTAATCTAGGTAGCTCTTGACCCGGGTCAGCGCCGCGATCAACCGCGGGTTGCCGACCGCGAAGCCAACCCGCCACCCGGCCATCGAGAAGGTCTTGCTCATCGAGGTGAACTCGACCGCGATATCCTTGGCGCCGGGCACCTGGAGGATCGAGACGGTCGGGTTGTCGTCGTAATAGAGTTCTGAATAGGCGAGGTCCGACAGCACCCAGACCTTGTTGTCCTTGGCCCACGCCACCAGGCGCTCGTAAAATGCCAGGTCGACCGTCTCGGCCGTCGGGTTCGACGGATAGTTGACGATCAGGATCGACGGGCGCGGCACGGTGAATGCCATCGCCCGTTCGAGCGCGCGCCAGTAATTTTCGTCGGGCGTGGTCGGGACCGAGCGGATCGTCGCGCCGGCGATGATGAACCCGAAGGTGTGGATCGGATAACTCGGGTTGGGGGCGAGCACGACATCGCCCGGCGCGGTCATTGCGGTGGCCATGCTCGCCAGGCCTTCCTTGGAGCCCATCGTCATCACCACTTCGGTATCGGGATCGAGCTCGACCCCAAAGCGGCGGGCGTAGTAATTGGCCTGCGCCTTGCGCACCCCGGGGATGCCCTTGGATGCCGAATAGCCGTGCGCATCGGGCTTCATCGCGACTTCGCACAGCTTGTCGATAACGTGCGCGGGCGGGGGCAGATCGGGGTTGCCCATCCCCAGGTCGATGATGTCGCGCCCTTCCGCGCGCGCCGCGGCCCGCATGCCGTTGACTTCGGCGATGACGTAGGGCGGCAGGCGCTTGATGCGGTAGAACTCGTCTTCCATCGGAACCTTCTCGATTGCTGGAGAAACCCTCTTATCAGGCAGCGGCGTTTCGGGAACCCGTCTGTTTGAGGAGCACCGCGGTCGCGCTCAGCGGTCCGAGCCAGGCGATCCAGGCATCAAGCGCATAGAACGCCTCGAAATATCGCTCCGTGCCCAGGATCGCCCAGAGCGCGAGATAGATGCGGAAGAAGACCGCGCCGCTGGCGGTGGCGGCCATCAGCAGCATGCACACGCGGTGCTGCGCCGCGCGCCGGGCGCGGATGTGCCGGATACCCAGCGCCAGCAGCAACAGCCAGGTCAGACCTTGCGCGGCGAACCCCGCCGCCGACACCCGTGTGACCGGCGCCGCCAGCGCCACGGGCAACGCCGTCACGCCGGCAATGGCGACGTCGAACGCAGCGATCCGGCCGACGATGCGGTGCCAGCGCGGCGACCGGTGCGCATCGGGACGCAGCGCGATCGCGAGCGGTATCAGCAGCAGCGCGAGCCCTGCGCTGATCATATGCAGCGGAAAGATCGTGGGCAGCAGTTCGACCTTGATCGCCAGCGCTTCGGGAAAATCGTCGACCTGCCAGGGCGACTGGATCGCCTTGACCGCGGTGATCGTTACAAACCCCAGGATTGCTGTTAGGATCGATCCGCGCAGGATCCGCTTGGGAGCGGGTATGTCCGGCGCGGACTTGAGACGGGAGATGTCCATGGCACGCTTATTCCATTCGCTCGGAGCCATGTCGATTGGCGTAATCGCCGCGGCGACGCTGATCGCGGCCACGGGCCCGGCCGAACGATCGCTGCGCCGGCCCGCGCACGCCAACCCGTATTTGGGGCGGTGGACCGTTTCCGAACCGCCGGCGCATTACACCGCGCGCGGACGGATCTACAAAACCATCGACATCGTGCCGTGCGGACCGCCGCGCGCAGGCGGCCGCGATTTCTGCGGGGTGAGCGTCGCCGATGGCGGATCCTGCGGGGTCATGCTGTTCCGCTTTCTCGGGAGCCACGCGCGCAGCGAGGATACCATCCACGGCCACGGCGTTTGGGGCACCCAGCGCAAGAACCTCACGCTCGACACCTGGGGCGGCGACAACGGCGACGGCACGCCGAGTGCGCGCTCCGTCCAGCTTTACGTCGGCGATAGCTACGATTTCGAAACCCGCGGCGCGAGCATGCCCAAATTTCACGCGATTTACGGCCCGGCAGGCGCGGCGCAGTGCATGGCGCGGTGATTTTCGCGAACCTTTGATGCCGGGCGGGGTTGAAGTTTCGATCCCGGTTTCGCTTTCCGTTTCGCTTTGTCCTTAATCAGGAGTTTTCCGATGGCTGCCGTTCCGGAACCCGCGCCCGCGCCCGAGTCTCCGCTCGAAGCGGGGTCCGAGTTCCTGCGCCAGATGTTCGCCCCGTTCATGCCCGGCATCGGCGCCGAGCCGGGCGCACCCACGACGTCCGCGCCGTGGAGCGATGCGGTGCGCCAGATGCAGGCGATGTGGCAGTCGTTCCAGATCGAGCGTGCAGACGATCCCGCTGATGCGCCCAATCCGCTCGCGCTGTTCGGCGATCCGGCGCGCTGGGCGGGGGCGATGGAGGGCTGGTACAAGGCGATGCCGCTATCCAGTCCAGAGACGCAGAAGCAGTTGTGGAGCGATGGCCTGGCGCTGTGGCAGGGCGTGCTCGGCGGGTTCGGGCCCGCGGCCAAGCCCGGCGCCGATGGCCAGGCCCCCGCGCTGCCGTTCAGCGACCGCCGCTTTGCCGATCCCAAATGGCGTGAGCAGCCGCTGTTCGCGCTTGTCCACCAGAGCTACCTGATGCTCGCCCAGCAGCTCACCGCGATGGCCGAAGGGCTCCAGGGGATCGAGCCGGCGAAAAAGGATCAGCTCAAGTTTGCCACACGCACGCTGGTCGAGGCGCTGAGCCCGGCCAACTTTCCGCTGACCAACCCCGTCGTCCTCGAACGGACGATCGCGACCAAGGGCCAGAACCTGGTCAAGGGGATGGAGCATCTCATGGCCGATATGCGCCGCGGCCAACTGACCCACGTCGATCCCGAAGCGTTCGTGCTGGGTGAGAACATCGCCGCGACTCCGGGCAAGGTGGTTCACGAAACCCCGATGCTGCAACTGATCCAGTATACCCCGACCACGCCCGATGTGCTCGCGACCCCGCTGGTGATCTTCCCGCCGTTCATCAACCGCTATTACATCCTCGATCTCAACCCCGCGAAAAGCTTCATCAAGTGGGCGGTCGACCACGGGATCACGGTGTTCATCGCGAGCTGGCGCTCGGCCGACGCGAGCATGGCCGACGTCGTCTGGGACGATTATGTCGCTGCGCAGATCGACGCGATGGAAGTCGCGCGCGACCGCCTCGGGGTAACGGCAGTCCATGCCATCGGATACTGCGTCGCGGGGACCACGCTGGCCGCAACGCTTGCGCTGCTCACCCGGCGGGGCAAGGCCGATCTGGTCAAGAGCGCGACGTTCTTCACCGCGCAGGTCGATTTCGCCAAGGCCGGCGAACTCAAGGTGTTCATCGACGGCCAGCAGCTCCAGGCGATCTCGCAGATCGCCAAGGGCGGCTTCCTCGACGGGCGCTACACCGCCGCGACGTTCAACTTGCTGCGCGGGACCGACCTCATCTGGAACTACGTGGTCAACAACTACCTGCTCGGCGAAGACTACCCCGCGTTCGACATGCTCCACTGGAACGGCGACACTACCAATCTTCCGGCCAAGTGGCACCAGAGCTATCTGCGCGACCTCTACCGGGACAACAAGCTGGTGATCCCCGACGAGCTCAGCATCGACGGCACCCCGCTCGACATCCGCCTGATCGAGACCCCGGCATTCATCCAGGCCGGGCGCGAGGACCATATCGCGCCCGCCGAAAGCGTGTGGGAAATCACGCGCTACCTGCAGGGTCCGCACGAGTTCGTCCTGGCCGGATCGGGGCACATCGCCGGCGTGGTCAACCCGCCCGCGGCGGGCAAGTACCAGTACTGGACCAACCAGGACGCGGTAGCCAGTTTCGCCGATTTCGTCGCTGGCGCGCACGAAACCAAGGGTAGCTGGTGGCCCTATTGGCTCGCGTGGCTGGAACGGCAGGACAACGCGCGGGTGCCGGCCACGGGCAAACGCGTCCCCGGGGCCAAGGGCGATCGGGTGATCGAGGATGCCCCCGGGCGCTACGTCAAAATGCGCTGATCTTGGCGTCCCCCAGGATTTTGCTGCACTGCAACAAAAGTCCCTTGACTTCGCACTTGCAACGCCTATTTGGTGCACTGCAACATTGATGGGTGCCGCGCGATAGTCGCGTCCGGCCCCGTGCGAAGGAATAGCCCATGGCCGAGACCACGATCAACAAAGCCGATACCGCTGCCGAGAAAGCCTATGCCGCTGCTACCGAAGGCACCGAAGCCAAAGCAGCTCCCAAGGTAGACGCACCCAAGGTCGAGAGCCCCAAGGCCGAAACGCCGAAGGTCGACGCCGCGGTTGCCGCGGTCAAGGCCGCTGCCGCGCCCGCCGCCAAGGCTGCCGCCAAGCCGGTCAAGGTCGCCGCCAAGAAGGTCGCCGCCAAGAAGGTTGCTGTCGCGAAGACCGCCGCCCCCAAGTCCGCGACCGCCAAGAAGTTCGCGAGCAAGAAGGTTGCCGCTCCCAAGCTGGCCGTCAAGCGCGCCGCCAAGGCACCCGTTTCCAAGACCAAAACCGCAATCGCCAACACCAAGACTTCGGTCTCGAACATGAAGGACAAGATCATGGCCACTACCAAGACCCAGACCACCGACTTTACCGCCCGCGTCAAGGACGTCGTCGCCGACGCCCAGGGCCGTGCCAAGACCGCTTATGCCAAGGGCAGCGAATATTTCGGTGACTACTCGGCGTTCAACAAGGGCAACCTCGAAGCCGTCGTCGAATCGGGCAAGATCCTTGCCGGCGGGATCCAGGACATGGGCCGCACCTATGTCGCCGAAGCCAAGACGGCGTTCGCCACGATCACGGCAGACGTCAAGGAAGTCGCCGCGGTCAAGTCGCCGACCGAGCTGTTCCAGCTCCAGGGCAAGATGATGCGCCGCAACCTCGACAACGTGATGTCGTACACCTCGAAGAACACCGAGACGATGGTCAAGCTTGCCAACGACGCGTTCGCGCCGCTTTCGAGCCGCATCAGCCTCGCGGTCGAAAAGGTCCGCAAGGCCGCCTAAGCGTTCGTACCGCGGGCATGTCGGCTCCCAGCGGAGCGCGAATTCCTGCGAAGCTGCGATACGACGGGCCGGACAGCACGCGCTGTTCGGCCCGTTTGTGCGTCTGGTGCGCGCTGCGCTCACTTGCGCGCTTGTCCTTTGGCCCCTCGATACGATATCCGGGTGACGATGATCCGGCACCGCGACCTCTTCGATCCGCAAACCTGCTTGGCGGCGGCGTGCGCCGCCGTGGCTGCGGGCGATGACGACGATGACCGCGAGCGTCGCGGGGGCGGGGGCGGAAAGGACCAAATCGGGGTCGCCACCAAAACCCGCGCCAGGTCGAAAAAACCAAGTCAGTTCAAGGTGCTGATGCTCAACGACGATTACACTCCGATGGAATTCGTGGTGATCGTGCTCAAGCGGTTTTTCTCGATGGACCTCGAAGCCGCGACCAGGGTGATGCTCCACGTTCACCAGAAGGGTGTGGGTGTTTGCGGGGTGTTCACGTACGAAGTCGCCGAAACCAAGGTCCACCAGGTCATGGATTTCGCGCGCGAGAACCAACATCCGCTGCAGTGCACGCTGGAGAAAGCCTGACCGTTACGCCTTAGGGGGACCGTTCGATGCCTACCGAGATCCTGATCCTGGCGTGGGCGGCGGTGCTGCTGCTGGTCCACATCTTTACCGCGGTGTTCTTTAAGACGCGTCAGTACGGGGCAGACTGGAACGCGGGCGCGCGCGACGCGGCGATGCCGCCGCTGGGTGCGGTGCCAGCGCGGCTCGAACGCGCGCGCGACAATTTTCTCGAGACGCTGCCGATCGCGATCATTGCGCTGACCGGCGTGGTGCTGGCGGGGCGGACCGGCCCGATGACCGCGCTGGGCGGGTGGATCTGGCTGGGCGCGCGGGCGGTATATCTGCCGCTCTACTGGTCGGGCGTGCCCAAGGTTCGCACGCTGGCGTTTCTTGTCAGCATCGTCGGCCTGGGCATGGTCCTGCGCCCGCTTTTGCACGGATGACGCTTTGATGCGGCAGCGCATCAAAGGGGCATGACCTGTGCCGCGCGGCGCGCTATAGCCCGGCGGCGCAGGCCCGATCGGGGCAATCGCGGCTGTTTCGACGCGTATTGACGGGCCCCCGCTTGAAATTCCTTACCGCCACCGACCGCTACATTTTCAAGCTGGTGATCATGCCGATGCTCGGCGTGTTCCTGCTGGCCGCGTCGCTGCTCCTGCTCGACAAGATGCTCAAGCTGTTCGATTTCGTGGCGACCGAAGGCGGCCCGGTCAGCGTGGTCTTCAAGATGCTGGCCAACCTCCTTCCCGAGTACGCCGGGCTGGCGATCCCGCTGGGGCTGATGCTCGGGATCCTCCTGGCGTTCCGCAAGCTCGCGACTTCGAGCGAGCTCGATGTGATGCGCGCGGTCGGGCTCAGCTATACGCGGCTGCTGCGCGTGCCTTACATGATCACCCTGGCGCTGGCAGCGCTCAACCTGGCGATCGTCGGCTACCTCCAGCCGCTTGCGGCCTATTATTACGAACAGCAGCAGTTCCAACTGAGCTCGGGCGCGCTCGGCGCGTCGATCAAGATCGGAGAATTCACCACGCTCAAGGACAAGATGGCCCTGCGCATCGAAGAGAGCAGCGACCAGGGCCGGCATCTTTCGGGAATTTTCGCGCGGGTGGTCGACGACAAGGGCCAGGTGCTTTCGATCTCGGCGCGCGAGGGCCGGTTCCTCGGGCTCAAGGCGTCGCCCAACACGATCATCCTGCGGCTGACCGACGGGCAGATCGTCCAGGACGTGCCCGGCAGCACACCCCGCGTGCTGACTTTTGCCGAACACGATCTGCCGATCGATCTTGCCGCGGTCGAAAAGTTCCGCCGGCGCGGGGGCAAGGAAAAGGAATATGTCCTGCCCGAACTGTTCAAGATCGGGTGGAGCAAGGATACCGGCGGGCTGGACCGCGAAGCAGGTCGCGCCAGCTTCAACTTCCGCATCGTCGAAGTGGTGATGATGCTGCTCCTGCCGCTGCTGGCGGTGGCGCTGGCGATCCCGCCCAAACGCTCGACTTCGGCGCTGGGGGTGTTCGTGTCGATCGTGATGGTCGTCGCCTACCACAAGATCAACGAGTACGGGCAGGCGGTCGGGTCGCTCGGCCGGATCAGCCCGACGCTGGCGCTGTGGGGTCCGTTCGTGTTGTTCGCCGCGCTGATCATGTGGATGTACTGGCGTGTCGCCTATGTCCCCGGCGGCCAGGCGATCGGTGCGCTCGAGCGGGTTTCGGCGGTTGCGGGCAAGTGGCTGCGGTCGTTCCTGCGCCGCCGCACGCCCGGGCTCGATGTCGAGCCTGCGCCCGCCTGATGTCGGTCGGCCTGTTTCCCTCGCGCACGCTTACGCTCTACCTCGCGCGGCTGTTCGTCGTGCGGATCCTGGCCGCGCTGGTCATGCTCGTGCTGGTGCTGCAGTCGCTCGACCTGCTCAGCCAGAGCGGGAATATCCTCGCCCATGCCGGGAATGGCCGGGCCGAACTGGGCCATTACATCCTGCTGCGCATGCCCCAGCTGGTGGCGCGGTTCCTGCCCTATTCGGTGCTGCTGGCGACGATCATCACGCTCGCCACGCTCAACCAGAATAGCGAAGTCGTGTCGATGAAGGCGGCCGGGCTGTCCGCGCACCAGGTGCTGGCGCCGCTGCTGGTGACGGCGTTGGTGGTGAGCGGGCTCAGCTTTGCTTTCAACGAGCGCGTGGTGACCCGAGCCACCGCCACGCTCAAGGCGTGGACCGCGGTCGACTATGGGCAGATCCCCGTCGATTCGGGGGTCCGCAGCAATGTCTACTTGCGCGATGGTCCCAATATCCTGGCGGCAACCACGTTGACCGGCGAGGGCGCGGCAATGCGCATGGACGGGGTCACCTGGTATCGCCGCGATGCCGGGGCGATGGTTACCGAGACGGTCCGCGCGCGCCACGCAGTGTTCGCCGCGCCGGGCTGGCGGTTCGATGCTCCGGTGCGTTTCGACGTTGCCACCGCGGTTTCCGAAAAACTCCCGCCGACGGTCTACGCCGCGGGGGTCACCCCGGCGCAAATCGCGATCAGCAAGGTCGATGCCGACGCGCAAAGCCTCGCGCAGCTGTCCAACTCGATCGCCGCGCTCAAGGCCGCAGGGCGCCGGACGAGCGAGCTCGAGGGCAAGTGGTGGCACAAGATCTCGGGTCCGCTCTCGGCCGCGTTGATGCCGCTGCTCGGCGCGGTCGCCGCGTTCGGGCTCGCACGCTCGGGGCAGCTGTTGGTCCGCGCGATCACTGGCATGGCGCTCGGCTTTGCCTATTTCGTGGTCGATAATGCCGCGCTCGCGCTCGGGAATTTCGGGGGATACACCCCGCTACTGGCTGCTTGGGCCCCGTTCGTGCTGTTTTTCCTGATTGGCGAAACCGTGCTGATCCGGACCGAGGAATAGACGCGGCCCGCGCGCGGCCGCCAAACGAGCACGCGCTTCGGGACTTCACCCGCATGATCGACACGCGAAAAACATAAATCGCTGGCGGAACCGCAACGCTTGTGCTGGATAGCACGCCTGCGGGGCACCCCCATCGCTCGTCCACTCTGTTCCGCTGGAGACACACAATGCGCAAATATGTTCTTGCTGTCACGATCGCCGCCGCCTCGCTCTCGCTTGCTGCCTGCAAGCAGGAGACGGTGACCCCCGCCGCCGACGCCACGACCGAAGCTGTTGCCACGGAATCGGTCGCTGTTCCGGTTGCCGGCGGCACCACCACCGTCGTCACCCCGGGTGCCACGTCGACCGTCACTGCTGCGGCAACCCCGGCGATGTCGGCCAGTGCCGAGCCGATGGCTTCGGCAACGACCAAGCCCTGATCCAATGCGCGCGCGGTGCCCAAGGGCACCGCGCGATTGCATCAGCCAAGCTTCATCGTGCTCCGCGCGATCTTGCCGACGAGCGGGAACATCCCGCGGTAGTTGGCCCTGGCATAGGTGACGCCGCCTGCGGCATGCGCCGCCAGGCGGCGATGCGCCTCCGGATAGGCGTGATACGGCATACTCGGCAGCAAGTGATGGAGCGCGTGATAGCGCAGACCCACCGGCGCCCATAGCTCGGCCAGCGGACCCGGCGGGGGAACGTTGACCGTATCGAGATACTGCGCCGTCACGGTCATTGCCTCGCCCTCGTTCTCCCACAGATGCGCCACGAGCGTGCGTAACTGATTGAGCACCGCGGTGATCGATATCACCCCCAGGCCGATCGCCAGTGGATGCCAGCCATACACCGCAGCGGTCGCGATCAGGAACCACGCCCACACCGTCGCCCCGGTTTCCTGCCACCGGACCATGGTCCGAAATCCGCCCTCGGCCGGACGGCGGCGAAACGCCGGATTGATCGACAGCGCCGATGCGCGCTCCCATACCAGCCGCCGCAGCGGCGGGACGACCGCGCCCAGCGGGATCAACACCGCCGAGCGCAGCAGCAGCCCGAGCGGCAAGAGCATCGCGACGATGATGAACAGCGGCAGCGACCACGGCTTCATCAGCGCCAGCGGAAGGTATTCGGGATCGTCGGCGGTGCCATAGCGCGTGCGTGCGTGGTGCAGCGTGTGGACATTTTCGTACATCAGCGAGGGGATCAGCATCGGGATGCCGACGAGCACGTTCCAAGCCAGCCGGAAACCGGGCAGCGCGGCCGTGTGGATGTGGGTCAATTCGTGGATGAACAGCAACGCCCGGTACAGCGCCAGCGCGGCCAGAATCCCGGCGGCGGCCGCCACCAGGCGGTTGTCGGCCAGGATTGCGGTCGCCAGCGCGGCATAGCCGAGCAGCGCCGAACCGAGCATGTCGGGCCAGTAGATCGCGGGGCGCGCGGTCAACAGGTCGCGCGTGTGCTCGACCGCGGCGCGGAGCATGTCCTTGTCGTCGGGAATGCCGGTCATCGGCGCACGCGCAGGGCGCGGGGCGGCAACCGGGGTCGCTTCCGGCGCGCTCTCGCTTTCGGCAACTGCCCGCACGCTCATCGTTTCGCTTTCGTAATGGGTCCCGGCTCTAGGACAGTTCAGCTTGACCGCGCCTTGACAGCATCGAGCCATCGCCGCAGTCCGCGCGCACTAGCCCCAAACAAAGGCAGCATCGTGGCCCACGGCGAAATAAGGATAGTTCCGGTCAGCGACAAGGCCGGACGCGCTGCCTTCGTCGATCTTGCCTATGCGTTCGGTGCCCGCGATCCCAACTGGGTCCCGCCGCTGCGGATGGAAGCGCTCGAACTGGTCGATCCGGCGCGCAATCCGTTTTTCGGCCACGCCGATGTCCAGTTGATGATCGCCTATCGCGGCGCGGCAGCGGTGGGGAGGATTTCGGCGCATATCGACCGGCTCGCGCTCGAACAGCCAGCGGACCAAGGCATGGGGCCGGGAACGGGCAACTGGGGGTTGTTCGAGGCCGAGGACGAGGAAGTCGCCGCCGCGCTGATTTCCGCGGCCGAGGAATGGTTGCGCGGCCGGGGCATGACCCGCGTGCTCGCCCCGTTGTCGATGTCGATCTGGGAAGAGCCCGGCCAGCTCGTGCGGGGCCACGATCACCCGCCCACGGTGATGATGGGCCACCAGCCCGCGCACTACGCCGCCTGGTTCACTGCGCTGGGCTATACCCGCGCCAAGACGCTGCACACGTTCGAGCTCGATATCGTCCGCCCGTTTCCACCGTTGATCCAGCGGATCGTCGCCGCCGGGCACAAGAACGCGCGCATCCGCATCCGCAACGTCGACAAACGCCATTTCGACGCCGAGGCCGCGCTGATCCTCGATATCCTCAACGATGCCTGGTCGGACAATTGGGGGTTCGTGCCGTTTACCGATCGCGAGATCGCCTACGCCGGCAAGAAGTTCAAGCCGATCGTCCGCGAAGACCTGATCATGATCGCCGACTACGATGGCGAGCCTGTCGCTTTCATGATGACGCTGCCCGACATGAACGAGGTGGTCAAACCGATGCGCGGCAAGCTGTTCCCGTTCAACTGGGCGAAGCTGCTGCTGTGGCTGCGCAACCCGCGGGTGCGAACGATGCGGGTGCCGCTGATGGGGGTGCGCAAACGCCTGCAATCCTCGCGCATGGCGAGCCAGCTGGCCTTTATGATGATCGAACAGATTCGCGCCAATTCGGTTGCCAACTATGGCGCCACTCGCGGCGAGATCGGCTGGATCCTCGAAGACAATCAGGGGATGGTGGCGATTGCCGATGCGCTGGGCACCTCCATCAACCGCGAATACCTCATCTATGAAAAGATACTCTAGGCCCGCATTGTTGCCGCGGTGTCACAGCGGCGCACGATAACCGTGCCAGGCACTGCAGCGCGGGAACCGGCGGGGTGACCGTCGCGTTGGGAAATCGGCGCCGGGACTTTCCCCGATCCGCCATTCGCCGGAGACGCCCGATGGGTGCAGATCAGCAATCCGCGGGCGCAAGTCCGGCTCAGCGCCAGCAAACGACGGCGGCCGATGCGGCGCCGCTGCGCCGCCGCCGCCGCTCGCTCGGGCGCGCACTCGTGGTCGAGGACGATGCGATCCTCGGCATGGCGCTGGCCGATGCGCTTCATGGCGGAGGCGCCAAGTCGGTCGAAGTCTGCGCGAGTATCGGCGACGCCATGACCAAGCTGGAGACGATGCGGTTCGATATCGTCATCCTCGATGTTCACCTCGCCGATCGCAGCGATGGCTGGGCGCTGGCCGAATTGGTCAAGGAACTGGGCCCCAAGCCGCCGCGCATCGTGTTTTCGACCGGTTCGCCCGAAGCAATCCCGCAGGCCATCGCCGAGATGGGGATCGTCCTCGAAAAGCCTTACGATCCCGAAGTGCTGCTTGCAGCGCTCCACCAACAGGCCGCGCCTGTGGGACTGTTCGCCAAGCTGCGCGAAACCCTCGCGGGCAACTAGCCATATATTATGCCGTCGGCGCGCGATTTTCGCGGTCAATTGTTCGCCAAAAAAAAGGCCTTCACTCTCGAGGAGCGAAGGCCTTTCGGGATCGTATCACCAGCCGCTTGGACAGGAGGGGGGTCTCGGCGGTGATATAGCAAGAATGCTCGGAGCCGTTCGCGGTTCCCGCCGGAAAGATTGAATCGCAAATTTTTGCAATGGGCGCAGACGACGCCGGTGATCTACAGAAATGGCCTGCGCCCGAAGGCGCTTCGATCGAGGTGGGCGAAGGCGCGCGCTGCTTCCATGTTCTCGACCGCGATTTCGCCAAGCGACCAACGGATGAGGTTCGATCGGCGCAGCGTCTGGATCGTGCGGTTGGTATGCACCAGCGACAATCCGAGCATATCGGCGATTTGCGACTGGGTGACGGTCAGCGCTACGCTGTTTCCCGGGCCGGCCATGCCTGTGTCGATGGCCCGCTGCACGAGGAACACGGCGAGGTACGCCACCCGCTCACGCGCGCTGCGCTGGCCGAGCGCGATGAGGTGCTCCTCGAGCGCGGCTTCTTCCTTCGCGGCCAGCCAGATGACGTCGTAGGCAAGCGCCGGGTGACTGGCGATCAGATCGCGAAACCCGGTCAGGCCGAACGTGCACAGCCGCGCCGGGGTCAATGCCTCGACCCCGTTGGCGCTGTTGAGTTCGACCGCGTCCTGCAATCCGATAAGATCGCCGGGAAACAGGAAGTTGAGGATTTGCCGGCGCCCGTCCGCGAGCAGTCGGTAGCGCATCAGGATCCCCGATAACACGGTGAACAGCTGGACGCGGGGGGCGCCCTGAACGACCAGCGCGCCGCCGCGCTCGATCACGATCTCGCCTTGCTTGTAGGCTTGCATGTAATCGGTCTGATCGGGTTCGAGCGGCCGCAATCCGGCGCAGGCGAGCAGCGGGCAAACGCGGCACGGCGTGATCGGCACCGAAGTGATTGAACTGTTGGTCGTCGTCATCGTGTGCCCCGCCCCGCAACAGTCATGCGGTCGGCGCAGCGGTACTGTCAAATAGCCACTGAAACCTTGTCATATGATGCAGCGAGCAAATGCATTTCCGGTCTACGCGCGGGCGCAGCGGACACTCCGCTGGTGAGGGGAAGACGAACGATGGCTCTGCCGGCCGATATCCTGGTGGTCGAAGATAGCCTGCTGGTGGCGATGTCGCTCGAAAACGTGCTGATCGAGGCCGGTTATGAAGTCACTGTGGCAGATACCAACGCTGCTGCCCGCGCCGCCGCGGTACAGACCGTATTCTCCGCAGCGCTGGTCGACTATCATCTTCCCGATGGGGACTGTGTGGCGTTATGTGCCGAATTGCGCGCCGCCGGCACCCGCGTGGCGCTCGTCACCGGCATTGATCGCAGCAGCGCCGAACCGTCGACCCAGTTCGACCGGATTTTCTACAAGCCGATCGAAGAACACGCTTTGTTGGCGTGGCTGGGCGGTTGACTTCCCGCGGAACGAATGGTCAGGCGAAACGTTCACGCCACACCTGATTTCAGGGATAGGGGAATTCATGTCGCTTGGCGCCCAGGTTGCCGTACATCTACCGTATCTGCGCCGTTACGCGCGGGCCCTTACCGGGTCGCAGACGACCGGCGATACCTATGTTCGCGCAACGCTCGAAGCAGCGCTGGCGGACGATGAGCTGGCTGGTTCACTCGCCGGGGGACGGGTTCCGCTTTACGCGGCGTTCAGCAAGCTGTGGGCGAGTGCGTTCCTCGATCGCGGCGCCGAACCCGAAGCGATGGGCCATGAAGCCGCGGTGCAAGACCGGCTGGCCCGCGTCACCCCGCTAAACCGTCAGGCGCTGTTGCTGACCACGCTCGAGGATTTTTCAGTGTCGGAAGCCGCGCAGGTCATGGACTTGTCGCCCGAGCAAGTCTCCAGCCTGGTCGCCGAAGCCGTCGAGGAGATCGACCGCGAATCGACCACGAGCGTGCTGATCATCGAGGACGAGCCGCTTATTTCGATGCAGCTCGAGGACCTCGTCCGCGGGCTCGGCCACGAAATCTGCGGGACCGCCGCGACCCGGTCGCAAGCGCGCGAAGTGGTTGCTGCGGCGCGGCCCGGCCTGGTCCTGGCCGATATCCAGCTTGCCGATGGCAGTTCGGGGATCGACGCGGTCGAAGATATTCTCGCGATCGGTTCGGTCCCGGTGATTTTCATCACCGCCTATCCCGAGCGGTTGCTGACCGGCGATCGGCCCGAGCCGACCTATCT
>JANXSP010000129.1 GCA_025356575.1 Novosphingobium sp.
GCGATGCCGCCCGGGTTCGGCGGCTATGGCGGGGGGCGCGGCGGGTTCGAAGGCATGAGCGGCGCCGGCATGGGCGGGGCCGGAATGGGCGGCGCCGATGGCATCGACTTGTCCGAGATGTTCGAAGGCCTGTTCGGTGGACGCGGCGCCGGAATGGCTGGCGGAATGGGCGGCGGCATGGGCGGCCAGCGCCCGCGCCCCGCGCCGCGCGGGGCCAACGTCAACTACCGGCTCTCGGTCCCCCTGCTCGACGCTGCAACGCGCGCGCCGCAGCGGATCACGCTCGGCGACGGCAAGACCATCGACCTCAAGCTTCCCGCGGGGGTCGAGGACGGCACCCAGATGCGCCTGCCGGGCAAGGGCGAAACCGGGCCGGGCGGCGCGGGCGACGCGATCGTCACGATCCAGCTCGCCCCCCACGCGTTCTACCGCCGCGAAGGCGACAACATCCGGATCGATCTGCCGATCACGCTCGACGAAGCGATCGCCGGCGCCAAGGTCAAGGTTCCCACCCCCGATGGCGCGGTAATGCTCACGGTCGCGCCGGGCAGCAGCTCGGGCAAGACGCTGCGACTCAAGGGCAAGGGCTTCACCCGCAAGGACGGCACCCGCGGCGACCAGCTCGTCGGCCTCGAAATCGATCTGCCCGAAGCCGATAGCGATCTCGTCAGCCGGCTCGAAGGCTGGCACGACACCCGCAACCCGCGCGCGCGGTTCGGCGTCTAGGCGCCGATGGAAGAACGCCCCGTAGCCGCGGTCAGCCCCGCCCCCGGGGCGCCGGCGCTGACCGTTCCCGACCTGTCCCCCGAAGCCCGCCGCAAGAACGCGCTGCGCTGGCGCGCGGGCCTGCAGGAACGGCTCGAGAAGCGGATCGGCCCGCTCGAAAAGATCGGCTCGGTGATCGCGCGGGTGTGGACCGGGGTCTATAATGACGGGTTCATCCATGCCGGCAACCTCGCCTACATGTCGATCATCGCGATCTTTCCGTTCTTCATCGTCGGTGCGGCGATCTTCTCGGTGATCGGCGATCCCTCGCAGCGCGGCGCTTCGATCAGCGCGGTGCTCTCGGCACTGCCCCCGGTCGTCGCCAAAGTGATCGAGCCCGCCGCGCGCTCGGTAATCGAGGCGCGCTCGGGCTGGCTGCTGTGGGCGGGCGGGCTGGTCGGGTTGTGGACCGTGGGCAGCCTGGTTGAAACGATCCGCGACGTGCTGCGCCGCGCCTACGGGACGATCGCGACGCAGGCGTTCTGGCGGTACCGGCTGATCTCGACCGGGGTGATCCTGGCCTCGGTGGTGATGCTCATCGCCGGGCTGATCGCGCAAGTGATGCTCGGCAGCGCGGGCAGCGTGATCGATAGCAACGCCCCGCAATTCGCCGAAGCGCTCCACGGGCTCGGGCTGATGCGCGTCGTGCCGGGCGCGATGCTGTTCGTCTCGCTGTACCTGCTGTTCTACGCGCTGACCCCCGGCGCCTATCGCCGGTGGCAGTACCCAAAGTGGCCGGGCGCGCTGTTCGTGGCGCTGTGGTGGGTCGCGGTCAGCCTGGCGCTGCCGGTGCTGCTGCGGTTCGTGTTCAAGTACGACCTGACCTATGGACCGCTGGCGGGGATCATGATCGCGCTGTTCTTTTTCTGGCTGGTCGGGCTGGGAATGGTGGTCGGCGCAGAACTCAATGCCGCGCTCGCCGAAACCCCCGAAGAACGCGACATGATCGGCCAGGCGGACAACCGCGCCCGCGACAAGGCGCGCACCGAATTAGCGGAAGGAGAACCCGGATGAGCGGATTGATGGCGGGCAAGCGCGGCCTGATCATGGGCCTCGCCAACGACAAGTCGCTGGCCTGGGGGATCGCCCAGGCGTTGTCCGCGCACGGCGCCGAGCTGGCGTTCTCGTACCAGGGCGACGTCATGGAAAAGCGGGTTCGCCCGCTCGCCGCAAGCCTGGCGGGTGACGGGGCCGAGCCGTTCCTGATCGATTGCGACGTCTCCGACATGGTCCAGCTCGACGCCGCGTTCGCATCCCTGGCGGCGCGGTGGCCGGCGATCGACTTCGTGGTCCACGCGATCGGCTTTACCAACAAGGACGCGCTGCGCGGGAAGTACTACGACGTCGGGCTCGACGACTTCCTGATGACGATGAACATCAGCGTCTACAGCTTCACCGCGGTGGCCAAGCGCGCCGCGGCGATGATGCGAGAAGGCGGATCGATCCTGACGCTGTCGTATTACGGCGCCGAAAAGGTCATCCCGCACTACAACGTGATGGGCGTGGCCAAGGCCGCGCTCGAGGCCAGCGTCAAGTACCTCGCCAACGATTGCGGCCCCGACGGCATCCGCGTCAACGCGATCAGTGCGGGCCCGATCAAGACCCTCGCCGCGTCGGGTATCGGCGATTTCCGGCTGATCCTCAAATGGAACGAACACAACGCCCCGCTCCGCCGCAACGTGACCATCGGTGATGTCGGCGGGGCGGCGCTGTACCTGCTCAGCGATCTCGCCAGCGGGGTGACGGGCGAGACCCACCACGTCGACGCGGGCTATCATACCGTCGGCATGAAGCAGGAAGACGCGCCGGATATTGCTTTGGTGTGAGCTAGGCACCGTACCCCCGCATGCGGGGCCCTCGGTCGGTAAGGTTAGGCCCTGCACTGCGCCCCCGCAGTAAATTTTACTTTTGTGAAAACCCGTTCGTGGTGAGCAAAGGCCGAGATTGTCGAGGACTCGTCTCAACCACTGGCTAACGCTCCGCGTTCGCTTCCAACCACGCCTGGAACATCAGGATCGTCCACAGCGGCGCGGTCGCGTCCTGGCGCCGCGAGATATGCGCATCCCACCGCCGGCGCACGATCGCCGGATCGAAGAAACCCTCATCCTTCAACCGCCGCGGATCGAGCAAACTTTCCGCCCAGTCGCGTAGCGGCCCGCGCAGCCATTCGCCCACGGGGATCGCGAAGCCCGCCTTGGGGCGTTCGAACATCGCCGCGGGGGCATGCTTGTAGAGCAGCTGCTTGAGGATGAGCTTGCCGCTGCCCCCCGCGATTTTCATCCCCAGCGGGATCCGCGCGGCGACCGCGGCGACGCGGTGGTCGAGGAACGGGACGCGGCTTTCCAGGCTCACCGCCATCGAAGCGCGATCGACCTTCACCAGGATATCGTCGCGCATGTAGGTCACCGCATCGGCCTGCATCATCGCAACCACATCGGGGGCAAGCCCGCCGAGCGCGAGTGGGATGTTGTGGCTGGCACCGTCGCCGATCACGGGCGAACCTTCGCGGGTCCAGTCATCGAGGAAGCTGCCGACGTATTGCTCGAGATCGCGCGCGCTGCCGAGCGTGCCGAAGACCTTGCGCACGCGCTCGCCGAAGTGCGCCGGGCGCCGCCCGCCGGGCCTGAGCCCGACCAGCGCGTTCCATGCTCCCGGGGGCACCGCGGCAAGCGCCTGGCCGAGCCCGCGCCGCGCCGGGCCGGGGACCTTGCTCAGCGCCGACCACAAGCGAATCGTGCCGAAATAGCGGTTGTACCCGCCGAACAGCTCGTCCCCGCCGTCGCCCGAAAGGACCACGCTCACCTGCTCGCGCGCCAGCTTGCTGACCAGGTACGTCGGGATCTGCGACGAATCGCCGAACGGTTCGTCGTAGATCGTCGGCATCAGGCGGATCGCGTCCTGCGCGTCCTGCGCGGTGATGTAGCGTTCGGTATGCGCACTGCCGATATACGCAGCATAGGCCTTGGCGTGCTCGGCCTCGTTGTAGGCGGCGTCCTCGAATCCGATGGTGAAGGTGCGGATCTGGCCGGGCGAATGCTTGTGATACAACGCGACGACGCTGGAGGAATCGATCCCGCCCGACAGGAACGCGCCGACGGGCACGTCGGCCACCGCCTGACCCTTGATCGCGGTGACGAGCGCATCCTCGAGCGCGGCGGAAGCGTCCTCGCGGCTGGTGTACGGGTTGGCGAGCCCGGCCATGACGACGTCGGCGTAGTTCCAGTACCGCGTCAGCGCGATCCCGTCGCGCGTCTCGCGCGGGCTGAGCGCTGCGCGCTGCGGGGTGCGCCAGGCTCCGGCGGGCAGCGTCAGGATGCACCCGGGTTCGAGCTTGAACAGCCCTTCGTAGATCGAGCGCGGGCCGCCGACATAGCTGTGTGCGACCAGCCCGCCGAGCGCGGTGCGGCTGACCGCGTTGTCGAACCGCGGGTGCAGCCGGATCGCGCGCAATTCCGACGCGAAGACAAAATCGCCCCCGGTCCAGCCATAATACAGCGGCTTTTCGCCGAAGCGGTCGCGCGCCAGGCTGAGCACGCGGTCGCGCCGGTCCCACAACGCCAGCGCGAACATGCCCACGGCGCGGCTCAGCGCGGTTTCGAGGCCCCACGCGGCGATGCATTCGAGCAGCGTCTCGGTATCGCTGTGCCCGCGCCACACGACCACGCGCTCACCCTCGAGCTGGCGGCGGAGGTCGAGGTGGTTGTAGATTTCGCCATTGTAGGCGAACACGTAGCGCTCGTCGGCCGAGGCCATCGGCTGGTGGCCAAGCGGCGAGAGATCGACGATCGACAAGCGGCGGTGGACCAGCGCCAGCCCCGCGGCGTCATCCCGCCAGATCCCGCTGTCGTCGGGCCCGCGATGGGCGAGGCTGGTGTTCATCGCCTCGAGCAGTGCCTGCGCGGGGGGCGCCTTGCCCAGAATTCCGACCAGACCACACATCGTATTCACTATCCCGAGCCGCCGGCGCCGCCGCGGCCCTAACCCAAGGCGGCGCGCGCTTAAAGGGGGGTCAGGCGGCGGCCCGTACCCCGGCGATAACTCCAGCGATCACTTGCGCGACCTCATCATCGCGCATGTGCGGGTCGATGGGCAGGCTCAGCACCTCGCGCGCGAGCTGTTCGGCGATCGGGAAACTGCCCGCGCCCAGCCCCATTTCCGCATAGGCACCCTGGAGGTGCGGTGGGATCGGATAATGGATCAGCGTGCCGATGCCCGCCGCTGCCAGCGCATCGCGCAAAGCATCGCGGCGCGGGCTGCGCACAACGTAAAGGTGCCACGCCGGCTCAGCCCAGTTGGGCACGGCGGGGAGAATGAGCCCGGTTCCCGCCAGTTCGGAATTATACCGCGCGGCGATCGCGCGGCGGCGCGCGTTCTCGGCGTCGAGCCCCGCAAGCTTGACCGAGAGCACCGCCGCCTGGAGCGGATCGAGCCGCGAATTGACGCCCTTGAGCGGGTTCACATAACGCACATCCGAGCCATAGTTGCCGAGCGTGCGGACCCGGCGCGCGACTTCGGCGTCGTTGGTGGTGACCGCGCCGCCATCGCCGAGCGCGCCGAGGTTCTTGCTCGGATAGAAGCTCCACGCCACCAGATCGCCGTGCGCCCCGACGCGGGTGCCGCGATAGCGCGCGCCGTGCGCCTGCGCCGCATCCTCGAGCAGCTTGAGCCCGTGTTCGCGGGCCAGCGCGAGCAGCGGCTCGAGATCGGCGGCTTGCCCGTAGAGATGCGTCGGGAGGATGACCCTGGTCCGCGCGGTGATCGCCGCGACGACGCGCGCGGGATCGAGGTTGTGCGTCGCCGGGTCTGGCTCGACCGGCACGGGCACCGCGCCGATCGCACTGACCGCGAGCCAGGTGGCGATGTAGCCGTTGCTCGAGACGATGACTTCGTCGCCCGCGCCCACCCCCAACGCGCGCAGGCCGAGCTGCAACGCGTCGAGCCCGTTGGCGACCCCGACGCAATGCGCCGCGCCGCAATAGCCGGCAAACTCCGCCTCGAACGCGGCGCAGTGCGGCCCGCCGATGTAGTAGCCCGAGCTCAGCACTTCGCCGACTGCCGCGTCGATCGCTTCGCGCTTGGCGGCGACCCCGCGGCCCAGGTCGAGGAACGGCACGTTCATCGGGCGAGCGCCTCGAAATCGGAAAAATCGCGGATGTAATCGGCCTCGTCGTATGGCGCGCTCGCCAGGACCAGGAGCACGGTGCCCGGCGCGAAATCGTGCATTTCGTGCCAGATCATCGGGCCGATGTGGAGTGCGAGGTCAGGGCTGTCCAGCACCGCCTCGCGCCATTCGTGCCCGTCGCTCAGCCGCATCCGGCATGATCCGGCGACGCAAACCGCCCATTGGTGGAGCGCGCGGTGCGCATGAAACCCGCGCGGGCTGGCGGGGTCGACGCCGTAGACCCAGTACGCCCGTGCGATCCCGAACGGGACCTCGCGTCCCGCCTCGAGCGCGACGAGCGCGCCGCGGGCATCGGCGATCGCGCGGTGGCGGACCAGCGTGCAGCCGGGAAAGATTTCGGTGTCGGCAATCATCGGTGCAGCATTTAGCGGCGGCCCGCTCACCGCGCCAGCGCCCACAGCCTGTCGCCGAGCTGGAGCCGCTGCCCGACCACGACCGCGCCCTGACGGCTGAGGTGATCCTGATCGCGGTAGAGCGGCGCCGGCCCGGCGGTGCTGGCGCAACCTGCCGCGCCGCACAGCGCCGGGCGCATATCGAAGACCGGCGCGCCGGCGCGCGCGAATGCCGCCATCAGCGCGCCCGTTGCGGCGCGCTGCGGGGCAACCGCGCCCTCATCGACCCGGCACGAGGCGAACCGGCCCCAGATCGGCAGATGCTCGACCTGCCGCGCCCAGCACTGCCCGCGGTCGAAGTTGGCAGGCGGCGGCGGCGCGACGGCGATCACCCGGCGGCCCAGCGCGTGGAGCGCGGCGACGGTTTCGGCCTGCGCCTGCGCGGTGCGCGCTTGGCCCAGCGGCTCGGTGCGGTAGCCCGTCCCTTGCGCGCTCAACGCATAGCTGCTGATCTTGCCGAGTGTCCGCGTATATTGGCCAACAAGCACCACCACGCGCACTTCGGGATGTTGCGCCAGCCACGCCAGGACGCTTGCGTTGAACTTCAGGCAGCCTTCGAAATAGGCGCGCTCGTTGGCGTGCACGACCGCGGCGTAGTTCGCGAACGGCGCGCACTGGCCCATGCTCGCCTGCGCCAGCGGATGCGCCGTGCTCGCCGCGATCCCGGGGGTCAGGTGGCCCGAGAACGAATCTCCCCAAACCAGCATCTCTGGCCGTGCGCTCTCGCTGCAGGCGCCGGTGTAGACGGCGGCGCCTTGCGCAAAGCAGCCACTCTCGGCGAGCCCTTCGACCGGAAGCAGCGGCGTGCGGGTATCGGGGCCGTGCGCCTTGATCTGGCCGAGCCCGAGCCCGAGCGCCGCCACGGCCCCCGACGCCGCCAGCGCGATTCCGGCAAGCCGCCAGCCGTTGACCGGTGCGGCGCGCAGCGGGGTCTCGACCCAGCGATACAGCACGATCGCCAGCGCATACGACGCCGCGACCAGCGCGACGGTCAGCGGCCACGGCAGCGCGGCGTCGATGAAGGCGGTGCGGGCCAGCGCGAACAGCGGCCAGTGGACGAGGTAGAGCGAGTACGAAAAATCCCCGATTTTCGCGAGGCCCCGCGTGGCTGCCCATCCGTTCACCAGCGGACTCGCGGCGAGGATCACCGCGGCGGTTGCCAGGCAGACGATCACCGCGTTCCAGCCCGGATCGGCGGTCGGCAACGGAAACAGGGGTATCGCGAAGATCAGCGTCAGTGCGAGATAGAGCAGCGCCCGCCCAGCTGGCCGGACCTCAGCGCGGCCCGCGATCAACGCGGCGACTGAGCCGATCCCCAGCTCCCACGCGCGCGTCGGGAGGAAGAAAAACGCGACCGACGGGCTCGTCCGCATGACATAGAAACACAGCGCGAGGCTGGCGAGCGTGACCGCCGCCACCGCGGCCAGCGTCCAGCGCCGCGGCAGCAACCACAGCGCGAGCGGCATCAGCAGGTAATACTGTTCCTCGATCGCCAGCGACCACATGTGCAGCAGCGGGCGGAACGCGGCGTCGGGGGCGAAATATCCGGTCTGACGCCACAGCACCATGTTGTTGGAAAACGCCAGCGATCCGAGAAGCTGGGCGATGAAATCGCGGTACTGAACCGCGCTCAGCAGCGCGAAAGCGCCCAGCGTGGTTAGCGCCAGCACCGCGTACCCGGCGGGCAGCAGGCGGCGAACGCGGCGCGCATAGAAATCGGCGAAGCTGAAGCTGCCGCGCCCCAGCGCGCGCGCGATCAGCCCGGTGATGAGGAAGCCCGAGACGACGAAGAACACGTCGACCCCGAGGAACCCGGCGCGCACGAGGTGATGATCTGCGTGGTAAAGCACGACCAGCGTCACCGCGATTCCGCGCAGGGCCTGGATATCGAGCCGCTGCGGTGCGTGGCTGATCGGGGCGGCGCTGCTCACGGTGCGGTCGCCGCTACTTCGCGCCGTCGGCTGCGACCACTGAGGCGGCGTTCGAGCGGCTCCTCATAGGCAAGGTGCAGCGCGATCGACAACGGGATGGCCAGCGCAGCGGCGGCGAGATGCACCGCAAGCGTATCCCCCAGCGCGAGCACCGCGTAGCGGATCGTCAGCTGGTGGATCATGTACAGCATGAAGCTCGCCTTCCCCAGCAGCAGCAGCACCGGATGTCCGAGCAGCGCGGCGAGCGGCCCGGTGCTGCGCGCGAACACCACGATCATCGCCAGCGAGGCGGGGATGAACAGGAGCGATGCCGCAAATGGAAAGGGAATTGGCAGGAACACTCTGACCGCGAAAGTGGCGATGAACAAACCGATGGCCGCAATTTCGGCCCCCAGCCCGAGCGGGCTGCCTGGTCGGGTCACCCAGTTCCATCCGCAAAATACCCCGAGCGCAAATTCGAACAGGCGCACGCCGGGCTGGATGTAGAACAGGTAATGCGTCTGGGGATCGGTTTCGACCGGCGCTGGATACCGCAGCGTCCATCCCAAGGCCAGGGCGACCAGCGCTGCCCCCCACAAGCCGAGCACGAGATAGCTGCTGCGCCGGTCGTTGCGCGCAAACAGGAATAGCAGAAGCGGGAACAGCAGATAGAAAAACGCTTCGTCCGAGATCGACCACGACACCGCGTTGAAGCCGAAAAAGACGTCGCGCGCGGGGAACCAGCTTTGCAGCAGGAGAAGGTTCGCCAACGCCGATAGCGCCAGCGGCACCGGCGCCGCGCCCGCCGCCGTCGGCACCGCGCCCGATCCCAGCACAAGCGGCAGCGCCAGCACCAAAGTCAGCAGATGCGCAGGGTAGATCCGGGCAAAGCGGCGCCGTGCGAACGCCACATGCTCGGCCCGCGTCTCCAGCTTGCCGGTGTAATTATAGGCCAGGATGAATCCCGAGAGCACGAAGAAGAACGTCACGCCGACATAGCCCGGGCTGAACACCCCGGCATGGTGCGCCAGCACCAACCCGGCGGCGAAGAACCGCAGCGAAGTCAGCGGGGCAAGGGTGTTGCGGATCGTCACCGCGCGGCCGGTCTGCCGCCGCCATGCCGCGCGGCAATATGAACTTCCATGTCGCAGAACCCCCGATCGCCGCGCCCGCGCGCCGCGCCTGATTGCGAGTTCCGCGCGCCAAGTCAAACGACACGCGCGCGCACGCCGCGCGCGCCGGACGGGGGCGACAGGCGCAGGCGCGCAGGGTTGTCCCTTTCCGGCTAGTCCCATAAGGCGCTGCGATGACCGCCGCCAGCACCGACCAGCACGCGTCTCCCCCGCTGGTTTCGCCTCCGCCCGTGACCCTGGCGATCATCGCCTACAACCAGGAGGAGTTCGTCGGCGCGGCCATCGCCGGGGCGCTGGCGCAGGATTACCCCAATCTCGAGATCGTTCTCAGCGACGATGCCTCGACCGACGCCACGTTCGAGATCATGACCGTGGCCGCTGCCGAATACCGCGGTCCACACCGCATTCTCCTCAACCGCTCGGTCCAGAACCGGGGGCTGCTGCGCCATATCTACGATGCGGTGGCGAAGTCATCGGGCCAATTGCTGGTGCTGGGCGCGGGCGACGACATCTCGCTGCCGGACCGCGTCTCGGCGCTGGTCGCCGCGTGGCAGGAAAGCGGCGCGAGCGCGCTCGGATCGGACTGGGAAGTGATCGACGAGCATGGTGCGGTCACCGGCAGTGGCAGCGCCGGGCCCGCCGCAATGGTCCAGCCGTGGTTTGCCGGGAATGCGCCGGTGCCGACCCTGACCGGCGCCACCGGCGCCTACGAACGCACGATGTTCGAGGCGCTGGCGCTGCCCGACTTCCCGATCTTTGCGGAGGATTTCTTCTTCGCGCTGCTTCTCAACTTGCGCAGCCGGCCGATCGGCTACGTCCACCGGAAGCTCGTCCAGTACCGGGTCCACGGCGGTTCGCTGACCCATCGCGTCCCGGGCCCCGGCGAACTCGCGGCGCACGAGCGCCGGAACGAGCGCTACGCCGCGCAAGTCTGCGATCTGCTCGATTATATCGAGCATGTCGCGGTGACCGGCCACGGCATCGCGCCCGGCTACGGCACTCCGCGCGCGCTCAACCTCGCACGGTTTCGCGCCGACGTGCGCCACTTCCGCTTCCGCGCACGGTGGACGAGCGCGGCGCCGCTGCGCCGCCTCGCCGAGGTGGCCCGGGTCCGTTCGCGCGACCAGCTCGCCTGGATGCTTCCGCGCAGCCTCGGCCTCGGCGGCCTCGGCGCGTTCAAGAAGTTGCGCGGATTGATCGGCCGATGAGCGGCCCCGGCGGCTTCGAACCGGGACTGTTCGAGCCCGATCCGGACGAGGTCTTGCCCTCCCCGGCGACCGGTTTGCCGGCCAATTCGGCGCCTGGTTCGGCGGCCAGTTCGCACCGCCAGATGCTCAAGAGTTCGGCGATCATCGGCGGCGCTTCGGTAATCAACATCGCGGTGGGCCTGTTCCGCACCAAGATCGCTGCGCTGATCCTCGGGCCCGCGGGGGTCGGGCTGATCGGATTGTTACAGAACCTGGTCCAGACTGCGAGCAACCTGGCCGCGTTTGGGCTCGGCACCGCGGGAACGCGCGCGATAGCCGCGGCAGGGAGCGATGGCGCGGCCAGGGCGCGGGTGCGCCGGGCCTTGCTCGGCGGATCGCTCGTGCTGGCGCTGCTCGGCGGCGCGGCGACGTGGCTGCTGCGCGTACCGCTGGCGCGGTGGGCGCTGGGCGACACGGCACAGGCCTCGGTGATCGGCTGGCTGGCGCTGGGGACGGTATTCTCGGTCCTGGGGGGAGCGCAGGTTGCGTTGCTGGTCGGGCTGCGGCGGATCGGCGACGCTGCAGGCATAACCATCGGATCGGCGCTCGCGGGATCGCTGGCCGGGGTCGGCGCGGTGGTCCTGGCCGGGCACGACGGGATTGCGGTATTCGTGCTCGCTCCGCTGGCGGCGGCGTGGCTGGTCGGCGCCTGGTTCGTCTGGCGCCTGCCCCCCGCCGAGCTTGCCCCGGCGCCCTCCCCCGCGGCAGTACGGGCCGAATTCCGGTCGCTGCTGGGCGCCGGGGCGGCATTCCTGGTTGCCGGAGTGGGCACGACGCTGGCGCAACTGGTCGCCCGCGCGCTGATCCAGCACCGCCTCGGCGCGGCTGCGGTCGGCCAGTTCCAAGCCTCGTGGATGATCTCGATCGTCTATGTCGGATTCGTCCTCCAGGCGATGGGCGCGGACTATTACCCGCGGCTGACCGAGGCGATCGACCGCCCCGCCGACGCCCACCGCCTGATCGACGAGCAAAGCGAAGTGGCGCTGCTGGTTTCGGCCCCCGTGCTGCTGGGCACGTTGGGCGCGGCGCCGTGGATCATTCCGCTGCTCTATGCCGATGCCTTTGCCCCCGCGGCGGAAATCCTGCGCTGGCAGATTCTCGCCGACCTGTTCAAGATCGCGAGCTGGCCGCTGGGCTATGTCCTGCTCGCGCGGGGTGCTGCGCGGACCTACATGGCGGGTGAACTGGCGGCGAGCGCGGTGCTGATCGGCGCGTTGTGGGTGCTGCTGCCGCTGGCTGGCCTGCCCGCCTCGGGGATCGCCGTACTGATCGCCTATGCGCTGTATCTGCCGGTGCTCGCCGTGATCGTGCGGCGCATCACCGGCTATCGCTGGTCGCGGCAGGTCGCCGGGCTGTTCGCCGCGGTGTTCGCCGCGGCGCTGGCCGTGATGGCGCTGGCGTGGTTCTCCAGCCTCGCCGCTCTCACCGTCGGCGCGCTGTTCGCAGCGATCGCCGCGGCCCACGCGCTGGTCCGGCTCGACGAAGCGCTGCCCGGGTTCCTGCGCCGACCGGTGGGAGCGTGGCGTGCGCTAACAGCGCGCCGCGGGAGGCGCACCCGCCGCTGATCCGCCAGGCCCGCCCGTGCCCTTGCTCGTCCTCAGCCGCGCTGCTTCTTCTGCCGAACGCTGTAAAGTGGGCCGTCGGCCGGATGGAACGCAAGATCGGAAGCGGTTTCATCGGGCGCGGCGAAGCGCCGTGATGACGATTTCAGACGGCGGCAAGCCACTCTGCGACAACCTCGGCGGGGTAACCGCGGTGGAAATGAGCGGGCCACGGATATGCCGCACGACCGCTGCCATCGCGCAGCTTGACCAGCGAGGTCGGCCCCTTGTCGCTCGCCGGGTTTCCCGAAACGATCCGGTGGTCGCCGACGTCGCGGGTTACCGCGCTGCACGCGCCGACCAGCGCGCCTTCGCCGATCGTCACCCCGGGCAGCACGGTGCTCATCGTCGCCACCGCCGCGAACCGCTTCACCGTCACGCCCTGCTGGACGTCGCTGGGAGGATGCGGATCGTTGGTGAAGACGACGTAGGGGAACACCCAGACGAAATCCTCGATCACCGTGTGCTGGCCGACGTGGACGTTGCTGTGGAAGCGGACGTAGTCGCCGATCGCGCAGTGGCCCTGGATGTCGCCCAGCGTGCCGATCTGGAAATTGAGCCCGGCGCGGGTGCCTTCGCGGACGGTCACGCGGTGGCCGGTCACCAGCCCTTCGCCGAACGACGAGCCGGCGTAGAACACGCTATGCGAACGGATCAGCGCATCGGCCCCGACGACCAGCGGCGAACCATCGCCGAGGTCCGAGGCCACACCCAGTTCGCAATGTGAGCCGACTACGCAGCGCGCGCCGATTTCGACGTTATCGTGGACGACCGTGAATGCGCCGATTTCGGCCGAAGGGTCGATGCTGGCCGCGGCGCCGATCAGCGCGGTTGGATGAATTGCCATAGCACCAAAATCCCGACTGACCGCGCGCGGCGGCGCTGCGAGTTGATTGCGAGTTCCGCGCACGAAGTCAAATCGGTGTCCGTGCGCCGCTTCTCCGGAACCTCTTACACAGCCTGCGGGGTTGTCCCACGTCCGCCAGCAGCTGGTCCAGTACCGCGTCCCAGACGCATCATGTCGCGGGTCCGGGCGCACTGGCCGCGTTCGAGCATAAGAACGCAGGCTATGCTGCGCAAATCTGCGGCCTGCTCGATTATGTCGCGCAGGTCGCGGTCAGCGGCGAGGGGATCGCGCCCGGATACGGCACCCCACGCGCGCCCCCGCGCGGTGCGGCTGAAACGGGGGACAGGCGGCCGGGGGTTACGCCGCCGCCCCGGCATGCGCCCGGTTTGCGCCGCGCAAGGGTTCCCACCACGCGGCATTTGTCAGATACCAGTCGACCGTTTGTTCGAGCCCGCTGGCGAAGCTGTGCTGCGCCCGCCAGCCGAGCTCGCGCTCGATCTTGGCGCTATCGATGGCATAGCGCGCATCGTGCCCCGGACGGTCGGCGACAAAAGTGATCAGGTCGGCGTAACGCCCCGCGGCGCGCGGGCGGCGGGTGTCGAGCGCGGCGCAGATCGCATGGACGACATCGATGTTGCGGCGCTCGGCATGCCCGCCGACGACGTAGCTCTGGCCCACCCGCCCGCGCAAAAGCACGGCTTCCAGCGCCGCGGCGTGATCGTCGACATGGAGCCAGTCGCGCACGTTGAGGCCCTGGCCGTAAATCGGCAGCGGGCGCTCCTGGACCGCATTGAGGATCGTCAGCGGGATCAGCTTTTCGGGAAACTGGTACGGGCCGTAATTGTTCGAACAGTTCGACAGCACCGCGGGCAGCCCGAAGGTGCGTTGCCATGCGGACACGAGGTGGTCGGACGCCGCCTTGCTCGCCGAATAGGGCGACGACGGAGCGTAGGCCGTATCTTCGGTGAACAGCCCGCCATCGAACGGCAGATCGCCGAATACCTCGTCGGTGGAGACGTGGTGGAAGCGGAACCGCGCCGCGGCCTCGCCTTCCAGCGCGCGCCAGTGGCGCAGCGCGGCCTCGAGCAGCGTGTAAGTGCCGACGATGTTGGTGGTGATGAATTCGCCCGGCCGCTCGATCGAGCGGTCGACATGGCTTTCGGCGGCAAGGTGCATGACCGCGTCGATGCGCTCTTCGGCCATCACCTGCGCCACTCCGGCGCCGTCGCAGATATCGATCTGGGCGAAGCGGTAGTTGGGCAGCTCCGCCAACATCGCGGTCGCCCCGCGGGTTGCTGCATAAGTCAGCTTGTCGAGGTTGACGACATGGTGACCTTGCCCTGCCAGCCGCCGGCACACCGCGCTGCCGATAAAGCCCGATCCGCCGGTGACGAGGATGCGCCGCAGATCGCTCATCCCAGCACGCCTTCTTCGGCAATCTCGGCAACGCGCTGGCGCAGATAGGCGGCATAGGGCGTTTTGCCGAGCGTCGCGGCACGCGCCAGCACTTGTCCGCTATCGAGATAGCCGAGCTCGAGCGCGATCTCCTCGGGACACATCACCTTGGTCCCCTGCCGGGCCTCGATCGTGCGGACGTACGAGGCGGCATCGTGGAGGCTTTCGTGCGTGCCGGTATCGAACCACGCGATCCCGCGCCCGAGCCGCTCGACGGTCAGCGCCCCGCGCGCGAGATAGGCGCTGTTGACGTCGGTGATCTCGAGCTCGCCGCGCGGCGAGGGCGCCAGGTTGGCGGCGATCTCGACCACGCTGTTGTCGTAGAAATACAGCCCGGTAACCGCCCAGTGCGAGACGAATTCCGCAGGCTTTTCGACCAGCCGCGTCGGCGCGCCGGTTGCCGGATCGAACGCGACCACGCCATATGCCGAAGGATCCTCGACCCGGTAGGCAAACACCGTCGCTCCGCTGCCGCGCGCCACCGCCGCACGGCAGGCCTGGGTCACGCCGTAGCCATAGATGATGTTATCGCCCAGGACGAGCGCGACCGCGTCATCGCCGATGAATTCGCGCCCGATGATGAACGCTTGTGCCAGCCCGCCCGGCTCTGGCTGCACCGCGTAGTGCAGCGTGATTCCAAAGGCGCTGCCATCGCCGAGCAACTGTTCGAAGCGCGGGGTATCGCCAGGGGTCGAGATGATCAGGATGTCGCGGATCCCGGCGAGCATAAGCAGCCCGAGCGGGTAATAGATCATCGGCTTGTCGTAGACGGGGAGGAGCTGCTTGGAGACCGCCAGCGTCGCCGGGTAAAGCCGGGTGCCGCTGCCCCCGGCCAGGATGATGCCCTTCACGTCGTCTTTCTCCTCGGCCCTTGTGCGCGCGGCTGGTGCGCGGGCCCCGCGCGCCTGGTGCGCGGAAGGCGCGCGCCTGGCCAGCTCCCGCGCCTTGCGACCGCGCGCCGCGTTAGCCGGGCGGGTTGCGCGCGACAAGCTCACGCACACGGCAATTGCCAGCCCCGGGCGGCTGTGGCACTTGCGTTTCCCGGCGATCCGGGGCTTAGCGCGGGACGTTTTTTCCAGCTTCCGCCCAGCGTGCGGGGGCAAAGTCGCAGGATTTCGCATGATCGCCACCATCCGCTCGCTGATCAACCGCCTGGGGATCGATGTCGTACGGACGACTACGTATAACCACGATCTCGGCGATCACTTGCGCAACGTGCTCGCCGCACAGCAGATCGACGCGGTACTCGATGTCGGCGCCAACCGCGGCGGATATGGCGAGCTGCTGCGGCGGTGCGGGTTCAAGGGACGGATCTATTCGTTCGAGCCGGTATCGAGCGTGTTCACCAAGCTTGAAGCCGCGGCGCGCGGCGACGATTTGTGGACCTGCCACAACTTCGCGCTGAGCGATGCCGCGGGCGAACACGCGATCAACGTCTACGAGGGCGACGTGTTTTCGTCGTTCCTCAACGTCAACGACTACTCGAAGGACATCTGGGCCAACTTGCGCCGACAAACCACCGAGACCGTACGCCTCGCTCGGCTCGACGAAGTGCTGGGTGAGCTGCCCGGCCTCGCCGGCTGTTCGCGGCTGATGATCAAGCTCGATACCCAGGGCTACGATCTGCGCGCCTTCCGCGGCGCAGGCGACGTGCTCGACCGGGTCGAGGCGCTGCAGTCCGAGATCACCTTCCTGCCGCTATACGATCGTATGGACGATCCCTACAAAGTGCTCGCCGAATACCGCGATGCCGGATTTTACGTCAGCGGGATGTACCCGATCAACCGGGATCCGAGCCTGGCGATCGTCGAATACGATTGCGTCATGGTCGCGCGGCGCGAGACCGCCAAGCTATGGGAAACCGCACCGGTCGCGGACTGACGGTGCGCGGGAAATGCGGCTCCTGTTCGTCTCGCCGGTCGCCGCCGACGCGCCTCCCGGCGGGCGGGCGCTGCTCGCCAACCTGCACCGCACGGCGTTGCGCGAGATACTTGCCGCGAATTTTGCCGAGCACCTGATTGACTTGTCTCAGCGTGCGTCTCCGGCGCAGGCACTTGCCGGGCATATCGACGGCGTCACCGCCGCGAGCATCGCCGCGGTTGTGGCGCGGATCGGCGCCGAGCAGATCGATGCCGTGTGGCTCGACGGCTCGAACCTCGGGCGGCTGGTCCAGGGCATTGCCCGCGCCGCGCCGCACGTCCGCACGATCGTGTTCTGCCACAATGTCGAGGCGCGGTTCTTTGCCGGAGCCCTGCGCGCCGCACCCGGCCTGCATGCGCTCGGCGTGCTCGCCGCCAACATTCTGGCCGAGCGCGCGGCACTGCGCGCGGCATCGACCGTGGTCACGCTGAGCCCGCGCGACAGCGACGTCCTGACCCGGCTCTATGGCCGCGGGGCCGATGCGATCCTGCCGATGGCGATGGCCGACCAGATCGCCGGCGCGGCAGGTGACGATACCCTGTTGCCGCCCGATGCCCCGTTGCTGTTCGCCGGCGGCGGGTTCTATGCCAATCGCGCCGGGATCGCCTGGTTCGCGCGCAAGGTCGCCCCGCGCATCGCGCTGCGCACCCAAATCGTCGGACGCGGTCTCGAGCCGCTTGCGCCGCCGCCGGGCAAGAGCCTCGTTGACGCCGATCCTGTAGAGCCAGGTGAAGACGGCTGCCTCGCCCCGGTAGCGGTCGAGGTTGCGCCACGCCTGGACGAACGCGTCCTGCGTCGCCTCTTCCGCGTCGCGCTCGTCGCCGAGCACGCGCAGCAGGACGAGCCGTAGCCTGCGCTCGTAGCGGCGCACAATCTCAGCAAAGGCCTCGACGTCCCCGTTCTGGGCGGCGCGGATCAAGCTGCCGTCGTCGTCACCGCTGTTGCTCATCTGCGGGATGGTAGGCGCAGCAAGACCGATCGGAGCCTCCGCCTCGGCAGTGCGCTCAGCCTGGATCCACCGTTGTTCGTGATCGCGGGGCGCTCGTCCGGG
>JANXSP010000016.1 GCA_025356575.1 Novosphingobium sp.
CCCGATGCCGTGCTCGAACTGCGCGAGGCGGTCGATTTCCTGCGCTATTACGCGGCCGAGGCACGGCGGCTGTTCCACGCTGGCGGCACCGCACTGCCCGGTCCGACGGGAGAGAGCAATCGCCTGGCGCTGCACGGGCGCGGAGCATTCGTTGCGATCTCGCCGTGGAACTTCCCGCTCGCGATCTTCACCGGGCTGATCGCCGGGCCGCTTGCCGCGGGCAACACCGTGCTCGCCAAGCCCGCGCCGCAGACCCCCCTGATCGCCGATCTGGCGATGCGCATGTTCCACGAGGCGATCTCGGACGGCGTCGTCCAGCTGGTCCCGGGCGGGGCCGAGGTCGGCGCTCTGCTCACCTCCGATCCGCGGATCGCCGGGGTCGCCTTCACCGGATCGACCGCGACCGCGCGCGCGATCAATCGCAGCCTGGCGGCGCGCGACGCGCCGATTGCGACGTTCGTCGCCGAAACCGGCGGGCAGAACGCGATGATCGTCGATTCCTCGGCGCTGCCCGAACAGGTCACGCGCGATGTCGTCGCCTCCGCTTTCCAGAGCGCGGGCCAGCGCTGCTCGGCGCTGCGGGTTCTGTACCTCCAGGAAGACATTGCCGACGCGGTGCTGGACATGATCCGCGGCGCGTTCGAGGCATTGGTGATCGGCGATCCCGCCGCGCTGTCCACCGATGTCGGCCCGGTGATCGACGCCGCAGCGAAGGACAAGCTCGAGGCGCACGTCGCGGCGATGGAGCAGGTGGGGTGCCCGGTCTGGCGGCGCGAATTGCCCGCCGGGCTCGCCGGCCACTATGTCGCTCCCACGATCATCGAGGTCGGTTCGATCGCCGATGTTGCCGAGGAGAATTTCGGGCCGGTGCTCCACGTCGCACGCTTTGCCGGCGGGGCGATAGCGGACGTGGTCACTGCGATCAACGCGCGCGGTTATGGGCTTACGCTGGGTCTGCACAGCCGGATCGACGCTGTGCATCGGCTGGTCGCGGAGCGGGCGAAAGTGGGCAATCTATACGTCAACCGCAACCAGATCGGTGCGGTTGTCGGGAGCCAACCGTTTGGCGGGGAAGGACTTTCCGGCGCCGGGCCCAAAGCCGGCGGACCGCATTACGTCGCCCGGTTCGCGATCGAGCGCGTGATCTGCACCGATACCACCGCGGCCGGCGGCAATGCCTCGCTGATGGCCGCGGGGTAGCGTTCAGGCCGCGCGCAGCATGGTTTCGGCCAGCTCGGTAACCGCGGCGGGCGGAAGCATGCGGCGGATTGCATCCTCCAACCCGCGCGCCTGCTCGCCCAGCGCGTCCTCGCCGAACATCCCGGCAGTCCCCGCCAGCTTGTGCATCGTTGCGGCCAGATCGGCGAGGGCGGTGTCGTTGGCCGCACCCATCCTCACATACGCGGCAACTTTCTCGAGCGCCTCGGAGCGGCGGTCGAGCCAACGCTGGGTCAGCGCGTCGTCGGGCGCGGGAGGAGTCGCAGCGGGCTGTGAAACCGGCAGCACTTCGCTGTTTACTGGCAACCATCGCCGCAGAACGGCGGCGAGCGCCGCAAAATCGAGCGGCTTGGCGAGGTGGTCCTGCATCCCCGCGGCGGCGGCCTCGGCGATATCTTCGCGGTAGGCGTTGGCGGTCAGAGCCACGATCGGCAGCGCGAACGGGGTGTTGCCGGCGGCGCGTATTGCGCGGGTCGCCTCGTACCCGCCGCAGATCGGCATCTGTACGTCCAACAGCACCAGGTCAAAGGGAGCGCCGTTATTCCGAGAGCCCGCAACCGCGGCGATCGCTTCTTCGCCATCGACCGCAACGATCACGCGTTGACCCAGGCGCACAAGCATTTCGCGCGCCATAAGGCGGTTGATGTCGTTGTCTTCGACCAGCAGCACATGCCCGGACGGTGGCGGTTGCATCGGCGCGGCGAGCACTTCGGGCAGGGGCGCGAGGGCGTTCGCGCCTTCCGCTTCCGCCTCGATCAGCGGGATCGACAGGACGAAGCGCGATCCCTGCCCCTCGCGGCTTTGCGCGGTCAGGGTTCCGCCGAGCATTTCGGCAAGCTGGCGGCTGATCGACAACCCCAGGCCGCTCCCGCCGAACCGGCGGGTTACGGACTGCACGCCTTGGTCGAACGGGCGGAATATCGCCTCCATGTGGTCTTGCGCGATGCCGATGCCGGTATCGCTGACCGTGATTTCGATGTTGCCCGCAACAACCCCCGCGCCGACCCCTGCGCCTACCCCTTCGACAACCGCTACTTCTACCGTGATCTGTCCACTCGGCGTGAACTTGACCGCGTTGCCGATCAGGTTGAGGAGAATCTGGCGCAGCCGCAATGCGTCGCCGACCACCTCGGCGGGAACCGCTGTCGTGATCTCGACCTCAATAGAAACCCCTTTGAGCCCGGCGTTGGCGCGCATCAGCCGCGCGCAATCCACGATCAGGTCGTGCAGCGCGACGGGTTCGTGACATACCACCATCTGGCCCGCCTCGATTTTGGAAAGGTCGAGGATGTCGTTGAGCAGGCGCATCATCCGTTGCCCCGAATCGGCGATCATCTGGGCGTGGTGGCGCGGCCGGTCGAGCAACGGTTCCTGCAGGAGGAGCTGCGCGTAGCCCAGGACCCCGTTCATCGGGGTGCGGATGTCGTGGCTCATGTTGGCAAGAAACTGGGACTTTGCCGCCACGGCGCTTTCGGCATGACGGCGCGCGCGATCGAGCTGCATTTCGAGTTCGACCCGCGCGCTGACGTTGCGGGCGGAAGCGATGTAGCCGGCGGGCAAACCCGTGTTCGGATCTTCGACAAACCCGCAGTTTATTTCGATCCAGACCGTTTCGCCGCGCGCCGCATGAGCCCGGCTGCGAAACGAGAACAAATCCTGGTCGAACGTGCTCGAGCCGATCGCGGACACCTGAAGCTGCGTGGCTGCCAGATCGCTTTCCTCGACCAACTCGCCGAAGTTGCGACCGATTATCTCGGACACCGGCAGCCCGAACAGCGTCGCTGCGGAGGGTGAGGCGAAACTGCAGATGCCGTCGCTCTCTATCCGGATCACCGCATCGGTGACGTTGTCTGCCAGCAATGCCAGCTTCGCCTCGCTTTCGCCGATCCCGGCGGTGAGCCGCGCTTGTCCGGCCAAGGCTGCGGCCACCGGCAAGCCCATCGAAAACGCGGTCGCCAGGAAGCACTGCAGAACGATCAGCTTGGTCGCCAGCGGATGGGGAATCAGGTTGATCGGGCCGTGACCGAGCCAGGTACAGACCGTCGCGATCACCGCCACCTGAATCACCGAGAACGCGGTTGCCAGCATTCCCAGGCGGAAGGCCGCAAGCAAGACGAATGGCAGGACCAGAAACAGGAAGGGGAAGTCGTTCTGGAGGAACACGCCCAAAGTCGCGGCAATCCCCAGGGCGGTGAACACTGCCCATTCCAGTGTGCCCCGCGCGGTAAGGTCTGCCATCAGTCTGCGCCCGGGTTCGCTGACGATCATCGCCGCCGGAGCGACCATCAGCATCCCCAGCCCGTCGGTCAGCGCCCAGCTCGACCATGCCGTGGCGGATCCAGCCGGCCCCAGTGGCTGCAGCAGCGCAAGCGCGAGCGTCGCCGATACTGCCGGCGGGATCAGCGCGGAAGCCGCAATGAACCGCATCTGGGTGCCCAGCTCGCTCATATCGGGATGCGCCCCGCACCACTGCCTGACGAGCAGAACGGCAACTGCAATTTCCGCGGCATTGCACCCCGCCAAACCGATCGCGAGTTCGAACGCTCGTCCTGCGACTAGCGAGGCAAGAACGTTGCCCAACGTTGTCGCGGCGAGGACCGCGGCGGGGTGGGCAAACCGGCAGCGCACGAACAAGACCAGCGCCAGGGCATTGGGTAGCCAGACCGAGGCAATGCCATTGGCGCCCCGGGTCAGTGCGATCGACAACCACGCGAGCGCGGCAAACACAGTGCCGGCCAACACCATTTGCCGTGCCGTGCGCACGACCGTCGACGACGGAGTGTTCACGCCGCGCGGACCACTGCTTCGCCTGCCGCGGATGCCGCGCCGAGCGCCGCGATCGCCTGTGTCGCGCGGGTGCGAACCCACCACGATGGATGCGCGGCCAGCGGCTCGAGCTGCGGGAGCGCAGCTTTGGTCCCAAGCACGACACACGTATGAACCGCCTTGACGATCACGGTTTCGGCGGGATCGGCCAGGAGTTGCATGGTCCACCGCGCTGCTGCCGGATCGCCGACCTCGCACGCTGCCCGCAGCGCGGCGAGGCGGATTTGCGGATCTGTGTCGGCGCTATGCAGCGCCAGGCAAGACGCCGCACCGGGATCGCGCGCCGCGCCGAGTGCTTCCACCAATGCGGCGCGCGAGGACGCGAATGCCTCGGCAAAGCTCAGCTCGGCCACGACCACCGGGCTGGCGGCGGCAAGCGCGTGAAGAATCGTGCGGTGGTGCGCGGTGCAGGCGACCCCGGGCAGACCGATCCCCGCCAGGACCACCGAGGGTTCGGGAAGGTTACCCGTTTTGGCCAGTTGGAGCGCGGCGTCGATGCGCCGCGCCAAGTCTGGATCGTACCGCAGCTGCGCGATCAGCGGGTCACGCGGCGCGTTGGCGACCACGCCTTCGGCCGGCGATGCTCCGCGCGTGCGAATGGCTACGGGCCGGCCCGCGCTTGTGCGGCGCAGCAGCTTCCTCAGCCGCGACATCAGAACTTGCCCCGCATTGCGCACCAACGTCCCTCTCCGCCGCAACCGCGCGGCCAACCTGGTCGCCCACTGCAGGCTGCCGAAGGAGCATTATAGCGGGGGTGGCGCAGGTTCGGGCGATTCGCGCGAAACCCGCCTTCAGAGATCGGCGAAGGATGTTACGGTATTCGCCAACGGGTGAAGGCGAATCGCGGGCAGATGACCGATCAGCAGGAGAAGATGCCGCCCGGTCGGCGGATCGGCGTGTTTGCGCTGGTGGCCCTGCTGCATGTCCTCGCCGCACTTGGCCTGGTGCGTGCGCTCGCCCCCGACTTCAGCGAGCGGGCGGTCGATGGGGTGCTGTCGACCTTTACGGTGACGATCACCGCTCCCCCGCCTCCGCCGCCTTCGCCTCCCCCGCCGCGCCCACAGCGCGAGGCGGCCGCGGCAGCGCCGGCCGCGCGCAAGGCAGTTGCCGCGGCGACCACCGCTCCGCCAGCGAAAATCCCGCTTCCACAAAAACCCGCGCCACGCGCCGGGTCGACCGGGGCGGCAAGCACGGCCGGTGCCTCGACAAGCGGTTCGGGGACGGGCGGCGGAGGGATCGGTGCAGGAACCGGCAGCGGCGCCGCGGGCAACGGCGATGGTGCAGGGGCGGTGACCAAGGCCGAGAAGACCGCCGGCGATATCAATTCGGCAAGGGACTATCCGCGCGAAACCCGCGACGTGCGTGACGGCGACTTCGTAATCATTGCAATGACGGTGGGAACCGACGGCCGCGCGAGCAATTGCCATATCATACGGGCGAGCCGCGATCCGCAGTCCGATGCGATCACCTGCCGTCTGGCCGAATCGCGGTTTCGATTCCGGCCGGCCAGCGACCGCCAAGGACGACCGGTTACATCGGTATACGGTTGGCGGCAACGCTGGTTCAGGTAGGGCCGTTCGCATGTGCGAGATCGGCTAACTCTGCGGCTTACCGAGCAATGCCAATACGATACCGACGCTTGGGATCGCTGCGCGCGCGTTTATTGTTGCGTTGCAGCGGAACCGAGCGGATGATGCGGCGTTAGCGGTAGACGGCCGCGTTTTCGATGCAGGCGAACGACCACTTACCTCAAGGACACGCCGACGATGAATTTCGACGATCGCGCCAAGACCCGCAGTGACGCCGGCGCCGAAATCGTCTCGATCTTCGCCGCGAACGATCCCGCGGGTGCCCCCCGTCCCCGCCACGTTGCGCTGGTCGGCACATATACCCCGCGCAAGTGCGGCATCGCCACCTTCACCCGGGACATCGAAGAACAGCTAGCAAAGTATCACCCTGAAATCGCCGTGGACGTCTACGCGCTCGACAATCCCGGTTCGCAGCTCAGCTATGAAGGCGTCGCGGGCGTGATCGGAGCGCAGAGTTCCGGCGATTATGAAGCGGCGGCACGCGCCATCAACGCCAGCGGCGCCGATGCGGTGTGGCTGCAGCACGAATACGGCATCTTCGGCGGTCCCGACGGCGAACTCGTCGTCGATTTCGTCGACCGCCTTGCAGCGCCGCTGGTCCTGACGCTTCACACGGTGTTGACCGACCCCTCGCCCAACCAGCGCCGAATCCTCGAACACCTGCTCACGCGCGCTTCGCGGGTGATGCTGATGAGCGAGCATTCGCGCCGCCAGTTGCTCGAGATTTACGGCTCGCGCGGCGAAGTCGTCGAAGTCATCGCCCACGGTGCGCCCGATCGCCCGTTCGGGCGCGGCGCCGAGTTCAAGCGTGGGCTCGAACTCAGCGGCTCGAACGTGCTCACGACGTTCGGCCTGCTCGGTCCTGGCAAGGGACTGGAGATGGCGATCGCCGCGCTCCCCGCAATTGTCGAGCGGCACCCCGATACGGTTTACCGGATCGTCGGCGCAACGCACCCCAACCTGGTCGCCGCAGAAGGCGAAGCCTACCGCGAAGGCCTCCAGGCCCTGGCCCAAAAGCTCGGCGTCGCGGGCCACATCCGCTGGGACAACCGGTTTCTCGATACCCCCGAACTGCTCGACCAGCTTGAAGCGTGCGACATCTATCTCACGCCCTATCCCAATCTCCAGCAATCGACCTCGGGGACGCTGAGCTATGCGGTGGCGCTCGGCAAAGCTGTGGTTTCGACGCCGTATGTGCATGCGCGCGAACTGCTGGCGGGCGGGGTGGGCGAGCTGATCGAACCGGGTTCGTCGCACGCGATCGGCGCCGCAGTCATCGCCTTGCTCGATGATCGCACCGCGCTCGATGCCATGCAGCGGCGTGCTTATGCCAAGGGTCGGACCACGATCTGGCCGCGCTTTGCCGATGCCACCGCGTCCATGCTGGCGCGGGCAATCACGCCGGAAGTCACTGTCTCGCCGATGGTGGCCGTCCCCGGCAGCGAGGCCGTCCTGGCCATGAGCGATTCGACCGGCATGCTCCAGCACGGGGTCGGGATCGTGGCCGACCGGCGCCACGGATATTGCCTCGATGACAACGTCCGCGCACTGATTTGGAGCAATGTCGCGGTGCTCGATCCGGTCGAGCGGCGGCGCTGGCGCGGTATTTACGCGGCTTTCGTTCAGCACGCGTGGAACGAGGACGAAGGCGCGTTTCGCAACTTCATGCGGTTCGATCGCAGCTGGTGCGAGGATGTTGGTTCGCCCGATTCGAACGGGCGCACATTGTGGGCGCTGGGCCATACGATCGAGCGAGCCAACGATCCGGATATTCGCCGCTGGGCGCAGCGACTGTTCGATCATACCGCGCCGCGCCTGGCCCGAATGGAATCTCCGCGTGCCATTGCCTTTTCCATGCTCGGCGCCGCCGCGGTCGCCCGCGTCGTTCCCGGACATGGCGGTGCGACCCAAATCGCAGAGCGCGGCGGCGATCTGCTTTACCGCCTTCTCGAAACCGCGCGCCGGCCCGATTGGGCCTGGTTCGAAGCCGTGCTTGGCTATGACAACCCGCGCTTGCCGCAGGCCCTGATCGAAGCCGGGCAGCTTCTGGGCCGCGGCGACTGGCTCGAAGCCGGGCTCGGAAGCCTGGAATGGATCGCCAAGCAGCAGCGTTCGGCCAAGGGCCATTTCCGCCCGATCGGGTCGGAAAGCTTCGGCAAGCACGGCGAGCACCTGCCATTCGATCAGCAGCCGCTGGAAGCGCAGGCCGCGATCGAGGCCGCGCTCAGCGCGCATATCGCCACCGCCGATCCGCAGTGGGCGCAATATGCGCGGATTGCCTACAACTGGTATCTCGGGGCCAACGATCGCGCGGTGGTTCTCGCCGATCTGGCGACCGGGCGCTGCCGCGACGGGGTCACGCCGCGCGGGGCGAACGAGAATTGCGGGGCGGAATCGATCCTCGCATTTCAGCTGGCGCATTATTCCATGCTAGCGCTCGGCGGGACGCGGGGTCGCGATTCGACGGGAGAGAAGTTTGAGCCGGGATCGCGAGAGCTCGAGCAGCCCGCTGCACATCCTTGACGCACGGCTTCACGCCGATCCGTCCCGTGTAGTCCTGCGTCCGTTCCACCTTGGGTGGCAGGCCAATTCGGCCGACGGCGGACGCGCGCGAGCCCTCGTAGCCGATGTCGCGGCGCTTTCCGAGCGTAGGGCAAGCGCCGAATATCGCCACGTCCTCTCCGACTTCGTCGAGCGCCACTGGCAGATCGAGGGGATGTTCGATGAACGCTACCTCGAAGTCGAAAAATCGCTGGAGCTCGATGGCACACATTATTCGCGGGCGCGCAAACGTCTGATCGGCGCGTATTTTTGCCACGAATATACCTATGCCGCGGCGGCGCTGATGAATCCGTCGATCGTCCCCCATCCCGATCAGAGCGGACTGCACGACGGCGCCTGCCGCTTCGTGATGAGCCTGCGCGCGGTCGGTGAAGGTCACATCAGCTCGATCGTCTTTCGCGAAGGGATCGTCGAACGGGACGGCACATTCACACTGTGGCCGCAGACCGCGTTCGCGACTTCCGCCGAACTGGTCGATGCCTCGCTGACCGATGCCGACGGTGCCGTCGAAGTTATCCGCCATTGCGACAGCAGCCTGTCGAACACGGTAATCTTCCCGATCACCGAACAACAGCGCGGCGGGCTCGAGGACTTGAGGCTGGTGCGTTTCGACCACGGCGACAGAGATTTCGAATGGATCGGGACCTACACCGCCTATAGCGGCAGTTCGATCCGCTCCGAACTTCTGCGCACGCGCGATTTCCGCAAGTTCGACCTTGAGCCGATCAAGGGCAAGGCCGGACGCAACAAGGGCATGGCGCTGTTTCCGCAGAAGATCGACGGTCGGTACATGATGATCGGGCGGCAGGATGGAAAGAACCTCTACCTGATCCGCTCGGACACGCTCGATACCTGGGACGACGACGGGGTGCTCTTGATGGAGCCCAAATATCCGTGGGAATTCATCCAGATCGGCAATTGCGGCAGTCCGATCCTGACAGATGCGGGATGGCTGATGTTCACCCACGGGGTGGGCGCGATGCGCAAATACGCGCTCGGCTGCGCGCTGCTCGACAAGAACGATCCGTCCAAGGTAATCGCCCGGACTCGCGAACCCGTGCTGACCGCAGTGGACGCCGACCGCGCGGGCTACGTTCCCAACGTGATCTACACTTGCGGCGCGCTGAAAGTGGGCGAACGGTTGCTGATTCCTTATGGCATTTCCGACAGCGCCGTGGGCTTTGCCACGACCTCGGTCAGCGATCTGCTGCAACTGATGGACTGATCGCGCGTTACAAGCCGAGCGACTACGGGACCGACGATGAACGACATTACCCAGGTGATCCTGTGCGGCGGCAGTGGCACACGGCTGTGGCCGCGCAGTCGCGCGACCAAGCCCAAGCCGTTCCTGCCGCTGGTTGGCGATAACACGCTGTTCGAGGCGACATTGCTGCGCTGCGGACCCGGCGATGGGTTTGCCGATCCGGTCATCGTCACCGGCACCGCGCATCTCGATCATGTCGAGGCCCAGCTTGGCGGACGCGGCGCTCAGATCGTGGTCGAGCCTGCGGCCAAGAACACCGCCGCGGCTATCGCTCTGGCCGCGCACCGGCTCGATCCGCAAGCGATCATGCTCGTCTGCCCGAGCGATCATCATATCGGTGACTGCGCCGCGTTCGTGAGCGCCGCCCACGCCGCCGCCGACCTGGCGCGCGAAGGCTGGTTCGTCTCGTTCGGGATCGAGGCCGCATCGCCCGAAACCGGCTTCGGATATCTCCGCCGCGGCGAAGCCATCGGAACGCAAGGTTTCCGCACCGCGCAATTCGTCGAGAAGCCCGATGCGGTGCGCGCCGCGGCGTTCGTGGCGAGCGGCGACTATGCCTGGAATGGCGGGATTTTCGCTTTCCGCGCGGGCGATTTCCTGCGCGAACTGGCCGAGCACCGCCCTGCGCTGGCGCAGGCTGTGGCGGCGGCGGTCGGGTCGGGCTTCAGCGACGGCGCACGGTTCCATCCCGATGCCGCGGCATTCGCGGCGATCGAAAGCGAATCGGTCGATTACGCGGTGATGGAAAACACCGCGCGCGCGGCAATGGTCCCCGCCGACATGGCCTGGTCCGACATCGGCAGCTGGGAAGCGCTCCACGCTGCCCGCGCGCGCGATGGCGATGGCAACGCAGTCTCGGGCCCTGCCGAGCTGGTCGATTGCCGTAACGTCCTGGTCGAGACCGATGGTCCGAGGGTGTCGGTGATCGGGCTCGAGGACGTGATCGTCGTCGTCAATGGCGGCGAGGTTCTGGTGACCAGCGCGGCAGGCGCGCAGAAGGTCGGCAAGCTTTACGGGGCGGCGAATCAATGAGCGTTGGTCAGTGAGCGCGGCGCTGCCCACCCGCGAGGTTGCCAAGCCATGGGGCATGGACGTGCTCCCTGCGCCGTTCGTCGCCCCGCCCGGCGAACGCATCGGCGAAATCTGGTTCGAGCCGCCTGAGGATTTCAGCCAGCTGCTCGTCAAATACATCTTCACCAGCGAGAAGCTGTCGGTCCAGGTCCACCCCTCGGACGCGCAGACGCTCGCAGCGGGGCTGGGGCGGCAGGGCAAGGAAGAATGTTGGCTGGTCATCGCCGCCGAGCCCGGTGCGGCGTTGGGTATCGGCTTTTCCGACACGATCGCGCCCGCAGCGATGCGCGCCGCCGCGGCCGACGGTTCGATCGAGAACCTGATGGTCTGGCACGCGGTCGCGCCGGGCGATTTCTTCTATATCCCTGCCAATACGGTCCACGCGATCGGGGCGGGAGTCAGCCTGATCGAGGTTCAGCAGAACAGCGATATAACCTACCGGCTCTACGATTACGGCCGCCCGCGCGAACTGCATCTCGAGGCCGGGATCAGAGTTGCGCAGGGCGCGCGCTATCCGATGGCGCTGCACAAGCGGGTAGCGGATGACGCCAACGCGATGCTGGTCGAAGGACCGCTGTTCCGGCTCGACCAGATTGCCGGCGCGCCCGACGCCGAGACTGCGGCCCGGTACGGCAATCGCGGGGTTCTGGTCATCCCGCGCCAGGGCGACGCACGCATCGGGAGCGAGACGATTTCGGTGGGCGACTGCGGACGTGCCAAGTCGCTCGCGGAGGTGGCGTTCAGCGAACTCACCCTGATCGCCCAGCCGCTCCAGGTTTTGCGCTAACGCGTTCGCCATTCCTGCAAGCGCGAAAATCCAGAGCACAACGCGCTCCACTCTGGCCCCCGGCGTCCGCGGATGACGCAAGAGCCCGATTTTATCGCGCCGTCTCACAAACCGCGTTAGGGTGCCGCAAACCCGGAGAGCGCACCTTGTCCACGATCCATCCCGTCCCCCCCGAATGGGCCGCGCGCGCTTTCGTCGATGCCGCGGGCTACGCCGCCAAGTACCGCGCCGCGCTCGATGCGCCCGAGGCGTTCTGGCGCGAGGAGACCGCGCGGCTCGAGTGGATCAAGCCGTGGCGCGAACTCACCCGCTCGAGCTTCGCTCAGGCCGACTTCGGCATCCGCTGGTTCGCCGACGGCACGCTCAACGTCAGCGCCAACTGCCTCGACCGTCACCTGGCGGATAACGGGGAGACCATCGCGATCATCTGGGAAGGCGACGACCCCGCGCAGCAGCGCAAGATCACCTACCGCGAACTCCACGACGAAGTCTGCCGCATGGCAAATGCGCTCAAATCGCTTGGCGCGCGGCGCGGCGACCGGATCACGATCTACCTGCCGATGATCCCCGAGGCGGCGATGGCGATGCTCGCCTGTACCCGCATCGGCGCGGTCCATTCGGTGGTGTTCGGCGGGTTCAGTCCCGAGGCGCTGGCGGGCCGTATCCAGGATTGCGGCAGCAATATCGTGATCACCGCCGACGCCGGGATGCGCGGGGGCAAACTGGTCCCGCTCAAGGCCAACGTCGATGCCGCGCTCGAACAGTGCCCCTCGGTCAGCGCAGTGCTGGCCGTACGCCACGCGGGCAACGCCGCGGCGATGATGGCGGGCCGCGATCACTGGTGGGACGAATTGCGCTGGTCTGCCGCGTCCGAGTGCCCGGCCGAGGAAATGGGCGCGGAGGACCCGCTGTTCATTCTCTACACCAGCGGCAGCACGGGCCAGCCCAAGGGCGTGCTCCACACCACCGGCGGGTACCTGACCTGGGCCGCGATGACCCACCACTACGTGTTCGATTACCGCCCGGGCAGCATCTACTGGTGCGCCGCCGATGTCGGCTGGGTCACCGGGCACAGCTATGTCGTCTATGGCCCGCTGGCGAACGGCGCGACGACGGTGATGTTCGAAGGCGTACCCAACTGGCCCGATCCGAGCCGGTTCTGGCAGATCGTCGATCGCCACCAGGTCGAGATCTTCTACGGCGCGCCCACTGCCTTGCGCGCGCTGATGCGCGAAGGCGACGAGTGGGTCACAAGAACCAGCCGCAGCTCGCTGAAATTATTGGGCTCGGTCGGCGAGCCGATCAATCCCGAGGCGTGGGAGTGGTACTGGCGCGTGGTCGGCGAGGGCCGCTGCCCGATCGTCGACACCTGGTGGCAGACCGAAACCGGCGCCGCGATGATCACGCCGTTGCCCGGTGCGACAGACCTCAAGCCGGGTTCAGCTTCGTTTCCGATGTTCGGAGTCGTGCCCGAATTGGTCGACGCGGACGGGTTGGTGCTGGAGGGCGCGGCGTCGGGTAATCTGTGCATCACCCGGAGCTGGCCCGGTCAGATGCGCGGGGTGTGGGGCGACGACGAGCGGTTTTTCCAGACTTACTTCACCACCTATCCCGGCAAATATTTCACCGGCGACGGCTGCCGCCGCGACGAGGACGGGTACTACTGGATCACCGGGCGGGTCGACGATGTGATCAACGTCTCCGGCCACCGGATGGGCACTGCCGAGGTCGAGAGCGCGCTGGTCGCCCACGCCATGGTGGCCGAGGCGGCGGTCGTCGGGATGCCGCACGAGATCAAGGGGCAGGGCATCTACGCCTACGTAACGCTCAATGCATCCGAGGCCCCAAGCGAGGATATGCGGCGCGAACTGACCCAGTGGGTGCGCAAGGAGATCGGACCCATCGCCACCCCCGACGTGATCCACTTCGCCCCCGCGCTGCCCAAGACCCGCAGCGGCAAGATCATGCGCCGGATCCTGCGCAAGATTGCCGAGGGCGATGTCTCGAACCTCGGCGATATTTCCACTCTCGC
>JANXSP010000152.1 GCA_025356575.1 Novosphingobium sp.
GGTAGATCCCGCCGACGTCGAGCATCCCCGCAAGGATAGGGTTATCGCCATACGCGGCAGTATGCCGGCGGACGGTTTCCTCGGCGACTTCGGCCAGGCCGATACCTTCGATCGTGGTCGCGGTGCGGGTGAAATAGCTGGCGATGAACGCGCTCGACAGCCCGACCGCGTCGAAGATCTGCGCGCCGCAATACGATTGGTAGGTCAATATGCCCATCTTGGACATGACCTTGAGGATGCCCTTGCCGATCGCCTTGACGTAGTTCTTTTCGACATCGCGCTGGCTCAGCGGAAGGTCGCGGCGCTGGCGGATGACTTCCAATGTTTCGAACGCGACGTAGGGATTGATCGCTTCGGCGCCGTAGCCCGCCAGCACGCAAAAATGGTGGACTTCGCGCGCCTCGCCGGTCTCGATCACCAGCCCGGTCTGCATTCGCAGGCCCTGGCGAACGAGATGGTGATGCACCGCCGCGGTGGCCAGCGCGGCGGGCATGGCGATGCGTTCGGGCCCCTGCGCGCGGTCGGACAGGATCAGGATGTTCTTGTCGGCGAGGACGGCCTCGGTCGCCGCCCAGCACATTTCGCGGATCGCCAGTTCGAGCCCGGCCGCACCGCTGGCCGCGGACCAGGTCATGTCGATCGTCTCGGTGCGGAAGGCGCCGTCGAGCGCGGCTTCGACCGAACGGATCTTGGCCACGTCCTGGTTGGTCAGGATCGGCTGTTCGACTTCGAGCCGTTTGTGCGCCCCGGCATCATGGCCGAGCAGGTTGGGGCGCGGGCCGATCATCGAGACCAGGCTCATCACCAGTTCCTCGCGGATCGGATCGATCGGCGGGTTGGTGACCTGGGCGAAGTTCTGCTTGAAGTAGTCGTAGAGCAGCCGGCTCTTGTTCGAGAGTACCGCGATCGGGGTGTCGGTGCCCATCGAGCCGAGCGGGTCCTCGCCGGTGATGCCCATCGGCTCGAGGAACTTGGAGAGGTCTTCCTGGGTGTATCCGAACGCCTGCTGGCGATCGAGCAGGCTCATCGTCTCGACTGGTAGCGCGGCCAGTTCCATCTCGACGACCTCGAGATCCTTGAGCTTGTATTGCGCCGCGGCGAGCCATTCGGCGTAAGGCTCGGCTTCGGCGAGCTGCGCCTTGATCTCCTCGTCCTCGATGATCCGCCCCTGCTCGAGGTCGATCAGCAGCATCCGCCCGGGCTGCAGCCGCCACTTGCGGACGATATCGTCTTCCTTGATCGGCAGCACGCCGCTTTCCGACGCCATCACCACCAGATCGCCATCGGTGACGCAGAACCGCGCAGGCCGCAGCCCGTTGCGGTCGAGCGTCGCGCCGATCTGACGGCCGTCGGTGAACGCGACCGCGGCGGGTCCGTCCCACGGCTCCATCAGCGCCGCGTGGTATTCGTAGAACGCACGGCGCGCGGGGCTCATCAGCGGGTTGCCGGCCCACGCCTCGGGAATCAGCATCATCACCGCATGGGCGAGGCTGTACCCGCCAGCGAGCAGCAGCTCGAGCGCGTTGTCGAGGCACGCGGTGTCCGACTGGCCATGGGGGATGATCGGCCACATCTTGTCGAGATCGGTGCCGAGCAGTTCGCTTTCCATCGTCCGCCGGCGCGCGTCCATCCAGTTGACGTTGCCGCGCACGGTGTTGATCTCGCCGTTGTGGGCGATGAAACGATACGGGTGCGCGAGTTTCCAGCTGGGAAAGGTGTTGGTGCTGAACCGCTGATGGACCAGGCCCAAGGCGGAAACGCAGTCGGGATCGCGCAGATCGTCGTAGAAACTGCCCACCTGGGTAGCGAGCAGTAGTCCTTTGTAGACGATCGTCCGGCTCGAGAAGCTGGGCATGTAGAGTTCGGTCAGCCCGGGGAGACCGTGCTTGATTGCCAGCGCGGCCAGCGGGTTCTGGGTTTGCTTGCGAATCGCGAGAATCTTGCGTTCGAACGCGTCCTGATCGGCGCAGCCGTCGCCGCGGGCGATCACGCACTGGCGGATGACGGGCATCTGCGCGATTACCGCTGTGCCCAGGCCCGCGGTGGTCGTGGGCACATCGCGCCAGCCGATCAGGCGCTGGCCTTCCTTGGCGATGAACTTTTCGAACGCCGCGACCACGAATTCGCACGCCGCCGCGTCCTGCGGGAGGAAGCACATCGCCACCGCGTAGTCGCCGGGTGCGGGCAGATCGTGCCCTGCGCCGCTTGCCCATTTGCGCAGCAAGGCATCGGGCAACTGGATGAGGATGCCGGCGCCGTCGCCGAGCAACGGGTCCGCGCCGACCGCGCCGCGGTGGTCGAGGTTGTGGAGGATTTCGAGCGCCTGGCCGACGATGGCGTGGCTTTTCACCCCCTTGATATGCGCGACGAAGCCAACGCCGCAGGCGTCGTGCTCGTTACGCGGATCGTAAAGACCCTGGGGCGGGGGAAAGCCCATCTACCGTATCGTCCTGCCTGGTGCCGGGCGCGGGGCGTAAAACCGCCGCTACGGCAATGAAGCGCGACTCGCTTCGCCGCACACGCAGCGAAGTTTCACGCCCTGTCCCCATGACGAAACGAAGCTGTTTTTGCAATCGCGAACAAACTGCCGCCCGGAAGCGGCCCGTAATTGCGGTCAGGCGGCCCCGCTCATCCGCTGGAGCGTGGCAAGTGCGGCGCGCAAGGCGCGTTCGGTCGCTTCGGAATCGCCGCTCGTCTGGACCGGGTTGGACCCGGCGAATCCACTGCCGCGCGGCGCCGCACCGGCCGGATCGAACCGCCGCAAACCGGTCGCCGGAGCAGGCCCTGCGTCTTCGCGGGGCGCAGCCGCGGAAGCGGCGAAGCGGGGAAGCTGGCCCGGGAAAACCACGGCGGGCTCGATCGCATCGACCGCTGCGGGTTGGTCTTCGATGCGGACATGGCCGGGACGCGACAGGGCCGAGACACTGATGTCGAGCAGCGAGCTGTAACTATCGTCCTGCGGCCCGTCATTTTCGATATCGTCGCTTTCGCTGTCGCCGGCTGCGCTGTCGAGGTCGCCGAGTTCGGCCAGCGCGGGTTCGGAAGCTTCGTCGGATATCGGCTCGGCAAGTTCACTCGGGCGATCCGCTGCGCTGTCCGCGGCGGCGATCTTGGCTTGATCGGCGGGCGGGGCAGGGAATGTCATCCGGACGGGGTCGCCTGCCGCCCACAGGCCGCGCGGCGGCAAGGCGAAACGATCGTCCGCCAAGTCCACTTCATCGTCGTCGTAGGCGGCGGCAATCGGGCGCAGCGCGGCTGGAAGCGTTCCAAACAGCCGCGGGACGGACGGCGCGTGATCCGCTTCCGCCTCGTCTTCAAATGCCGCGGCTGGCGCGGGCTGCGCCAGCATCGTGGGCAATTGCAGTGGCGCCTCGCTGGCCGGATCGGTGATGACAGTCGGCGCGAGGCTGCTCGTAGCTGCGGGAGCCTGCGCCGCGACAAGCTCGCTGAGCGCCATCGCGGTGCTCGCGGCAAGGCGGCTGCGGCGGCCTGCCAGTGCCGCGGACAGGCGCGTGCTAAGCTCGGCCAGACTCAGCGAGCCCAGCGGGAAGTGGGCCATCGCCGCGGCGCTGCTGGTCGTTGCGGCGGGGGCGAACGGACCCGCGGGCCCGGATGCAGACGCAAGCGCAGGTTCGGCCTCCACAAGCGTGGCAACGGTCTCGTCAATGGCGCTGTAATCGTGGTCGTCCACGATATCGCTATCGTCGAGCGCGAGATCGTCCAGCGCCAGGAGCATGGGCGCGGTCTCGGCGATTTCATCCGGGCCCGAGGGATCCGCAATCGCGCTGGGCGAGAACGGGCGGTCGGCGCCGGGCAGCGGCGCGAAATCGACGATCTCCATGGGATAGTCGTCCTCGCTGATTGCCAGCGTGCGGCGGCGTTGGCCGAGCACGGGGCCGGCGATGTCGGAGCTTGCGCCGCGGTCTTCGGCCAGATCGGTCGCGGCCGAGAGCGGCCGGCGCGCGGGCGCATCGGGATGTGCGTCACGGGCGCGCAGGCGCATCCCGGTGTCGCGCGGCGCGGCGATCTTGCGCGCCAGGATCAGTCCGACGACCGCGCCGAACCCGCCCATCGCCAGCGCCAGAAGCAGCCGTGCGGTCATGCCCAGAGGCGGTGCAGCGGCGGCGATCAGGGTATCGAGCCGCATGCTCAGTACCGCACTTTCGATCAGTGCGGGGCGGATCGCCAGACTGCCCAGCCCGAGCAGTGCCGCGAACCACAGCGCCGCGACCGCGGGGAAATGGCGATGGCCGACGATCGAATTGCTCGCCTTCTCGGCCGTCCCTGCTGCGTACTCAACCATGCGCGTCTTACCCCTGCCTCGTCGCGCGGTTATCCCGGCGCGTGCCACCCGCTTCTAGCAAGGCTTGGTAAACGACCTGATAACGCTGACTATTGTGGGCCCAATCGTGGCTGTGCTCGACCGCCGAACGCGCCGCTTGCAGCATTGCCGGCCAGCGTTCGCGCGCATCGAGCAGGTTCGCCAGCGCAGCGGCGCAAGCGGCGGGATCGTCGGGCGCGAACAGCACGCCGGTCACGCCGTCGGCGATCAATTCGCGGTGCCCGCCGA
>JANXSP010000154.1 GCA_025356575.1 Novosphingobium sp.
CGCCATCGGCGGGCGCGGCAGCAGCTTGCGCGGCGGCAGGGACGAGCAGGAACGAAGCGAAGCCGGCGAGCAGGAGCGTACGGGTGCGGAGCATGGAAATTTCAAACCTTTGTCTGGTGAAGGCGCGACGCGCGCGCCGAACGGCCGCGCAATAGGCCTGCCGCTACGCTGGCGCGATGACAGTTATGTTGCAGCGCAAAATAGCTTGGTGCCTGCGATGTTTGGGCAACACCTCGCCAAACGAGGACGGCCGCGGGATCGCCCCCGCGGCCGTTCGCTCATCTCGCTACCGGCGCCGTCAGAAGTTGGCGCGTCCGGTAATTCCGAAGTAGCGATCCGCATCGCGCGGGATCAGGTAGAGGTAGGCGCCGCCGGGACCGCCCGGGGAGATCGAGGCGGCATAGCTCTTGTCGAACAGGTTGCGGACCTGCAGCGTCAGGCGGAAGCGATCGGCGCTGTCGCCGATGCCCGCCGAGACGTTGACCAGGCCGTACGCCGGGATCGTGCCGAGCAGACGTTGGACCGGGTTAGGACCGAAGACGCTGAGCTGGCTGCTCTGGAAGTTGCCCGAAGCGCCGAGGAACACGTCGACCGGGCCGCCGGTCCGCACGCGGTAATCGGCCGAGAGCGAACCCTTCCATTCGGGCGCATATTGCAGCGCAGTGCCCGTCTCGATCAACTGCGCAGCAGTTGCCCCGGCAGGCGCGAGGAAGTTGTCCACCCGCGCATGCGTCAGCGCGACGCCTCCCGAAATCGTGAAGTCGGTGAACGGCCGCCAGTTGAGATCGGCCTCGATCCCGCGGGTCGAAACTTCGCCGGCGTTGGTGAAGCGCGAGACGATCGCGCCCGCCACCAGATCGGGATTGTTGGCCTGGAAGTTGTGATACTTGGCGAAGAAGAACGCGATGTTGAGCGTCAGCCGCCCGTCGAGGAACTTGTTCTTCAGCCCCGCCTCGAACGCATCGGAAGTTTCCGCGGCGATCACGTTCACCCCGGTGCCGGTCAGATTGAAGAAGGTGTTGTACGCCGGACCCTTGTAGCCGCGGGTATAGGTCAGATAGCCGACGTTGTTCGGCGAAAGATCCGCCTGAAAACCAAGCTTGCCCGACAGATCGTGATGCGAACTGCTGGTCCGGAACGGAATGCCGTTGGCCGAAAGCGGCGCGTTGGCAACCGCAAATGCCGGGGTCTGCCCGGCAGCGAGGAACGCGACGTAGGCGTTATAGACGCCTTGGTCGAACGCCGGCTGGATGACCGATGCCGCGGTCGGCAAGCCGTTGACGATGGGCAGCCCCACCGCCACGCGCGAATGGAATACCGAGAGGTTGTCCTGGCTGTAGCGCAGCCCGCCGATCATCCGGAAGTTGTCGGTCAGGTGGAGCACCGCCTGGCCGAACACTGCGACGTTCTTGAAGGTCGAGCCGAAGTCGGCAATTCCGTAGCGCGGGGTCGAAGCGTTGGCATTGGCCGACCCGCACGGGATCAGCGCGGTGGTGGGGGCGCCGGCAACCGCGGTGCAGGTGATCCCGTCGCGGCGGAACACGCGTTCCGAAAAGGCGCGCGAATAGTACCCGCCCAGAACGTAGCTGATCGTCTGGTTGGTCGGCGAGGTCAGGCGGATTTCCTGGGTAAAGGTATTGGTCTTCTGCGGTCCGACATCGCTGACCTGGCCGTAGCCGACGTAGGCCGCGGGGAGGAAATCGCCTTCGCGGAATTCGGTGTTGTTCCACTTGCGATACGACGTGATGCTGGTCAGCGTGTGGCTGCCCACGCCGAGGTCGATCTGGCCCGAAACGCCCCAGCCTTCTTCCTTGGTCGCCGCCAAGGTGTTCTGCGCGTTCTGGCGGGTGTTGAACCCTTGCGGCGCCGGGAGCACGGTGGACGACAGATCGGTCGTCGCCACGCCCGCGCCGGTCAGCGGTCCGGTGGCCACCACGACCGAGCAGCAATCGTCGTCGTTCTTGTGGTAATCGGCGGTGAGGTAGATCCGCAGGGCGGGGGTCGGATCGTAAAGCAGCTGCGCGCGGCCGCCATAATGCTTGTACCCGTTGACCTTGCGGCCGAGCGTCACGTTGTCGATGTTCCCATCGTACTGGCCGTAGAAGCCGGTGAACCGCGCTGCCAGATCGGCGCCGAGCGGCAGGTTGAGCGAAACCTTGCCGCGGTATTCCGAGTTCGAGAAGTAGCTCGCCTTGACGCTGCCGCCCAGCGCGTGCTTGGGCATCTGGGTGGTGATGTTGATCACGCCCGCCGACGCGTTTTTACCGAACAACGTACCTTGCGGGCCGCGCAGGACTTCGAGTTGGGCGATGTCGATCAGGTCGCTGAACGCTTCGCCCGAGCGGGCATAGACGACCCCGTCGACCACCGTCGAGACCGACGGCTCACCCGCGATCGAGAAGCTGGCGGTGCCCACGCCGCGCAGGAAGATGGTCTGGTTGAGCGTGGTTCCGGCCTTGAGGAAGTTGAGCGAAGGCACGAGTTGCGCAGCGCTTTCGATGCTGGGCCGAGCGGTCTGCGCGAGTGCGGCGCCGCTGAGCACCGAGACCGCGAGCGGAACCTGCTGGAGGTTCTCGGACCGCTTCTGTGCGGTAACGACGATATCGCCCGGCGCGGCCTGGTCTTCGGGCGCGGCGGTCGTCGCAGGAGTTGCTGGAGCGGTCTGCGCTGCGGCCGGGGCGGCGAGCGCGAGCAGTGCGAAGCTCGACAGAACAAGCGCCGAACCGGCGCGAAGCGTGGCCTTCATGGTAACTCTCCCTCTTCCCCCGCGCCGCCTGCGGCGTTCACGCAAAGGTTCTCGGCGCAGCCTTCGGGGCCGCGCTCGGCGCTTGAATTGCGTCGCAGCGCCGGATATGTCAAGCGGTGTCATACAAGAGCGCGCGTAGTTGTGGTTTGGCCGCAACAAGCGCGGCTTGATGGGGATGCAGTGGTTCGAGAGGCGCAGTTTTACGCGGCCGAAGGCGGTTTCGACTTGCGCGTTGCAGGCCGCACGGTGCTGCGTCACCGCGCCGATTGTCCGGCGGTGACAGTAGCCACCGGCGCCCCCGAGATCACCATGCACCACGGCAACTTCCGTATCGCGGATGCGCCCTCTGCCGCGGTTTCCCCCGACCTTTTCGTACTTGGCGCAGACACCGTGACGCTGTCGAACGCGGGCGAACCGGTCGCCGTGCTCACGCTGGTTCGGACCGGCGACAACCGCGTGCAGTTCGTCGCGGCCGCGGTCGACCCCGCGCACGACCGCCTGCACCTGCGTTTCGCCGCGCAGCCGGGCGAAGCCGTGTGGGGCGGCGGCGAGCAGATGAGCTTCTTGAACCTCGCCGGTCGCCGCTTCCCGATGTGGACGAGCGAGCCCGGCGTCGGCCGCGACAAGACCACCGAGCTGACCCAAAAGATGGACGCGCAGGGGATGGCCGGGGGTGACTACTGGACCACCAACTACCCCCAGCCGACCTTCATCACATCCGGCGGGATCGCGGTCCACCTCGACGCGGCGTGCTACAGCGTCCTCGATTTCACCGACCCCGCGGCGCACGGCGTCGAGGTCTGGGCGAACGCCGCGACCTTCGAGATCTATGCCGGCGAGACCCCCGCCGATCTCGTCACGCAACTTTCCGCGCGGTTCGGACGCCAGCCGCCGCTGCCCGACTGGATCATCGGCGGCGCGGTCCTCGGGCTCAAGGACGGGGCCAACAGCTTTGCCCGGCTCGAGACGTTCGTCGCCGCCGGGGCCGCGATCTCGGGCCTGTGGTGCGAGGACTGGGCCGGGGTGCGCGAGACCAGCTTCGGACGGCGCCTGTTTTGGGACTGGCGCAAGAACGAGCAGCGTTATCCCGATCTCGCCGCGCGGATCGCCGCTCTGAAAGCGCGGGGCATCCGCTTTCTCGCTTACGCCAATCCCTATCTCGCGGTCGACGGGATCCAGTTCGAAGACGCGCGCGCCGGGGGGCACCTCGCGCTGCGCCGCGACAGCGACGAGGCGTATCTGGTCGATTTCGGCGAGTTCGATTGCGGGGTGGTCGATTTCACCCGCGCCGAAACCCGCCGCTGGTTTGCCGAGGACATCCTCGCCAAAAACCTCGTCGACCTCGGCATCGACGGATGGATGGCCGATTTCGGCGAGTATCTGCCCACCGACGTGCGGCTGGCGGACGGCAGCGACCCGATGCTGGCGCACAACCGCTGGCCGGTGCTGTGGGCGCAGGTCAACGCGGCCGCGCTCGAGGCCCGCGGCAAATCGGGCGAGGCGGTGTTTTTCATGCGCGCGGGGTTCTCCGGCGTGCAGGCGCATTGCCCGCTGCTGTGGGCGGGCGACCAGTCGGTCGATTTCACCCGCCACGACGGGATCGGCACCGTGATCACCGCCGCATTGTCCGCCGGGCTGGTCGGCAATGCCTACAGCCACTCGGATTGCGGCGGGTACACTTCGGTCCACGGCAATGTGCGCACGGCAGAGTTGATGCAGCGCTGGTGCGAGCTCGCCGCGTTCGCCCCGGTGATGCGCAGCCACGAGGGCAACCGCCCCGACGACAATCTGCAGTACGACAGCACCCCCGAACTGCTTGCCTGCTTTGCCCGGTGGAGCCGGGTCCACGCCGCGCTTGCGCCGTATGTGCGGGCGCTCTGCGACGAGGCCGCGGCGACCGGGCTGCCCGCGCAACGCGCGCTGTTCCTGCATTATCCCGATGAACCGG
>JANXSP010000161.1 GCA_025356575.1 Novosphingobium sp.
CTGTCAAACTAACCTAAAAACGGTTCGTTCGGCCTGCGAAGCGGGGAAATCAGGTCCAATTTGAGCCCACTTAGGAGAACATTAGATAGAAGAAAGGCGAATGGAAGGTGGTCTCGGGGTCTTAGAATAGGGCTCGAACCAGATCAGGCAATGGGGCGTCCCATGGCTTTGACATTGCCACCTCACGGACTAGGCCGTGTTGACAAAAGACTTCAGCCATAGGCGCGTGGCGGCAAGGTTGAGGAAGCTCTGGAACGACAGAACGGTCTTATCGTAGCGGGTGGCGATGCGTCGTTGCTGCTTGAGCTTGCCGAACATACGTTCGACGCGGTTGCGATCCTTGTAGCGGCGATAGTCGGGATGGACCGGCACCTTCCGGTTCGAGCGCGGTGGGATGATGGGCAGGATGCCGCGCAAGAGCAGGTTTTCCCGGAACCTGTCGCCGTCATAACCTTTGTCGGCCAACAGCGCCTTGGGCTTGGGCAAAGGCAGCGTCATCAGGTCATCGGCGGCTGTATAATCTGACGCTTCGCCGCCGGTCAGGATGAAGCCGATAGGCAGTCCTTGATTGTCACAGCGGGCATGGACTTTGCTCGTAAAGCCGCCGCGTGATCGACCAAATGCTTGCGCAAGAGCCCCCCTTTTCCGCCCGCTGCCGAGACGTGGCCGCGAACTGTAGTGCTGTCGATCATGTGCTGCCAGTCGTCGGTAAGCCCCAGATCGACCAGCGTTTGCAGCAGGGCATCCCAGACGCCTTGCCCGGCCCATCGTCGGAAACGGACATAGACCGAATTCCACTTGCCGTAGCGTTCGTGCATGTCCCGCCAGGGACAGCCAACCCTCAAAACATGCAACATACCATTGAGAAAGCGCCGGTTATCGCCCGCTGGCCTCGCCCAACGCCCGCGCTCAGACGGCAGCAAAGGTCCGATCAGTTCCCATTCTGCATCGGACAAATCCCCACGCTCCATGACTGCTCCCCAAAGAGCAGCCTTGAATCAGAACCTCGCCCGTTTGGGAATCCCTTTTGTCAACACGGCCTAGGTTCGTGGCAACTCGACACGAGCACTGTACTCAACGCGCCTCCGCCGGACGCGTAGTTTAATCACAGCATCTCCCGCACCAGCGTCGGCCGCTTGGCAATCATCGCCAGCAGCGCCCGCGCCGGGCCGGTTGGTCTCCGCCGCCCGTATTCCCATTTGAGCAGGGTTCCCTTGGAGACGTCGATGCTGCGCGCGAAGGTGGCTTGCGAAAGGCCGGTGCTGGCGCTGATCGCTGCGACGTCGGCTTTGATTGTTAGGTCGACGGCGCTAACTCGCCGCTCCAATCCGCCGCGCCACCACATGCTCCAGCCACTCCCGCGCCAGTTCCGCGTCGGCGTTCTGCTGGTCGCCGCACGAGCCCGGCGGCGGCGGGCCGCGTTCGGGGAAGCCTTTTCCTATTGATGCAGTGCCGGGGTGGCGGGGGAAGCCTAGCGCGGTGTCGCCGTGCTTGAGGAAATCATTCGGAGGACGACTAAGCCGGGTCTTGGCGCGGATTTCACGGCTACCACTGTTCGATAGTCAATCCGGGAATGTCCTTGAAGTCTTTCGGGTTGCGCGTCGCCAGCGGCAGGGCGTTGGCAATTGCGGTCGCGGCGATGAGCCGGTCGAGCACTTTGGTGCGGTTGAAACCGACGGCTTCGACGATCATGCGATAGGCCGCGAGTTCGGATGCATCGAACGCAAGCACTTCGAGTTTGCCCGCGAGCGCATCGAGCGCGGCGCGGCGTTTTGCAGCCAGCGCCGGGACCTTGTGCACCCCGCCTTCGAGTTCGGCCGCGGTAAGGATCGAGATGAATGGCGCGGCGGTCAGTTGGTCCGCGCGCGCCCAGACTTCGGCATCGCCGTCGCGCAGTGGGATAGCTACGCTGGTGTCGAGCAGTATTTCCGCCATCGAGCGCCCCTGTCTTAAAGTTGCCCCTGTCTTAAAGGCCGGGGCGGTCGGGGAAGATGTCGGGATCGCGCACTT
>JANXSP010000173.1 GCA_025356575.1 Novosphingobium sp.
CCGGACCTTGGGCGCGCCGCTGACGGTGCCCGCGGGGAAGCCCGCAAATACCGCGTCGAGCGCATCGGCGCGCGCGGTATCGAGCGTGCCGACGACGTTCGAAACGATGTGCATGACGTGGCTGTAACGCTCGACGGTGTAGCTTTCGGTCACCTCGACGGTCCCTGCCTGCGCTACCCGGCCAACGTCGTTGCGGCCCAGGTCGAGGAGCATCAGGTGCTCGGCGCGTTCCTTGGGATCGGCGATCAGTTCGGCCTCGTTGGCGCGGTCTTCCTCGGGCGTGGCGCCGCGTGGGCGGGTGCCCGCGATCGGGCGGATGGTCACCTCTCCATCGCGCACGCGGACGAGAATCTCGGGGCTAGAGCCGATGAGCGCGAAACCGGGCAGGTCAAGGAAATAGAGGAACGGCGAGGGATTCACCCGCCGCAGCGCGCGGTACAGCGCCATCGGGGGAAGCGTGAACGGCGCGGTGAAGCGCTGGGCGAGCACGAGCTGGAACACGTCGCCCGCCGCGATGTAGTCCTGCGCGGCGAGCACCATTTCGCGGTAGCGTTCGGGGGCGAGCTGCGCGGTGAGCGCCGGCTCTGCAAGATCCGCGACCGTGCGATGGGCCGGCGCAGCGCACGAGAGCTTGCGCAACGCTTCGTCGATGCGGTCCTGCGCGGCCGCGAGCGTACGCTCGGGCGCGGCGGCTCCGGGCCACACCGGAGCGACCGCGAACAGCTCGTCGCTCAGGCGGTCGAACACCAGGATCAGCGTCGGACGGACGAACACCATGTCGGGCAGTTCGAGCGGCGAGGGCGCGGCGCGGGGCAGCTTTTCGACCAGCCCGATGGTTTCATAACCGAAGTACCCCACGAGGCAGGCGAGCGCGCGGGGGAGCGCGGCGGGAACGTCGATCCGGCATTCGGCGACGAGTGCGCGCAAGGCGCCGAGGCTGTCACCGCCCAGCGCGGTGAACTCTGCGGGACGATGCTGCCAGGCGCGGTTGATCTCGCCCCCTCCGGCGTAGGCGCGGAACACCAGATCGGGGTCGAGCCCGAGCAGGCTGTAACGCCCGCGAACTTCGCCCCCCTCGACCGATTCGAGCAGGAAGTCGCCGCGCCCCGGCTCGATCAGCTTGACCGCCGCGCCGACCGGGGTTTCGCAATCGGCGACGAGTTTGCGCCAGACCAGCGCGGGTGCGCCCGCGGCGAGCGCGGCAGCGGCAGCAGCGTGGTTCTCGCAAGTTGCCGCGGCGGTCAGGAGTTCGCCCTCAGTTCCCGCCGCCGGTCAGCTGGGTGCCGACCGCGCGGATCGCCGCCTCGTTGCGGGTCACGCCGACTTCGGCGCGGATCGCGCGGCGAAACGCCTCGGCATATTCACGCCCCGTGATCTGGCCGAGTTCCTTGGCAGCCTGGCCGATCAGCGGGTCGGCGGGGCTGACGGTGCCGGGCACGATCGCCTTGAGCGCGACGACATACCAGCCGCGGTTGTTCGGCGCGGCCAGCAGCTTGACGGTGCCTTGCGCCATGGAGAACAGCAGCGCGATCGGCGGCGGTACTTGCTGGCGCATCGCGGTGAGCTGCTCGCGCCCCATGTCGACCCGGTCGACTTGGGGCAGCGGGCGGCCGAGCGCGGCGATCGCGGCGCCCAGATCGGTGCCCTTGCGCACCGCGGCGACCGCCTTGTCCGCCGCCGCGCGCGATAATGCCGCGCCTTTCTGGAGCTGGATGTCGGTGGTCACATCGGTCTTGATCTCGGCCAGCGGCGCGGGCGCGGAGGGGGTGATGTCGGTCACGTCGAAAATCACGAACTTCTTGCCCGGCTCGATTTCGGCAAGCTGGGGGTGGTTGGTCCGCTCCATCGCGAAGGCCGCGGAAACGACGCGGGCGAGATCGGCGGGGGCGGGCTTGGTCGGCGCGCCGTAGACCTTGCCGTCGGCGGTCAGCGGGTCGGTGAGCAACGGGGTCACGCCGAGGTCTTTGGCGGCGTCGGTCATGTTGCCGCCCTGGTCGAACTTGTCTTCGATCCCGGCGAGGTAGTCGGTCAGCGCGGCGCGGCGCTTTTCGGCCGACAGCGCGGCGACGATCTCGCCGCGCGCCTGGTCAAGCGTCCTGGCCGCACGCTGATCGACGCTGTCGACGCGGAAGACATGCCAGCCGAGCGGGCCCTTGGCCGGGCCGGACACCCGGCCGCGCGCGGCGGTGAAGACGGCGTCGGCGACGGTCGAGGAGCTTTGCGCGGCAAGCTCGTCGCGCGATAGCGGGCCGATCGGCGCGGCCGCCAGTCCCTTGGTCGCGGCGGCAGCCTCGATCGATTTTCCCCCGGCGATCTCGGCGAGCACGGCCCGTGCGGCGGCCTCGGTGGGAAGAATGAGCTGGGTCAACTTGCGCTTTTCGAGCGCCGTATAGTTCGCCTTGTTGGCTGTATAGCGCGCGGCAATCTCCGCTTCGGTGGGGGCGGCAACCGCTTTAAGCGCGGTCCCGTCGAACACGGCGTAGCGGATCACCCGGCGTTCGGGGCGGGTATATTCGATCCGGTGCTGGGCATAATAGGCGGCAATCTCGCCGTCGCCCGGTGCAGCGGCGGGTGCGAACGCGGCCGAGGGCAGCAGCGCCACCGCACCGCTGCGGCGTTCCTTGAGCAGCGCGGCATAACGCAGCGCCAGTTCGGTCGGCATCACCGCCCCGAAAGCGGTGGGCACCAGCACCTGGCGGGCGATCAGCCCGGCGGAGATATCGCCGCGCACCGCCGCCTCGCTGAGCCCGCGCTGCTGGAGCACCTGGCGATAGACGGTTTCGCTGAACTTGCCGTCGGTTCCGCGGAACCCGTCGATCTTGGCAATCTCGCTATCGATCAGACGGTCTCCCGCGACGATCCCGTGGATCCGCCCGTATTCCGCAATCGCGGTGCGATCGATCAGCTGGTCGAGTGTCTGGCTGAGCCCGCCTTCCGCGACGAACAGCTTCATCGTCAGCTGTGGGTTCTTCTCGCGCGCATTGTCGAAAGCCGACTTGGCCGCCTGCGCCAGTTCGGAGGTGCTGATCCGCGCCTTGCCGACCATCGCCACCCGGTCTCCGCCGCTAACCCCGCCGAAACTGCGGCTGCCGCTGACATCGGCCAGCGCAAACGCCAGTCCGATCACTCCGACGATCGCCAGGGTGATCGCCACCCCGAGGCGCGAGTTGAAGAAGTTGCGGAAAAACTGGAGCATGAAGTTCGTATCCGTGGCGGCGGGCGGGCAGGGCGGAATACCCGAAGGTTCGCCCGGCGCCTTAGAGAGCGCGGCGACGGGCTGCAACCTTGGAGCGGATAGGAGGCCGGTCTCCGCGGCCATCCCCCGGCTGGCCTCGCTTGGTCCCCGGTTAGCCCCGCCGTTTTGACAAAGCCGTCCGCGCCGCTTAGCTGCACCGCAACATGCCGCTTGGGGAATGCGGCGGGGCAACCGGACAAGGTGGATACGATGCAGCGGCCCTATATCGTCGGCAACTGGAAGATGAACGGCAGCCGCGCGATGCTCGCCGAAGCGCGCGCGATCGACCGCGCGGCAGCGCGCATCGCCGCGGTCGAAGTCGCCATCGCGCCGCCGTTCACGCTGATTTCGGCGCTGGGGGAGGCAAGCACCGCGATCGCGGTCGGCGCGCAGGATTGCCATGTCGCGGCGAGCGGCGCGCACACCGGGGATATCTCTGCGCCGATGCTCGCCGATGCCGGCGCCAGCTTCGTCATCGTCGGCCACAGCGAACGGCGCGCCGATCACGGCGAAAGCGACGCGCTGGTCCGGGCCAAGGCCCATGCTGCGCTCGAAGCCGGGCTCGGCGCGATCGTCTGCGTCGGCGAGACCCTGGCGGAACGCGAGGCGGGCCGCGCCGAGGATGTCGTCGCGGCACAGCTGGGCGGATCGCTGCCGAACGGCGAGACGTTTGCGGCGCTGGGTGAGCGGCTGCCCGAACGGCTGGCGGTCGCTTACGAGCCGGTCTGGGCGATCGGAACGGGCAAAGTCGCCACGGTCGCCGATGTCACCGCGATGCACGCCGCGATCCGCGCACAGCTCATTGCCGCATACGGCGAACCGGGCAGCGAGCTGCGGATCCTTTACGGCGGCTCGGTCAACGCGGGCAATGCCGCGGCGCTGCTGAGTGCGCACGAGGTCGGCGGCGCACTGGTCGGCGGGGCGAGCCTCACGGCCGAGAGCTTCCTTGCGATCGTCTCGGCGGCGGTGCGCGACAACGAGTAACTTGCGCGGGGCCGCCCACGGCCCTAGATGGCCGCTGCACCCGAATTTGACCGGATACCCTTGCGCATGTCGTTCTTCATCTTCCTCACCGTCGTCCAGGCGCTCGTCGGCGCGATGCTGGTCGGCGTGATCCTGATGCAGCGATCGGAGGGGGGCGGGCTCGGTGTCGGGGGAAGCCCCGGCGGGCTGATGTCGGCGCGCGGCGCGGCCGATTTCCTTACCCGGATGACGACGATCCTCGCGACCTTGTTCGTGGTCCTCAGCATCATCCTGGCGGCACTGGCGGTGGGCGCAAGCTCGGGCCGCAAGATCGACACCACGCTCAACCGCACCGTTCCCGGCGCGGCGACGGGCGCCCCTCTTTCGACCGACCCGCTGGCGGGAATCAACACGCCCGCGCCCGGCACGGCGCCGGCTCCTGCGGCGTCCGCGTCCGTCGCCCCGGCCGGGTCCGCACCCACGGCGCCGCTCAACGATCCGCTCGCGGCGCAGCCGAAGAAGTAGTTCGCCTGCTCGCCGCGGCAGCTTGTCCCCGCACGTCGCGCCGGGGATAACCGGAGTGCCACGCCACGCAGCGCTTGCCCAAGGCGCTGCTCATCCCTTAAGGCCCGGCTCCCATGGCGCGGTATATTTTCATAACCGGCGGCGTGGTGTCTTCGCTCGGCAAAGGTCTGATGGCGGCGAGCCTTGCGGCGCTGCTGCAAGCGCGCGGCTACCGCGTCCGCATCCGCAAATTCGATCCCTATCTCAACGTCGATCCGGGCACGATGAGCCCATACCAGCACGGCGAAGTCTACGTTACCGACGATGGCGCGGAGACCGATCTCGACCTTGGCCACTACGAACGCTTCACCGGAGTTTCGGCGCGCCAGTCGGACAACATCACCTCGGGGCGGGTCTACCGCGACATCATCGCCAAGGAACGCCGCGGCGATTATCTTGGCGCCACTGTCCAGGTGATCCCGCACGTGACCGACGCGATCAAGGAATTCGCGCTTGCCGAATCGGCCGACCTCGATTTCGTGCTGTGCGAGATCGGCGGAACCGTGGGCGATATCGAAAGTCTGCCGTTCATCGAGGCGATCCGCCAGTTGCGCAACGAGCTTGGCCGCGAACAGACCTGTGCGGTGCACGTCACGTTGGTCCCGTACATTGCCGCGGCGGGCGAGCTCAAGACCAAGCCGACCCAGCATTCGGTCCGCGAACTGACCAGCCTGGGGGTCCAGCCCGACCTGCTGCTGTGCCGCTGCGAGAAGCCGCTGCCCGATACCGAGCGCGCCAAGATCGCGCAGTTCTGCAACGTCCGCAAGGAAGCGGTGATCCCCGCGCTCGACGCGGCGAGCATCTATTCGGTGCCGTTGCAGTATCATGCCGAAGGGCTCGACGCCGAAGTCCTGCGCCATTTCGGGCTGGCCTCGCCCGCGCCCGACCTCGCGCGGTGGGACGACATCGTCGACCGCTACCACCATGCCGAGGGCGAGGTGACGATCGGCGTGGTCGGCAAGTATGTCGGGCTGCAGGACGCCTACAAGTCGCTCAACGAGGCACTGGTCCACGGGGGGATGGCGCACCGCGTCCGCGTCAACATCCGCTGGATCGATGCCGAACTGTTCGAAGGCGGCGACGACGAGATCGCGGCCAGGCTCGAGCCGCTCAACGGCATCCTCGTCCCCGGCGGGTTCGGCGAGCGCGGATCGGAAGGCAAGATCGCCAGCGTGCGCTTTGCCCGCGAGCGCAACGTGCCGTTCTTCGGGATCTGCCTGGGCATGCAGATGGCGTGCATCGAGGGTGCGCGCAACACCGCGGGGATCGCCGCTGCCTCGTCGACCGAGTTCGGCCCGACCAAGGAACCGGTGGTCGGGATCATCACCGAATGGATGTCCGAAGCCGGCTTGCAGAAGCGCGCCGAGGGCGGCGATCTGGGCGGAACCATGCGGCTCGGCGCCTACGACGCGGTGCTCGCGGGCAACAGTCATGCCGCCGCGATCTACGGCCAGACCGCGATTTCGGAGCGTCACCGCCACCGCTACGAAGTCAACGCCGCGTACAAGGCGCCGCTAGAGGCGGGTGGGCTGGTGTTCTCGGGAATGTCACCCGACGGGCTCCTGCCCGAGATCGTCGAGCGGCCCGACCACCCGTGGTTCGTCGGGGTCCAGTTCCATCCCGAACTCAAGAGCCGTCCGTTCGAGCCGCATCCGCTGTTTGCCGGGTTTATCGGCGCCGCCTTGCGTCAGGCGCGACTGGTTTGAAAACGTTGGGAATTTACCTGTAGGCCGCAGGAAACGGCGCTTTTGCGCGCCGTCATCCGCAAAAACATCTTGCGTCGAGTCCAGTCCATACAATAGCGCGCGCTTAACATTTGATATTTGGTCTTTTCGGTACGGTCGCGCCGGAACTCGGGGAAGACACATTTGTCGCCATGCATGCTGCCCAGTTATCGGAACGATTGGCCGCGCAAGGCCTGTTCGCCGACTGCGATGCGGACGAACTTGCCGATATCATCCTGCGCGGCCACCATCGCAGCTTCAAGTCTGGTCAGACCATCATGGGTCAGGGTGAAGAAGGCGCGATCCTGGCGATCGTCCTTAGCGGGATCGCCCGCGTTTCGATGGTCGCTTCCAACGGCCGCGAGATCGTTCTCGACTATGCCGAGCCTGGGCACGTCATCGGCGAGATCGCTTTCCTCGACGGCGGCGAACGCACCGCCACGGTCACCGCGCTCGAGCCGACCGACGTGCTGACGCTGTCGCGCCCCGCGTTCGACGGCATCGTCGCGCGTCACCAGGGCCTCGCGCTGCGCCTGCTGCGCGCGATGGCGCGGCGGCTGCGCCAGAACACCGCAGTGATCGAAGCCGATCGCGCCTGGTCGGCCGGGCCGCGACTCGCGCGGTTCCTGCTGCGCCTCATGATCGGCGGGAGCGACGGCAAGCTCAGGCTCGCGCTGAGCCAGGCCGAGCTCGGCAACTTCGCCGGGATGTCGCGCGAACAGATCAACCGCCAGCTTTCGGCATGGGCGGAAAACGGTGTCCTCGCGCTCGACGCCGGGCGCGTCCGCATCCTCGACCGCGCGATTCTCGCCGAGATTGCCGAGGGCTGGTAGCACGATTTCAAGCTTGCCCCGATTTGATCGTCTTCTGCGACCCGGACGATCAGACCAGGGCGAGGCGGTGCGCAAGCATCGCGGGGGTGGGCCCTTCCCGAGTCCACCCCCATCCGGTTTCCCCAGGATCACCGGCGCATGACAACGCGGTGTGGGTATGATAGCCAGGGCCTTGTGCGGCCCCCACAGCCGGACCGTATTCCCCTTTGAAAGGAACGACATGGCTCTGCCCCGCGTCGAAATCTATACCAAGTGGGGCTGCGGCTATTGCAGCCGCGCCAAGGCCTTGCTCAGCGCCAAGGGCGTGGCGTTCGAGGAACACGATGTGTCGATGGGCGGGCCCAAGAAGGCCGAGATGCTGACCCGCGCGCCGGGCGCGATGACCGTGCCGCAGATCTTCATCGGTGACCGCGGGATCGGGGGCTCGGACGATCTCGCCGCGCTCGACCGCGCGGGCAAGCTGGACGCGCTGCTGGCCGGGTGATGCTCGGCCCTGCCACCAAGGTCGCGGTCCTCCAGATGACCGCGGGGATCGATCCGGCGGAAAATGCCGCAACGATCGTCGATGCGCTGGACCGGGCTGCGGACGAGGGCGCAGCGATGCTGTTAACGCCCGAGATGTCGGGCCTGCTCGACCGCAACCGCGCGCGCGCTGCCTCGCACATCGTGGCAGAGGCTGACAATCCGGTCCTCGCAGCGGTGCGGGAGACGGCGGCGCGGCGCGGCATCTGGTGCGCGCTGGGAAGCCTGGCGGTGCGGCGCGATGATGGACGCTGGGCAAACCGCGCGCTGCTGATCGATGCCGGCGGCGCGGTCGCGGCGCGCTATGACAAGATCCACATGTTCGATGTCGACCTGGCCGGCGGCGAAAGTTGGCGCGAATCGAATGCCTATGCGCCGGGCGAGAAGCTGGCCGTGGCCGAAACGCCTGCGGGCCGGCTCGGCCTGACGATCTGCTACGATATCCGCTTTCCCGCGGTGTACGATGCGCTGGGCCAAGCCCGCTGCGATGTCATCGCGATCCCCGCGGCGTTCACCGTACCGACCGGGGCGGCGCACTGGCATATCCTCCAGCGCGCACGCGCGATCGAAGCCAGCGCCTATGTCGTCGCCGCTGCCCAGGTTGGCCGTCACGCCGATGGACGCAGCACGTATGGCCACAGCCTGGTCGTCGACCCGTGGGGCGAGGTGCTGCTCGATCTTGGCGGCGACGCACCGGGGCTGGGCTTTGCCGCGATAGATCCGGCACGCATCGCCGCGGTGCGCGAACAAGTACCGAGCCTGGCGAACCGCCGCGCCGTGCCATTGCTCGGGGCCGCCGCGCTAGGCGAATAGGGCTTTCCCCTAAGGCTGAATTCCATGCTTTTTCAGCACTCTGGCCGTATCGACCGTGCGGGAGGGTGCCCGATGGCCCGGATACTGATTGCCGACGACGATCCGATCGTCGCCGAAGTGGCAATTCGCGCGCTGGAAGAAGCGGGCCACGGGGTCGGCTGGCTCGAAAACGGGATCGATGCGCTGGCCGCCATTCGCCGCCGCCCGCCCGATGCGCTGGTGCTCGATTGCATGATGCCGGGGATGACCGGAACCCTGGTCCTGCGGGCCATGCGTCAGTCACCCCAGCTGGCGCACGTCCCGGTGATCATGCTCACCGCGCGCAACGGCTATCATGACGAGCGCATCGCTTTTTTCGAAGGTGTCACCGACTATCTGACCAAGCCGTTCAACCCGCACGAGCTGGTCGCGCGGGTCGAGATAATCCTTCTCGAACAGGACGACGCGGCGCTGCGCCCCGGTCGTCGATCGTTGCCGCGCTTCGTGATCTGAGCCAAGCATTTGCCACTGCGCCGCGCCCAGCTTACAGGCGCGAGCGAGTGCGCCCGTAGCTCAGCAGGATAGAGCATCAGATTCCTAATCTGGGGGCCGGTGGTTCGAATCCACTCGGGCGCACCAAAACTATCTTTATAAATTAGCAATCTAGGCTCTATAGAGTTCAAC
>JANXSP010000178.1 GCA_025356575.1 Novosphingobium sp.
CCGGAACCGCGCGATCTCTCTCGTTAGCACTTGGAGATTCGCACGCCCGGCCGCCGTAATCAAGGCTTTTCGCCATGGTTCACGTTCGCGCATACACTCGTGTGCGGTTCGGCAGTGTCGAGCACGTTTGCTCGCACTGGCGCTCGCGCTAGAGGTTAACGAACTCATATAGCACTCGATCCCTACGCGGGATCGGGCGGCATCAACCACTGGGGCGGCTTCGGCTGCCCCTTCTTTTTTTGCCCCAAGGTATCTTAAGTGAATAATGTCCAGCGACATTTACATTTTGTCGTGTTCTCTTGCGACCTATACGCTGGAGGTGACTTTTTCGCCGCTTGCCGCTATGGCAAACGCATGACGCCGCGACCCGCACCGATGACTACCACCATCACCCCGGTCCAGCCGGGGCGGAGTGTCGTGCGCGCCGTCTAGGCTGCTTGCGCCGCACCGCCGTCCCGGCCGGGCCGGGTTCGGGTAGACGGCGCCGCTTCTCGAACCTCAGGTCTATCGGCGCTGCCCCTTCCGGCGGGCGTTGAATGATGCCACAGCGCGCCGTTCCTGAACGAGAGAGACGATGAGCCAGCTTCTGAAGATCAGCCTGCCCGATGGTTCGGTACGCGAGGTGCCCGCAGGCAGCACCCCTGCGGACATCGCCGCCGCGATCGGCCCGGGTCTGGCAAAGGCCGCGCTGGCGGCGCGTGTGGATCATGGCCACGGGGCCGAACTGCGCGATCTCAATCGTCCGTTCGACGGCGACGCCGCGCTCGCGCTGGTGACCGCGCGCGATGAAGCCGATGCGCTCGAGCTCGCGCGCCACGATTTCGCGCACGTCCTGGCCGAGGCGGTGCAGCACTTGTTCCCCGGTACGCAGATCACCTTCGGTCCCTCGACCGACGACGGGTGCTATTACGATTTCGCCCCGAAGGACCGCCCGTTTACCGACGAGGACCTCCCCGCGATCGAGGCCGAGATGCGCGCCATCATCGCGCGCGATGAACCGCTGATCCGCGAAGTGTGGAGCCGCGAGGACCTGATCGCGCGCTGGCAGGGCGAGGGCGAGAGCTTCAAGGCCGAGTGGGCGGCGGAACTGCCCGGCGACGAGCCGCTGACGGTCTACCGCGCCGGGCGGGGTGCGGATGCCTGGCTCGACATGTGCCGCGGGCCGCACTTGCCCTCGACCGGCAAGCTCGATCCCGCAGCGTTCAAGCTGACCCGCGTGTCGGGCGCATATTGGCGCGGCGACCAGGCCAACGCGATGCTCAGCCGGATCTACGGCACCGGCTGGCTCAACAAGAAGCAGCTCGCCGAGCACATGACCCGGCTGGAAGAAGCGGCCAAGCGCGATCACCGCAAGCTGGGCGCGGAGATGGACCTGTTCCACCTTCAGGCCGAAGCGCACGGCAGCGTGTTCTGGCACCCCAAGGGCTACATGATCTGGCGCGAACTCGAGGCGTACATGCGCCGGCGGCTCGATGCGGCGGGCTATGTCGAGGTCAAGACCCCGCAGATCATGGACGCCAAGCAGTGGGAACAGTCGGGCCACTGGGGCAAGTACCGCGAGAACATGTTCGTGGTGCCCGACGAAATCCCCCATGTCGGTGAAGACGGGGCCGGCGAGGACGACGCGCCGGTGCTCAGCGGCAATGCCGACCTCATGGCGATCAAGCCGATGAACTGCCCGGCGCACGTCCTGATTTTCCGCCAGGGAATCACCAGCTACCGCGAGCTGCCGATGCGCATGGCCGAGTTCGGCTGCTGCCACCGTAACGAGCCGCACGGCGCGCTCCACGGCTTGATGCGCGTGCGCCAGTTCACGCAAGACGACGCGCACATCTTTGCGCGCGAAGACCAGCTCGTGAAGGAAATCGCCGATTTCTGCGACTTGCTCGATCTGGTCTACAAGGACCTCGGCTTCAGCGACTATGCGATCAAGCTGGCGCTGCGCCCCGACAAGCGCTTCGGATCGGACGCGATGTGGGACTGGTCCGAACAGTCGATGCGCGATGCGGTCGCCGCCACGGGCCGCAACACGCCCGAATGGGACTGGGAAGAGCTGCCCGGCGAAGGCGCGTTCTATGCGCCCAAGCTCGAATTCCATCTGACCGACGCGATCGGGCGGACGTGGCAGGTCGGTACGATCCAGACCGACACCGTGCTGCCCGAACGGCTCGACGCCAGCTACATCGGCGAGGACGGCGAGAAGCACCGCCCGGTCATGCTCCACCGCGCGATCCTCGGCAGTTTCGAACGCTTCATCGGCATCCTGATCGAGCATTACGCGGGCAAGCTGCCCGTCTGGCTTGCCCCGGTGCAGGCGGTGGTCGCGACGATCGTGTCGGATGCGGACGATTATGCGGCGCAGGTCACCGCCCAGCTCAAGGCTGCAGGAATCCGGGTCGAGAGCGACACGCGCAACGAGAAGATCAACTACAAGGTCCGCGAACACAGTCTCGCCAAAGTCCCGCATCTGCTGGTGGTGGGCAAGCGCGAGGCCGACGAAGGCACCGTCGCGGTCCGCACGCTCGGCGCCGAATACCAGAAGGTCATGCCGCTGGCCGAAGCCATCGCGATGCTCAAGGGCGAAGCGACTCCGCCGGACTTGCGCGCGGCTTGATCCTCGGCCTCGCTCCCGATCAGCTCGCGATCGCGCTGACCGCGGCGCTGGCGGCGGGGTTCGTGCGCGGGCTGGCAGGGTTCGGGCTGGCGATCCTGCTAGTTCCGGTGCTCGGTTTGGCAATTCCCCCGCGCGAGGCCGTGGTCGTCGCCAACGCGCTCGGCCTGCTGGTCGGGCTCGTCGGGCTGCGCAGGATCTGGGGTCATGCCGAGCGTTCGGCGCTCCACATTTCGGCGCTGGCAGTGCTCGCGGTCCCGCTCGGGGTGTGGCTGCTGGCGCGGACCGAGCCGCCGCTCGCGCGGTTGCTGATCGCGCTCGTCGCGCTCGCTGCATTTGTCCTGGTTCTGCTGCCCAAGCGGCCCGCGGATCATTCGCCGAGCCGCTCCGAGACCGCGCTCACCGGGCTCGCCTCGGGCATCCTCACCGGGTTTGCCGGGATGCCGGGGCCGCCGGTGGTGCCGTATTACATGCGGCGCGCGATCCCGCCACAGGTCGCGCGCGCCTCGATGATGACGGTGTTCCTGTTCACCGCCGTGGCCGGTTGCCTTGCGGCGCTGGCATTGGGGGTGGCGACGTGGCGCGAGCCGCTGCTGGCGCTGCTGCTTTATCCCGCGGTGTTGATCGGCAATTGGCTGGGGAGCCATGCGTTCGGGCGCGTCGGCGAATCGCTGTGGCGGATCTTCACCGGGGTCGTGCTGGGCGCGTCGGCGCTGGCCGCCCTGGCGAAGCTGCTAGCCGCCTACTAGCGGCAGTGCCCGATCGGCCAGGATCAGCGCCAGCGCGCAGCCACTCACCAGCGCGATGCGCAGCGCTTCGAGCGGCGCGGGACGAACAATCAGGGCGAGCGCGCGGGTCATCCCAAGACCTTGCGCCACGCGCGGTTAGCGAAGCGTTAAGGCCGGCGTGGCCGCCCATTTACCGATGGCGCGGCAGCTTCTAATAGCGTTTCGGGGCAGGGGGGTTCAGCCATGAGCGACGATACCAGTTTGGGTGAACCGCCTTTCACGCCGCCGTTCACGCCGCCCGTTGCGCCGCCTGGCGCGGCGCCCGTCACGGCCACGCGGATCGACGAAGAAGACATGCGCTTCACCACCGGGTTTGCGGATATCTTTACCGCGATCCTGCTGGTGGTCGGCGGAAGCATGCTCGCAGCGTTCGGCCAGGTGATCGGCGGGATCGCGGTGGTCGGCTTGG
>JANXSP010000004.1 GCA_025356575.1 Novosphingobium sp.
ACCCGCCCAGCGGCGCGACGAGAGCCGCCGCAACCAGACCTTGCAACAGCCGCCCGCTCCTCACCATGTGCGCTCCTCAACCCTGTCGAGCCGGTCCGTCGGCGGTGTTGGCTAGGCAGCGCTGGGGCTGAAAGCAAGCCCGCTAAGTGATCCGGATGGCCCCGGTAATGCTGGCGCAACCCCGGCGGCGATGCCACTGTCCACCGGCCATGACGACCGCCCTCATCACCATCTTCGTGCTCGTCTACCTCGCTATTGCGATGGAAGAACCGCTGCGCATCAACAAGGCCGGCGCGGCGCTGATCGGCGCGGGCACGTTGTGGACGGTCTATTCGCTGGGATCGCACGAGCCCCCGCGGATCGATCGCGAACTGGCAGTCTCGCTGGTCAGCACCGCACAGATCGCGTTCTTCCTGATCGGAGCGATGGCGATCGTCGAAGTCGTCGATTCCCACGACGGGTTCGAAATCTTTACCGCGCGCATTCGCACCGCAAGCTTCCCCGCTCTGGCATGGAAGCTGGGCGCCGCCTCGTTCTTCCTGAGCGCGGTGCTCGACAACCTGACCACGGCCATCGTGATGGTTTCGTTGTTGAGCAAGCTCGCGGCCGACGCGGACGATCGCCGCTGGCTCGCCGCGCTGATCATCATCGCCGCCAACGCCGGCGGATCGTGGTCGCCGATCGGCGATGTCACCACCACGATGCTGTGGATCGGCGGACAGGTCACCACCGTCCGGATCGTGACCCAGCTGATCCTGCCAGCGATTGCAAACGCCGTCGTGCCCCTGGCGATCGTCACGCTCGCCTTTCGCCGGCGGAGGGTGACGATCCCCGAAAGCGACGAAGCCGCGCAGCGCGTGTTCACCACCGCGTTCGAGCGTAACCTGATGTTCGGACTCGGGCTGGCGGTGCTTCTGGCGGTTCCGGTGTTCAGGGCATTGACCACGCTTCCGCCGTTCATGGGGGTGCTGTTCGGGCTGGGTATCCTGTGGGTCGTTGGCGATTGGATCCACCGCGACAAACGCGAAGCGGTCCGTACCCGGGTTACGATCGCCCATGCGCTGACCCGGATCGACATGAGCGCGATCGTTTTCCTCATCGGCATCCTGCTTGCGGTGGCAACGCTGGAACACGCCGGGGTGCTGGCCGCGCTGGCGCGCTGGCTGCTGGCGACTTTCGGGCGGCTCGATGCCATCGTGCTGCTGATCGGGCTGGGCAGCGCGGTGATCGACAACGTTCCGATGGTTGCCGCAGCGATGGGCATGTTCGACCTTGCCAGTTATCCGCCCGACAGTTTCGTCTGGGAATTCCTGGCGTATTGCGCGGGTACGGGCGGTTCGATCCTGGTCATCGGTTCGGCAGCAGGGGTGGCGGCCATGGGTATCGAGCGGATCGGGTTCCTGTGGTACGCGCGCCGGATCGGCCCGCTTGCCCTGGCCGGCTATCTCGCCGGTGCGGGGTTGTACTTGTTGCAGGTCCGCGCCGGGGGATAGCACAAGCGGGCGCGGCGCCAAAAAAAGGGCGCGTCGAGCCCCGTTGCCAGACTACGTAAAAACCAATAGCCTTCCGCATCTTGCCGGGCGCGCTTGTGCCACGGGAGGAAGCAGGGGGGGAGCATGTCGGGGGCATACGCACCGTTGCAGTGGCTGGGTTTCGCCGAGCGCGAGCTGCTCCTGTTTGCCGCATTCTGGTTTGCGGTTGGCGCGCTCGACGAGCTGGCGATCGACCTGTGTTACGGCTGGTTGCGGGTGAGCGGCCGATACCGGACCGGCAAATACCATGCCGCCAACGCGCGCCCGCAGCTATCCGGTCCGCTCGCGGTAATGGTTCCGGCGTGGCGCGAAGCCGCTGTCATCGGCGAGATGGCGGCGCACGCGCTGGCGGTGTGGCCCGAGGCGGGCCTGCGCGTTTATATTGGCTGCTACCGCAACGATGCCGCGACCGTGGCGGCCGCTACGGAGCTGGCCGGACATGATCCCCGGCTGCGTTTGATCATCCACGATTGCGATGGGCCGACCACCAAGGCCGATTGTCTTAACCGCCTCTACCGCGCGCTCGGGGCGGACGAGGCGCGCAGGGGCAGCGAATTCGCCGGGGTCGTGCTCCACGATGCCGAGGACATGGTTCATCCGGCGGGGCTCGGGGCGATATCGGAGGCGCTGGCTACTGCCGATTTCGTCCAGCTACCCGTGCGGCCCGAGCTGCAAGCCCGCTCGCGCTGGATCGCGGGGCACTATGCCGACGAGTTCGCGGAAGCGCATACCAAGGCACTGGTGGTGCGCGATGCGCTGGGTGCGGGCATTCCCGCGGCCGGCGTGGGGTGCGGGTTCGCGCGCGAAGCACTGGCACGGATCGCAGCGCAACATCACGGCAGTCCGTTCGCCGCCGATTGTCTCGTCGAGGATTATGCGCTCGGGCTGGCGATCTCCGAAAACGGTGGGCGGAGCCGATTTCTGCGCCTGCGCGATGACAGCGGGGAACTTGTCGCGACGCGGAGCTTTTTTCCATCCGAACTGGCGACCGCGGTGCGCCAGAAAACGCGCTGGATCCATGGGATCGCCCTGCAGGAGTGGGATCGGATGGGCTGGTCGGCGCGGCCACTCGACTGCTGGATGCGGCTACGCGATCGGCGCGGGCCGATGACCGCGCTGGTTCTCGCCGCCGCCTATCTCCTGGTCGTGATCGAAGGCATCCTGCTGCTTGCGTCGTGGCTCGGGATGTACCGCGCCCCGGTGATGGGCGCGATGCTGCGCTGGCTGGTTGCGATCAGCCTGATGAGCCTCGTCTGGCGCACCGTGATCCGCGTCGCCATCGTCACGCGCGAATATGGGCTTGGCGAAGGACTGCGCGCGGCGTTGCGCATCCCGATCGCGAACGTCATCGCAATCATGGCCGGACGCCGCGCGCTGGTTGCATACTGGCGCAGTCTGCGCGGTGCGGCGATTGCCTGGGACAAGACCGATCACCTGACGTTGCCCCGCGCGACGCTGGCCGCGGCGGCGCGGTAGCCGGGATGCACGACCGCACAGCACGGCGCGGCCAACCGCTGGTGATGCTCGGCGCAGTCGTGGGACTGTGGACCGCGCTCCGCATCGTCAGCTGGGAGTGGACGGATACCGCATCGTTCGCTGCGCCGGTTCTGGTCGAAGCCTCTTCGCCGCGGCATCCGGCGATGGCGATCTGTCCGCGCGCAACCTCCATCGTCGACGCGCCCGATCCGGGGACGGCAAACCTTACGCGGATGCTGGACCCAGAGATCCCGCCGCAGCCGCTGTCCGCTTCCGACTACGCCGTCCCGCGCGTGGCGCTCGCGCTACCCTTCATCCCGGCCGAAAGCCCGCTGCACGCCCTTCGTGACACAGCTCCAGCCGTGCCGCGAATACCCGTGCCGCGGTTACCCGTGCCCGTGCCTGTGCCCGTGCGCTTGGCCGCGGGCCATCAGTTGCTGTGGATGGCGGCGTTAAGTGCGTTGCCGCTCGCCAGCGAACTGGAAACGCCGCGCCTCCCCGCGGGCGTTACTCCGCCAGGGCCTCGCGCTCCTGTCGCGGCTTCCTCCAGGTGGTCCGCCGATGGCTGGCTGCTGCTGCGCAGCGGCGCGCACGCCGCAGCCGGGGTTGCCGCCGCGGGAGCGCTCGGTCCCAGTTACGGAGCAAGCCAGATCGGCGCGGTTGTGCGCTACCGATTGAACAGTAGCGCCCGCGCCGCAGCGTTATATGTGCGCGCTACCTCTGGCCTCGAGCGGCCGCGCGGGGCAACGCTGGCAGCAGGTCTGGCGCTGCGCCCGGTGCCCGCAATTCCGCTGGTGGTGATGGCCGAACTGCGCGGCGGACGCGGAGTCCATCCGGCGCTCGCGGCAGTCACCGTGTTGCCGCCTGCCGCATTGCCACTGGCGCTGCGCGGCGAACTCTATGTGCAGGTCGGTTACGTCGCGGGCGGCGCCGATGCGACCGCGTTCGTCGATGGACAATTGCGGGTCGATCGCCGCATCGGATCGCTCGGCAGCGCCGAACTGCGCGCGGGCGGCGGCGTGTGGGGCGGCGCGCAGAAGGGCGCTGCGCGGCTCGATATCGGCCCCGGCGCGACGCTGCACCTGGCGCGGGTCGCGAACGGCGCGCGCCTTGCCCTCGACTGGCGCTTCCGTGTCGCGGGCGATGCTGCCCCGCGCTCGGGCCCCGCACTGACGTTGTCCGCCGGCTTCTGAGCCCAGCACACCTTTTTGCTCGCGCGCGCCTTTTAACCGCCCGATTGCTGCGGTATCCCGCGCGAACATGGACGTTTATCTCCCCATCGCCAATCTTTCGGTCAACGGGCTGGTCATCGTCGCGCTTGGCGCGTTGACCGGGGTGCTTTCGGGCATGTTCGGGGTTGGCGGAGGGTTTCTGACGACGCCGCTGTTGATCTTCTACGGCGTGCCTCCGACGGTCGCGGCGGCGTCGGCGGCCAGCCAGGTGACAGGCGCCAGCGTTTCGGGGGTCTTCGCACATACCCGCCGCGGCGGGGTCGATTACGAGATGGGCGGGGTGCTCGTCGTCGGCGGCGTGATCGGCACGGGGATCGGTGCGGTACTGTTCCGGGTGCTTCAGGAACTCGGGCAAATCGATACCGTGATCAACATCCTCTACGTCGTCCTCCTCGGCTCGATCGGCACGATGATGGCGCGTGAAAGCATCGCCACATTGCGCGCATCGCGCGGGGGCAAGCCGCTTCCACCGCGCAAGCGCCGCCACCACCCGATGGTCGCGAGCCTCCCGCTGCGCTGGCGGTTCTACCGCTCCGGGCTGTACATCTCGCCGCTGGCACCGCTGATTTTGGGGATCGGCACCGGCATCCTGACCATGCTGATGGGGATCGGCGGCGGGTTCGTGCTGGTTCCGGCGATGCTTTACATCCTGGGCATGAGCGCCAACGTCGTGGTCGGGACCTCGCTGTTTCAGATCCTGTTCGTGACCATGACCACGACCATGATGCACGCGCTGACGACCAAGGCGGTCGACATCGTCCTGGCGGTCCTGTTGCTCATCGGATCGGTCTCGGGTGCGCAACTGGGGGCAAAGTTCGCGCAAAAAGCCCGGCCCGAGCAATTGCGCCTGATCCTGGCGGTGATCGTGCTGTTCTTCGCGTTCAGGATGGCGCTGGGGCTGGGATTCCGCCCGCCGGAAATCTATTCGGTCTCGCCGCTGTGACGGGCAGCTCGCTCCGCGCGCTTTGCGCTGCGCTGGCCGTCATGCTGCTGACCGGCGCGCGCGACCCGATCCTGGTGCCCGAAATTTCGCAGCACGAGGTCGAAGTACGTCAGGGATTCACCGGGGCCGACCTGCTCCTGTTCGGCGCGTTGCTCACACCCGAAGGCACCCGCGCGGGTCAGGACTACGACATCGTGGTGGTGCTCAAGGGCCCGACCCAGTCGATCATCCTGCGCGAAAAGTCCAAGGTCGCCGGGATCTGGCTTAACGCATCGAGCGCCGAATTCCGCTCGGCGCCGTCGTATTACGCCGTCGCCTCGACCCGCCCGATCGCCCAGATCGTCGATGACAAGACCGCTGCCATTTATGAGCTCGGGCTGCCGTGGCTTCAGCTCTCGCCGATCGGGGCGATCGATCCGCGCCAGCAAGCGCGCTTCGCGGCCGGGCTGGTCGATCTCAAAAGCCGGCAGGGGCTGTACGGTCAGGCCGACGGTTCGGTCCATGTGAGCGGGCAGGTGCTTTACCAGGCGCGCATCTCGCTGCCGTCCAGCGTCCTGACAGGGACGTATACTGCCGAGACGTTCGCCATCTGGAAGGGCCGTGTCGTAGCCTCCGCGACGAGCCGCGTCGAAGTGCGTAAACTGGGTTTCGAAGGTGCGATCGCGCGCTTCTCGCAAGGGCAATCGCTACTTTACGGGCTGCTCGCGGTGGCCATCTCTGTCGGCATGGGGTGGATCGCGGGGCGGGCGTTCGCGCTCGTATGAAATGTGCCTTTTCACCTATTTAGCGCAAAATTAACCGCCTTGCCTTAGCACGATACCCGAACCGGGCGTCAGGTCCGAGCGGGGCATTATGGATCATTTCGACAAGGATGCCTTCGCTGCGGAGGGACAAGTGGCGCAGCCGGGCGAGCTAGCGTCGTCGGCGCCCACGCCGGTCGATAACGGCCGCGACCCGATCGGCGTCGTGCTCGAGATTGCCGGGTCGAGCAGCATGATCGCGCTCGATCTTCAGCGGCTCAACGAATGTTCGGACGATACCGATCCCTCGATTGCGCTGGCCGGGCAGGTCGGTAGCCAGATCAAGATCCGCGTCGGCAACGGCTGGCTTCTCGCCAGCGTCCGGACCCAGCGTCAGGATACCAAATCGCCCGGCGGGATCGTCGCCAGCATCGACTTTCTTGGCGAGGGCGAGGAAGAACGCCTGACCGGGCGGATTCACAGCTTCCGGCGCGGCGTAACCCGCTATCCCATCCCCGGGGCGCTTATCTATCCGGCGACGAGCAACGATTTGCGCCAGATTTATGCGAGTGACGGACGCTCCAACATCCAGGTCGGCACGGTATATCCAACGCGCGACATCCGCGCCGGATTGTATATCGACGCACTGCTCGGCAAGCACTTTGCGCTGCTCGGCTCGACCGGCACGGGCAAATCGACCAGCGCGGCGCTGATCCTCCACAAGATCTGCGAAGCCGCGCCCACCGGGCACATCCTGATGATCGATCCGCACGGCGAATACTCCGCCGCGTTCCGCCACACCGGGTTGATCTTCGATGTCTCCAACCTGCAGATGCCGTACTGGCTGATGAATTTCGAGGAGCACTGCGAAGTGTTCCTGACCTCGTCGGGCAACGACCGCCAGGACGATGCCGATATCCTCGCCAAGTGCCTGCTCCAGGCCCGCGCCAAGAACCGGCTGGCCGAAGGCATGGGCAAGATAACGGTCGATTCGCCGATCCCCTACCTGCTTTCGGACCTGACTACGGTGTTGCAGAACGAGATGGGCAAGCTCGACAAGGCGGGCTCGTCCGCGCCGTATATGCGGGTGAAAAGCAAGATCGACGAGATCAAGGCCGATCCGCGTTATCAGTTCATGTTCTCGGGCATGCTCGTCGGCGACACCATGGCCGATTTCATTGCCAAGATTTTCCGCATGCCTTCCGAAGGCAAGCCGATCTCGATCGTCGACGTCTCGGGGGTTCCGTCCGACGTCACTTCGACCGTGGTTGCGGTGCTGAGCCGTCTGGTGTTCGACTTCGCGATCTGGGCGCGTGAGGAAAAAACCCGCCCGATCCTGCTCGTATGCGAAGAAGCGCACCGCTATGTACCCAACGAGAAGAACGCCGATGGATCATCGGTCGGGCGCATCCTCAGCCGCATCGCCAAGGAAGGGCGCAAGTACGGGATCTCGCTTGGTCTGATCACCCAGCGTCCGTCCGATCTGGCCGAAGGCGTGCTCAGCCAGTGCGGCACGATCATCTCGATGCGCCTCAACAACGACCGCGACCAGGCCTTCGTCAAGGCGGCGATGCCCGAAGGCGCGCGCGGTTTCCTCGATTCGATCCCGGCGCTGCGCAACCGCGAATGCATCATCTGCGGCGAGGGCGTCTCGATCCCCATTCGCGTTTCGTTCGATACGCTGGAAGAATCGAAGCGGCCCGCCTCGGGCGACCCTTCGTTCAGCGAACTCTGGCGCGAAACTGGCGGCGAAGAAGAAATGGTCGGGCGGATCGTCCAGCGTTGGCGCGCACAGGGCCGCTAGTTACGCCGCTGGCCGGACCGCGCCAACCGGCCGCACCGAACCCACGCTGCCCGCCGCCATCTGCTTCTGCCACGGCCCGCGCAGGTAGAAGGCGAGCGTCAGGCCTAGCGACACGACCGCGCCCGCGGGAAACGCCAGCCAGATCGCATCGGCGCCAAGGCGGGGATAGGCCAGGTAATAGAAGCCGAGCCGCACCGGATAGAGCGCCACTCCCAGGATGATCAGCGGCGCGATCACCGCGCCATAGGCGCGCATCGTGCTGAACATCACGATCATCACCCCGAACAGCAGGAACGACCACGACGCGAGCAACATGATGTGACGCGCCAGTGGCACTGCCGGGCTGGCATTGCCGAGGAACAGCCCCAGTACGGCGCGGTCGAGCACGAGCAGCAGCGCGATGATCGTCCCGGTCATGACCAGGTTGAGCATGATCCCGGCGCGGGTCGCCTGACTGACCCGGTCATGGCGCAGCGCCCCGATGTTCTGCGCGGCCATCGCGCTCACCGCGGCGCCGATCGCCAGCGCGGGCATCTGGACGTAATTGAACAGTTGGAGCGAGGCGCTGAACGCCGCCGCGGTCAGCAGTCCCTCGCGGTTGACCAGCCCGATCATGAGGATTCCGGCGCCCGAGATGATCAGCATCTGCGCGCCCATCGGCAGGCCCTTGCGCAGGATATAGCGAAGCTCTGCGCGCTGCGGGATAAGCCAGCGCAGTTCGGCTCCGCGCAACCGTAGCGGGAGATCGCGCGCATAGATCCACACGATGATCCCGATCAGGCCGGCCAGGTTGGCGGTCGCAGTCGCCGCGGCCGATCCTGCAATGCCGAACGCGGGGACCGGACCCAGCCCGCGGATCAGCAGCGGATTGAGGACGATGTCGATCAACACCGTGACGATCATGAAATACAGCGGGCTGCGCGAATCGCCGCTGCCGCGCAGGCCCATCGAGATCACGACGCTGACCATGCCCGCGGGCAGCGACACGAAGATCACGCGCAAATACGCCAGCGCCAGCGCGCGCGCGTCGGCAGGAGTGCCAAGCAGGGCGAGCAGCCGCGGTGCAAACAGCCAGCCCAGGACCCCGACCAGCAGCGCAAGGACCACGGTCAGCCCGATGACCGTGCCGAACGTGCGCCGCGCCGCTTCGACATCGCGCGCGCCGAAGCTTTGCCCGATCCGCACGATCGCCGCCATGCCGAACCCGAAGATCGCCGAGAACACCAGGAACATGACGATGTTGGCATTCGCCGTCGCCGCCAGTGCGCTTTCACCGATCAGCCGCCCGACCCAGATCGTGTTGATCGATCCGTTGAGCGACTGGAGCACGTTCGAAAGCAGCGTCGGTGCCGCGAACAGCGCCAGCGTGCGCAGGATCGGACCCTGGGTCAAATCGGTCCGCTGCGGACGCGCGGGCGGGGCCGTGGTGGCGCCATCGGGGATAGCGGTTTCGCTCATTCAAGTGCCCCGCGTATCACCGTACAAGTGGATATGAAGCCGGTCGGACAACCGTAGCCCGTGCGCCATGCACGCTTCGCCCAGCCACCGCGAGCGATTACGCAGCGCCGTGGAAGTCGTTCCCTCGGGCATCACGAACAGTCGCGATGCCGGTATCGCGTATTCGGCCTGAAGTGACAGCACCTGCGCCAGATCATCCGGTTCGGCGACCACGAATTTGAAGAATGCCCGGGGATCGGCGGCCCAGGCTACCAGCCGCTCGGGCACCAGCGCGAGGGCGGCCAGGTTTCCGCTATGCGCCAGCTTGGGGCTGACGTTGTACTGGTCGACCCGCGCATCGAGCGCCGCGGGCGGGCCCACGGTCCCGTTGGTCTCGATCTCGACATGGTGCCCGCGCACGCTCGTCAGCATCCGGGCGATTGCGTTTCCTTGGAGCAGCGGCTCGCCCCCGGTGATCACCAGCCGGTCGCCGCCCAGCGCCATGATCGCGGCAGCGACTTCGCTTTCGGCCAGCGCGATCTGGTTGGGCGCGCGTTCGAACGTCGCGCCGCCGCGGTGGGGCCGCGCATCGCCGGTAAAGTGCCAGGTGTAGGCCGTGTCACACCACACACACGCCAGATTGCACCGCGACAGCCGGACGAAAGTCGACGGGCGCCCGGCGGACGGTCCCTCGCCCTGAAGCGAGGCGAAGATTTCGGGCACGCCGGGGGATGTGGTGGCGAGGGTCAGCATGGGAACCTCCCCGTACCGGGGAGGATCGCGCGATCGTAGCTCACCCCAACCGCGCCAGCGCCGCCGCCAGCCGCTCGGCCTCGGCAGCATGCGCGGCGTGATCCGCGCGGGCCTTCTCGATCGCCTCGGGCTTGGCCTTCTGCGCGAACGCAGGGTTGGAGAGGCGGCCTTCGAGACTGCGCGCTTCTTTCTGCGAGGCTTCGAGCGCCTTGGTCAGCCGCGCCCGTTCGGCGGCAAGGTCGACCACGCCGCCCAGCGGGATCACCAGCGTTGCGTCACTCGCACCGACCTGCATTGCCGCGCCCGCCGGCGCCGCCTCGAAGCGCACCGAGTTCAGCCGTGCCAGGCGGTCGATCGCGCCGCGGTTGCGCTCGATAATCGCGCGCGTCGCCGCGCTCGGTTCGGCAAGGTAGGCGGTGAGCTTGGCTCCAGGCGCAATCCCAAGTTCGTTTTTTGCGGTGCGCAAGTTGCCGACCAGTCCGACCAGAAATTCAACCTCGCGCTTGGCTTCGGCGTCCACCCCGGCGCCCGGCGCGGGCCAGCGGGCCACGATGAGCTCGTTCTCGCGCGCGCCCATTGCCGACCACAGTTCCTCGGTCACGAACGGCATGAACGGGTGGAGCATGACCAGGATCTGGTCGAGCACCCACCCGGCCACCGCCTTGGTCTCGTCGTCGAACGAACCCTTGATCAGTTCGATGTACCAGTCGCAGAACGTATCCCACACGAAGTGGTAGATCGCGTTTGCTGCGGCGTCGAAGCGCAGGTCGGCCATTGCCTGATCGAGCGCGGCGAGCGTCTCGACAACTTCGCCGATAATCCAGCGGTTCACCGCACTCTTCGCTACAGGTGCTTCAAGCGTGGTCGATGCAGCAATTCCGTTGGCCTGGCAGAACCGCGCGGCGTTCCACAGCTTGGTGGCGAAGTTGCGGTAACCCTCGACTCGCTTCTCGTCCATTTTGACGTCGCGGCCCTGGCTCTCCATCGCCGCCATGAAGAAGCGCAACGCATCGGCGCCGAACTTGTCGATCAGCAGCAGCGGATCGACCACATTGCCCTTGGACTTGGACATCTTCTGGCCGTCGGCGGCGCGGACGAGGCCGTGGAGATAGAGCCGCCGCCACGGCACATCGTGCATGAGCTCCATTCCCTGCATCGCCATCCGCGCATCCCAGAAGAACAGGATGTCGAAGCCCGAGATGAGCAAGTCGTTGGGGTAATGCTTGGCGAGCAGGTCGTTGTCCTCGGGCCAGCCCAGCGTGGCGAACGGCCACAACGCGCTCGAGAACCAGGTGTCGAGGACGTCGTCGTCGCGCGTCAGCGTGCGACCGCCTGCAAGCGCCTGTGCGGCTGCCTCGTCCTCCGCGACCCAGATCGTACCGTCTTCGGCGTACCAAGCCGGTATCCTGTGCCCCCACCACAACTGCCGTGACACGCACCACGGCTGGATGTTCTCCATCCAGTTGAAGAACGTCTTTTCCCATGTCTTGGGGACGATCTCGATGCGCCCGTCGCGCACGGCTGCCATCGGCGGCCCGGCGAGGGTCTTGGCGTCGACATACCACTGGTCGGTAAGCCACGGTTCGATGACCACGCCGCCGCGGTCGCCGAACGGGGTGGGGATGGTGCGCGGTTCGGCGTCGTGCTCGGCGCCGTCCTTGTCGACGTGGGGGACGAGGAAGCCGGCGGCCTTCAGGTCCGCCACGATCATTTCGCGCACCACGAAGCGGTCGAGGCCGAGATATTTGTCGGGCACCAGTCCATCGCCGGCCTGCACGACTTTGCCCTCGGCATCGAACATGTTGAGCATTTCTCCCGCTGCGATCCCAGCGCGCTTGCCCACTTCGAAATCGTTGAAATCGTGGCCCGGGGTGATCTTGACCACGCCGCTGCCGAGTTCGGGATCGGCGTGTTCATCCGCCACGACCTTGAACCGCCGCCCGGTCAACGGCTGGAGAATGTCCTTCCCCACGACGGCGGCATAGCGCGCGTCATCGGGATGGACCGCGACCGCCATGTCGGCGAGCATCGTTTCGGGCCGGGTCGTGGAGACTTCGACCGCGCCCGACCCGTCGGCGAGCGGATAGCGAAACCGCCAGAACCCGCCTGCGACATCGCGCGTTTCGACTTCCAGATCGCTGATCGCGGTCTTGAGCTTGGGATCCCAGTTGACCAGGCGTTTGTCGCGGTAGATCAATCCCTTGTTGTACAGATCGACAAACACCTTGGTCACCGCCTTGGTGAAATGCGGGTCCATCGTGAACTGTTCACGTGACCAGTCCATCGAGCAGCCGAGGCGGCGCAATTGCCCTGTGATGGTGCCGCCGCTTTCGTGCTTCCACTCCCAGACCTTGGCAACGAAATCCTCGCGGCTGTAATTCGCGCGCTTGTCCTGGCGTTTTTCCAGCTCGCGCTCGACCACCATCTGGGTCGCGATTCCTGCGTGGTCGGTGCCGACCACCCACAGCGCGTCCTTGCCGCGCAGCCGTTCGTAGCGGACGACCACGTCCTGCAGCGTGTTGTCGAGTGCGTGGCCGATATGGAGACTGCCCGTGACATTGGGCGGCGGGTTGACGATCGTGAAGGGTACCGCGTCGGGGCGATCGGGGCGGAACAGCCCGCGGCTTTCCCAATGGTCATACCAGCGCGCTTCGATCGCGGCGGGGTCGAAGGTCTTGGCAAGCGTGGTCTCGGTCATCGCGCGCGGCTTTGCCAGCGCTGCCCGCACGGCGCAACCGCTGCGCGTGCCGGGGGCCTGCCGCGAGTGGCCCTTGTAGCCTCACGCTTTTTCCCGCATGTCAGCCGCCAATGCGCGAGTGGGCCGAATTTACATCCGAGGCGGGCAAGGACGGGGGCGTGAAAATCGCGCTTACCGGGCCGTTGACCGTGGCGTCGATCGGGGTAATCGACCGCCAGCTGCGGTCGATCCCGGACAAGGTCACCACCGTCGATCTGTCGGGGATCGCTGAAATCGATACCGTTGGCGCGTGGACTGCCTGGCGCGTCGCGCGCGACAACGGTGCCGAGATAGTCGGGGCCGATGAGAAGGCAACGCGGCTGATCGACGCGGTCAAGATCTCCGAAGGCGATGCCGCGATCCGCGAGGCGCGTGAGCCGCTACTGCGCCGCGTTCCCGAAGCGGTCGGCGCGGGGATCGTTACTTTTGGTCAGGGCATCCGCGGAATTGTCGGGTTTCTCGGCGCCATCGTGGTCGCGTTGGGGTCGCTGATCCGCCACCCAACGCGGTTCAGGACCAAGGCATTCGTTCGCCAGGTCGAGCTGGTCGGGGTCTCGGCGCTCGGCATTATCGGGTTGATGAGCTTTCTGATCGGGATCGTGATCGCCCAGCAAGGCGCGGTCCAGCTCGAACAGTTCGGTGCGTCGATCTATACGATCAACCTGACGGGGCGGCTGTCGATGCGCGAGCTTGGCCCGCTGATGACCGCGATCATGGTCGCCGGGCGCTCGGGCTCGGCCTTCGCGGCGCAGCTGGGCACGATGAAGCTGACCGAGGAAATCGATGCGATGCGAACCATTGGGGTCTCGCCGATGGAGGCGCTGGTCGTTCCGCGGATCCTCGCGGCGTTTTTCATGATGCTGCTGCTGGGGTTCTATGCCTCGATCATGGCGATCGTTGGCGGCGCATTCCTCGCCAATTTCGCGCTCGACATTCCGTTTTTCACGTTTCTTACGCGGATCCAGGAAGTCGTCCCGATCAGCGATTTGTGGGTCGGGCTGGTCAAGGCGCCGGTGTTCGGCCTGATCATCGCGCTGGCCGGCTGCTATCAGGGCATGCAGGTCGAAGGCAATGCCGAGGAAGTCGGCAAGCGCACGACACAGGCGGTGGTCCAGGCTATCTTCATGGTTATCGTGCTCGACGCGTTTTTCGCGGTGTTCTTCACCAAGGTTGGCTGGGGATGAGCGACGACGCCGAACAAATCCGCGACGTCGTCCAGGACGAAGCGCTTGACGAAATCCCGCCCGCGTTCACCGGTGAGCATCCGATCGTAATCAGGGGCCTGCGCAACTGCTTCGGCGATCAGGTGATCCACGACGGGCTCGATCTCGAGGTCAACCGGGGTGAAATCATCGGCGTGGTCGGCGGCTCGGGCACCGGCAAGTCCGTGCTGATGCGCTCGATCATCGGGCTGCAGATCCCTTCCGAGGGATCGATCGAAGTGCTCGGCCGCTCGATCACCGACGCGCAGGACGACGACGATATCGACATCCGCAGCCGCTGGGGGGTCCTGTTCCAGGGCGGGGCGCTGTTTTCGACGCTGACCGTGGCCGAGAACGTCGAGGTTCCGCTCAAGGAATTCTACCCCGAGATCACCGATGCGCTGCGTCACGAGATCGCGCGGTTCAAGGTGCTGCTGTCGGGGCTCCCCGAAGAAGCGACGGGCAAGTTTCCGTCCGAGCTATCGGGCGGAATGCGCAAACGGGCCGGGCTCGCCCGCGCGCTCGCGCTAGACCCCGAGCTCCTGTTCCTCGACGAGCCGACCGCAGGGCTCGATCCGATCGGCGCGGCGGCATTCGACAGCCTGACCCGCGAACTTCAGGAGACGCTCGGGCTGACGGTGTTCCTGATCACCCACGATCTCGATACCCTTTACGAGATTTGCGACCGGGTGGCGGTCCTGGCCGACAAGAAGGTGATCGCGGTCGGGACGATCCCCGAACTGCTCGCGCTCGATCACCCGTGGATCCAGGAATATTTCAACGGCCCGCGCGGCCGCGGTGCGCAGGGGGCGCAGGATCGCAGCAAAGCGATGGACAATCAGCGAGCCGGAAAGGCATAAGCCAAAGCCATGGAAACGCGGGCAAACCATATCTGGGTCGGGGCAGTAAGCCTGGCGCTGCTCGCCGTGCTGGCGGCGTTCATCATCTGGATCGCGCGGCTCGGCCATGCCGACCAGCGCGAATACGACATCTTTTTCAAGCAATCAGTCGATGGCCTGGCCAAGGGTTCGCAAGTGTCGTTCTCGGGGGTTCCGGCCGGGCAGATCAAGACGATCGATCTGTGGAAGCGCGATCCCGAATTCGTCCGCGTGCGGATCAAGGTCGATGAAAGTATCCCCGTGCTCCAGGGCACCACGGCGTTTATCCAGGGCAGCTTCACCGGGGTCTCGACGATCCAGCTCGATGGCGCGGTCAAGGGCGCGCCGCCGATCACCGAGATCGGACCCGAAGGCGTCCCGGTCATTCCCACGCGCCGCGGCGGGCTGGGCGAACTGCTCAGCAACGCGCCGCTGCTGCTCGAGCGGCTGGCGACGCTGACCGAACGGCTGACGATGGTGCTGTCCGATCAGAACCAGAAATCGATCCAGGGCATGCTCACCAATACCGAGCGGCTTTCGGGCAACCTGGCCGATGCCTCGCCGCAAATCCAGCGCACGATGCTCGAACTGCAGTCGACCCTGCGCCAAGCGAACACCACGCTGGCGAGCTTCGACCGGGTTGCCGGATCGGCCGATCACATGCTCAACCAGGAAGGCGCCTCGGTTGCCGCGCAGCTGCGCACCACGCTGCAATCGGCGCAGCACGCGGCGGATCAACTCAACGGCACGCTCAGCGATGCGCGACCAGCGGCACGCCAACTCAGCGAGACGACATTGCCCGCAGCCGAGGCGGCGTTGCGCGATCTACGCGCAACCAGCCGGGCGCTGCGCAGCGTGACCGAGCGGCTCGACGATCAGGGCGCGGCCGGCTTGCTCGGCGGGCCCAAGCTGCCCGACTACAAGCACTGACCCCGGGGGAACCGATCACCATGCGCGCATTTCCAATCCTGACCGCGGCAGCAATGGCGCTGGCGCTGAGCGGGTGTCTCGGGCTCGGCGGCAAGGTCCCGCCGACGCTGTTCAACCTGACCCCGGCGCACGCGGTGGCAGCGGGCACCAGCGCGAGCGGCAAGCTGTCCGATGCGATCATCGTCCTCGATCCCGAGACCGATCGGCGGCTGGGGGTCCAGCGCGTGCCGGTGCAGATCGACGATAGCAACGTCGCCTATCTCAAGAGCGCGTTGTGGGTCGAACGCCCGGCGCGGCTGATGCGCGCGCTGCTCGCCGAAACGCTGCGTGCCAAGGGCAACCGCCTGGTCTTCGAAGGTGTCGATACCGAAGCTTCGGGACGGATGCGGCTTTACGGCCGGCTGGTCGACATGGGCTACGACGCGCGGAGCCAGTCGGTGGTCGTGCGGTTCGATGCGGTGCGCGAAACGCCGGGCGGCGTGGTTACCACCAAGCGCTTCGAAAACATCGTGCCGGGGATAAGCGACAAGCCCGCGCTGGTCGGCCCTGCACTCAATCAGGCCGCCAATGCCGTGGCCGATCAGGTCGCCGACTGGATCGGCTAGGCGTCCCGGTCGCCCGCGGCATGGCGGGGGTCTTGTCAGGTGCCGGGGTAGGCATGGGGCTTTAGCAGGGCGGAAAGATGCGCGGCATTGCTCGCAAGCATCGCCGCGGCCATCGTGACCTTGCGCGGGACCGCTTTCAGATCGACGAAATCGACGTCGCCCATTGCCTCGCCGACCCAGTAGCACGCGGCCGAGGGCGGGATCGTCCAGCCGGTGTCGTTGAGCGACTGGAACAGCTGGGCGGTGACGAAGTGGGCGCCGTCCTCGTTGCCGACGATCGCCGCAACCGCGACCTTGCCGTAGCTCGGCATGCGTCCGGCATCGTCGGTTTCACCCAGGAACGCATCCATCCGCTCAAGCACGCGCTTGGCCACGCTGCCGACCTGACCCATCCAGATCGGTCCGCCGAAAATCATGATGTCGTGGGCAAGGATTTTCGAGCGCAGCGCGGGCCAATCGTCACCCTTGCCCTCGTCGGAGCTGACCCCCGGCATGACGTTGTAGTCGGCGATGCGCAGCGTTTCGGATACCGCGACATCGTATTTTTCAAACGCCTTGGCGATGACCGCAATCATCGCGTCGGTCGATGACCGCGGCTTGCGCTGGCCCGATGGCTTGAGCGAGCAATTGAGCGCGATAGCGGTAAGCGGCATCGGTATCTCCCGGGTTACCGAAGCAACCGCGCGGCCCGGCTCAGGATTCCCGGCGCAGCAGCGCGGCGAACCGCATCGCATCGCCGAACAGCGCCGCGCGGCGGGTGCGCAGGGCCAAGGCTTCGTCGTCGACGCCCCATTGCTCGGCCTGCCAGTCTTCCTCGAGGTTGGCGGCGTCCCACAACGCCGCCGCATCCGCGCCCGGTTCTGCCGCCGCAAGCGCGATGACCAGCGATGCGGCCAGGCTTGCCAGGGTGTTGAGCGCGGCAAGCGTGAAGTCGTCTTGCTCGGTCAGCGCGGCGCGCATCGTCTTCAACGTCGCGGGCGGCTGCGCCCGGTGGATGATCCCGCTGACCCGCGTGAACGCCACGCTCCAGCGTTCCTCGGCAGCGGCGAGCAATGGTTCCCACACCGCCCGCTGACGGATCGCGAGCGGCTCGTCGGGCTCGGCGCGATAGCACAGGGTATCGCTCCCGGCGTAAGCGAGCAGCGCGGCGATCACCGCGTCGCGGTCCGTGCGGGCGATGTCGATCGCAAAATCGGCCATGTCACGCAAAACGAACGCACGGGCGTCGATGTCTGCCCCTTGCGAACGCCATTCGTGGGCCAATGCCTGGGCGAGCGCGGCGCTGGGGACGATTTGCGGCGCGCCTACCGCGGTCTTGATCGGGCGGCCATCGAGGACCACGCGCCAGCCGCCGGCTACCGCCTCGACCGCAACCGTATCCCAGAACCGCTTCACGGCTTGGGCGTGCGCCAGCGGCGTGCAAGCACGAGCGGGATCACCGTGGCATCGAGCAGCCCCACCAGCATCAGCACGGTCCCCGCCGCCGTGGGCAGCGATGTTCGGCCGACCGCGATGATCGCCCCGACCATGACCAGCGCGGCCCCGCTCACGCGCATCAACTGAAGGGTGATCCAGCGCGCCCGGGCGCGGCTCTCGTCGTCCGTCACAACAGTGCATCCAGTTCGCGCGGGGTCAGCGCCACGGCTTGCGCCCCGGAAGCCCGCAATTCGGCGGGATCGTGATAACCCCAGTCGACCCCGACCGCGCGGACCCCGGCGGCGCGCGCCATCGCCATGTCGTACGACGTGTCGCCGATCATTACCGCGTCGGCTGCACCGACCCCGGCCTCGGCGAGCGCGGCTTCGAGCATCGCCGGGTGCGGCTTGGAAGGGTGGCGATCGGCGGTCTGGAGCGTGACGAACCGGTCGAACAGCCCATGCACGGACAGGCAATGGATAAGCCCGCGGTCGCTTTTGCCGGTGGCGACGCCGAGCGCCCAGCCGCGCGCGCGCAAAGCATCGAGCAATTCGGGGATACCGTCATAGAGCGGCTCGGTCAGCGCACCGGTTTCGCGCGAAAGCTTGAAAGCCTCGCGAAAATGCGCCGACACCTCGGCGTGGAGCGTTTCCGGGCGGTGCGGGAGCAGCCCGGCTATCGCCTGCTCGAGGCTGAGCCCGACGGTGCGGCGGACCGCGTGGCGATCGGGAGGGGCGAGCGAGGAGGCAGCGAATGCGGCGTCCATCGCGGCGCAGATCCCCGCCTGGCTATCGACGAGAGTGCCGTCGCAGTCGAAGACAGCGAGCTTGCCCGACCCCGGCATCATCAGGGTTTGCGCTTCTTGCGGACGCGCCCGGGCGCACGTTTGACCGGCACAGCGGGGGCCTTGGGCCTGGGTTTGTCGGGCTTGCCGGCTTTGTCGACCGGCGCCGCTTTCTCGCCGCGCCCGCGCCGTTCGCCGCGGCGTTCCTTGCGGAACTGCTTGGCATGTGCGCGCGCGGCCTGTTTCTTGACCGCGGCACTGGGCGGGGGCGGGGCCGAAGGGAGCGCCTCGCCCGCGGCTTCGTCGAACCCCAATTGCGCCATCGTCGCGGCGAAATGTTCGGGCAGCGGCGCAGTTGCATCGAGCGGGGTGCCGTCGGGATGCTCGATGATCAGGCGCCGCGCGTGGAGGTGCATCTTGCGGCTGATGCTGCCGGTCAGGAAAGCTTCCTGCCCGCCATACTTGCCGTCGCCGACGATCGGATGGCCGATCGCCGCCATGTGGACGCGCAGCTGGTGCGTGCGTCCGGTGAACGGTTGTAGCTCGACCCACGCGGCGCGGCCCCCGGCATAATCGACCACGCGGTAGCGGGTGCGCGCGGGCATGCCGTGCTCGGTCTCGTCGACCATCATCTTTTCGCCGCCGGTGCCGGGCTGCTTGGCCAGCGGCAGTTCGATCAGGCCATCCGCGATCTCGGGCACGCCGACGACCAGCGCCCAGTAGATCTTGCGGGCCGAACGTCCGGCAAAGCGCTTGGAGAAAAACGCTGCACTGCCCGGGGTACGCGCGATGAGGAGGACCCCCGAGGTATCCTTGTCGAGCCGGTGGACCAGCCGCGGGCGCGGGCCGGTTTCGGCAAACGCATCGAGCAGCCCGTCGACATGTTCGTGCGTGCCGGTGCCGCCCTGCGTGGCGAGGCCCGGCGGCTTGTTGAGCACGATTGCGGCGCGGTCCTGCGTCAGGACCATTGCTTTCGCCTGCGCCAGTTGCGCCTCGGTCAATTCCTTGCGCGGGCGCGCGGTCTTGGTGGTGGGGACGGGTTCGCCGCCGGGGGGTACGCGCAGGGTCTGTCCGGTGAGCACGCGGTCGGCAGGATCGGCGCGCTTGCCATCGATGCGAATTTGTCCGGTCCGCGCCCAGCGGCTGATCGTGGCGAAACCGATCTGGGGCAAGTGGCGCTTGAACCAGCGGTCGAGCCGGACGCCGTCGTCGTCGGGCGCGACGGTGAACTGGCGGACGGTGTCGGAAGCGGTCATGCGGCCGCTCGCATCAGCAGCAGCCCGGCAAACAGTCCCGCGACCCCGGCGCCGACCGAGACCAGCGCGTAGGCCGCCGCCGCGGCGATGGCGCCGCGCTCGATCATCGCCGCAATCTCGAGGGAGAACGCGGAGAACGTGGTGAACCCGCCCAGCACACCGACCCCGAGCAGCAGCCGCCATGGTTCGCTGCCGCCGTGCCGCGCCAGCCAGCCTGCGAGCAGGCCCATCGCAAAACTCCCCGCGACGTTGACCGACAAAGTCGCCCACGGGAACGTGGCTGCGGGGATCGCGCGGCTCGCGGCATAGCGAAGCCACGCCCCGCCGCCGCCGCCGAATGCGACCAGCGCGGATGCTGCAAGGGGGGAGGGGGCGGCCATCTGCGTTCCCCTAGCGGGATTGCGCGCCGGGGGCAAAGTGCGCGAAAGCGGCTCCTCCACGACTCGCTGTGCGAGCGGTCCGGACGTGTCAGAAGCCGCCGGCGAATGACGGAGGGGTTGCTTTAACGCGGTCCGTTTGCTAGCCGCGCCCTCGTCAGGACCGACCCGTTGGGGATTCGGCGCCTGTTTTCGTTTCTGTTAAAGGGGCGTCCCGGTTTCGCGGGGCTGATCTCCGTTCACGAGGTAAGTCGGTTTATGCAAATTATGGTTCGCGACAACAACGTCGACCAGGCGCTGCGGGCACTCAAGAAGAAGCTCCAGCGCGAAGGCGTTTACCGCGAGATGAAGCTGCGCCGGCACTTTGAAAAGCCATCGGAAAAGCGCGCGCGCGAAAAGGCCGCAGCGGTCCGCCGTGCGCGCAAGATGGAACGCAAGCGCATGGAACGCGACGGCGGCAAATAGACCGCTGTCCAGCGGGCGCTTGCTCCCGATTAATCGATAAGCCAAAAGGGCGCGGGGCTTACCTCCCGCGCCTTTTTTGTTGTTACCGCGCCTGCGCCGGCGCTCGCCCAGGATCCTTCTGCCATGACCGAAATTACCCGCGTTCCGCTTCAGCCGATCGCCAAGGGATCGCTGACCAAGCTTTGGCTCGGGGTGCTCGCAGTGGCGCTGGCCGCCGCCGCGATTGCGTGGTTCAGCTTGCCCGCCTCGGTCAAGGTGGTGACGGTGCTCGCGGGCAAGGGACCTTCGCCGACCACCGAGGATGTCGCGCTGATCAACTACAAGGGCACGCTGCCCAGCGGCAAGGTGTTCGACCAGCAGCAGCGCGCGGTGTTCCCGCTCGCCGAAGTCGTCCCCGGCTTCACCAAGGCGCTCGAACAGATGCAGAAGGGCGGCAAGTACAAGGTCCATATCCCGTGGCAGCTGGCCTACGGCGACAAGGCCGCGGGCGAAATTCCGCCGCGCACCGATCTCAACTTCGACATCGAACTGCTCGACTTCAAGAGCAAGCAGGAGATCATGGCGATGCAGGCGCAGATGCAGGCGATGCAGCAGCAGATGCAGGGGCAAGGCGGCAAGGGCGCGGTTCCCGGTGGTGCTGGCCCCGGTGCTGGTCCTCCGGGCGCACCGCAACTTCCGCCGGGGATCGAGCAGGGCTCACCGCCGCAGCCGGGTGTCAACTGATCCGCTGGGCGGGACGCGCGCCGATGGCCGAATCCGCCCTGCCGATAAGGCCGAACGCCGCCGGGCAAACTGACGATTGGCCGCCGCGCCCGTGGCTGCTCGCGGGGCTGCTGGCGGGTGCCGGGCTCGTCGAAAACTGGATCACTTCGGCGACGCAGAGCGCCGGGATGACCGCACTCGGGGTATGCGTCGCGGCGT
>JANXSP010000024.1 GCA_025356575.1 Novosphingobium sp.
TCAGGGCCAGGATCGGAATCATCAAAGCCATATAGCCCTCCATTGTCGTATTCCCCTTTGTGCGAGTGGTTCAGCGCAGCCGTTCGATTTCGTCGGCAAGGCGCGGGTTGTTGGTAACGTAGTGTGCTTCGACTTCGGCCAGGCGGCGGTCGACATCGCGCAGGCTGGCGCGGACGTCGCGGGCGCTGCGCGCGGGCGACTGGCGCACGCGCTGCCAGAACTGCTGCTCGCTGCGATCGACGTAGAGGTGATCGGGCTTCTTGGCGGCGAGGATCCCCGCGACGAAGTACAGCGGGATCAGGATGCCGCCGCCCATCATCGTCAGCGCGATTGCGCCAAGCCGGATCCACAGCACGTCGACCCCTGTGTAATCGGCGATCCCGGCGCAAATTCCGAAAATCTTGCCATGGAGCTTATCGCGGTAAAAGCGTGTGCGCAGGCTGTTCACTTGGGCATCCTCTTGTTTGTGCGATCGCCGAGCAGGCGGTCGAGCTCGTGCAGCGGCTGGTCGTCGAGTTCGCGGCTCTGGCCGAGGCGCGCGGGCTTGAACTCGGGATTGTCGGCGCTGACCAGGCGTTCGACCGTGTCCATCCGCTCATCGAGCCGGCGCGACAGGGTGTAGAGCTCCTCGAGCAGCGATTCGTCGTCGTTGGTCAGCGTCGCCGCGGTCTTCCACTTGGTGATGTAGTGGAACACGATCCACGGCAGCCCCAATACGATCATCGGGATGATGACGATTTCTTCGCCCACGATCAAACCTCCTTGTTGTCGGAGGAGAGCGCGCTCTTCATCGCGGCGAGCTCCTCGTCGATCTTGTCGCTGCCGGCGAGCGCGGAGATCTGGTCGGCCAGGCTGGCGGGGTTCTTGCTCCCGTCGGCCAGGCTCAGCGCGTCGGCGCGGCCTTCGGCGTAATCGACCCGGCGTTCGAGCTGGTCGAAGCGGGCCATCGCCTCGTCGACCCGCTCGCTGGCGAGCAGCGTGCGCAGCTTCACCCGGTTCTCGGCGCTTTCGAGCCGCGCGGCGATCGCGCCCTGGCGGGTGCGGGCTTCGCGCAGGCGGTTCTGGAGCTTGTCGATATCGAGCTCATAAGCGCGCAGCGCGTCATCGAGGACGAGGATTTCGACCTTGAGCTGGTCGGCCATGTCCGCGGCCTTTTTCTTTTCGACGAGCGCGCCGCGGGCCAGGTCCTCGCGGTCCTTCGACAGCGCAAGCTGGGCCTTCTCGCCCCAATCGGCCTGGAGCCGGTCGAGCTTGACCGTGTGGCGGTGCATTTCCTTCTGGTCGGCGATCGTGCGCGCCGCGCTGGCACGAACCTCGACCAGCGTCTCCTCCATCTCGAGGATGATCATGCGGATCATCTTCGAAGGATCGTCGGCCTTGTCGAGCAGCTCGGTGAAATTGGCAGCGATGATATCGCGGGTGCGCGAGAAAATTCCCATCCAGGGTACTCCGGAGTTGTACGAATTGGTGGTCGGGGTGGCGGACCGGCGGACCCGGTCGATCTCCACGTCGAAACGCGAGCGCGCCGGCGGGCTGTCGTATTCCGGTCCCAAAGGATCGGAACCAAAGCGATCCGGATCGACGGGGCCCGTCATGCGCTGTTGGCCGCAGCGGTGCTCGTCAGCGCAAGAAGCGGAGCAGCCTGGTACTGCTGCGCCACCACCAGCAGGTTCATCGCAGCCATCGCCGCGATGCTGATCACGACCGATCGGTCGAGCAGCGAAAGCGGACGGCGCGGGCGGGTCTGAAACATCGTCTATCTCCATTGGCAGCAGTGATGCGTGCCGATGACCCGTACATTGCATGGGCCGTGCCAATTCGAAAACGCGCGGAATTGCGATATTCTTCAGGCCAGCTCGACGCGCCCATTGCGAAAGCTTGGGAATTTCCGCTATGTCTTGGTTATGGAGCGACAAGGTCAATTCATCGGGCAATCGGGGGCATTCCTCGATGCGGTCGAGCGGGCCAGCCGCGCCGCGCCGATGCGCCGACCGGTGCTGGTCGTCGGCGAACGGGGTACGGGCAAGGAGCTCATCGCAGAACGGCTCCACCGTCTGTCGGCGCGGTGGGATGAACCGCTCGTTACGCTGAACTGCGCGGCGCTGCCCGAGACGCTGATCGAGGCCGAACTGTTCGGGCACGAGGCGGGCGCGTTCACCGGCGCCACGCGCGCCCGCGCCGGGCGGTTCGAGGAAGCCGACAAGGGCACGCTGTTCCTCGACGAACTGGCGACGCTGTCGATGGGCGCGCAGGAGCGCCTGCTCCGCGCGGTCGAATATGGCGAGGTCACGCGAATCGGGTCGTCGCGGCCGATGCGTGTCGACGTGCGGATCGTCGCGGCGACCAACGAAGACCTGCCCCAGCTTGCCGAAGAAGGCCGCTTCCGCGCCGATCTGCTCGACCGGCTGAGCTTCGAGGTGATCACGCTGCCGCCGCTGCGCGTGCGTGAGGGCGATGTGTTCGTGCTCGCCGATTATTTCGGGCGGCGCATGGCGAGCGAACTGGCCTGGGCCGAGTGGCCGGGGTTCGGCGAACATGCGATGGACCTGCTCCTCGCCTACCAATGGCCGGGCAACGTCCGCGAATTGCGCAATGTGATCGAGCGCGCGGTCTATCGCTGGGACGATGCCACCCGCCCGATCGCGCACATCGTGTTCGATCCGTTCGACAGTCCGTGGAAACCGGCTGCCGCGCCGGTCACGACCGAGCGAATGGCCGGCGCTCCGCGGCAATCGGCCCCGGCCGCGACCGATCACGATCATGTCGCAGACCTGCGCGGCGCGGTCGATGCGCACGAGCGCGGGATCATCGAGCACCACCTCGGCAAGCACCGCTTCAACCAGCGCGCCACCGCCAAGGCGCTCGGCCTCAGCTACGACCAGTTGCGCCACTGCATGAAGAAGCACGGCTTGATGGAGCGGGCAGGGAGCGTTACCGAAACCGGCTGACCGCCAATCGCTGTTGCATTGGCGCGCGACCCCGCCTATCTACGCCTCGTTACCCCGACATTGTGAACCAACGTCAGGCTGGCCCCGGAAGGGACCGGCTCCGAACCGGTTTGCCAATTTCGTCTGGGGCGCACTGGAGTTTGAATGGCCGATATCGCGCGCCTTGTCGAAGTCATCGAGCCCGAAGCCAGGGCGCTCGGGTTCGATCTCGTGCGCGTGAAGATCTTCGGCAAGAGCGAAGCGGGCGGCGGCAAGAGCGAGGGCGGCGAGGAAGAACGCGCGCTCCAGATCATGGCCGAGCGCCCTGCCACTGGACAATTGGTGATCGAGGATTGCGCCACGCTCTCGCGCCGGATTTCGGACCGCTTCGACGAACTGGAAGCCGCGGGCGAAGATGTGATGGACGGCGCCTATCGGCTCGAGGTCAGCTCGCCGGGGATCGACCGGCCGCTCACCCGCCCGCAGGATTACACCAAGTGGGCGGGCCATGAAGCGCGCGTGCTGCTCGGTTCGCCGGTAGATGGCAATCGCAAGACGGTGCAGGGCGATCTGGTCGGGATTGACGGCGATACGGTCTCGCTCGACGACAAGAAATCGGGCCGCGTCTCTTTTGCGCTGGACGACATCCAGTCGGCCAAGCTGGTCCTCACCGACCGGCTGATCGCCGCGACCCGGCCGCTCGTCGGCGCCGACGACGGCGAAGACATCGAATTCGAAGACGAAATTCTTGAGGAACAGGAAGACTAACGCATGGCCAGTCCGATTTCCGCCAATCGCGCCGAACTGCTAGCGATCGCCACCTCCGTCGCGACCGAGAAGATGATCGACAAATCGATCGTCATCGAGGCGATGGAAGAAGCGATCCAGAAGTCCGCGCGCAACCGCTACGGCGCCGAGAACGACATCCGCGCCAAGCTCGATCCGCGCACCGGCGACTTGCGCCTGTGGCGCGTGGTCGAGGTGGTCGAGGAGGTCGAGGACTACTTCAAGCAGGTCGATCTGGCCGCCGCGCAGAAGCTCGAGGAAGGGGCCAAGCTCGGCGACTTCATCGTCGATCCGCTGCCCCCCGTCGATCTCGGCCGCATCGATGCGCAATCGGCCAAGCAGGTGATCTTCCAGAAGGTCCGCGATGCCGAGCGGGACCGCCAGTACGAAGAGTTCAAGGACCGCGCCGGCGAGGTCATCACCGGGGTGATCAAGTCGGTCGAGTTCGGCCACGTCATCGTCAACCTCGGCCGCGCCGAGGGCGTCATCCGCCTCGATCAGCAGATCCCGCGCGAGGCTGCCCGCGTCGGTGAGCGCGTCCGCGCCTGGATCATGAAGGTCGAGCGCCAGAACCGCGGCCCGCAGATTTTCCTCAGCCGCGCGCATCCCGAATTCATGAAGAAGCTGTTCGCGCAGGAAGTCCCCGAGATTTACGACGGGATCATCACGATCATGGCCGCTGCCCGCGATCCCGGTTCGCGCGCGAAAATCGGCGTGATCAGCCGCGATTCGTCGATCGATCCGGTCGGCGCCTGCGTCGGGATGAAGGGCAGCCGCGTCCAGGCGGTGGTCCAGGAACTCCAGGGCGAGAAGATCGACATCATCCCGTGGAGCGAGGACACCGCGACGTTCGTGGTCAACGCGCTCCAGCCGGCAACGGTCAGCCGCGTGGTGATCGACGAGGAAGAAAGCCGCATCGAAGTCGTGGTCCCCGACGACCAGCTCAGCCTGGCGATCGGCCGCCGCGGCCAGAACGTGCGCCTCGCCTCGTCGCTGACCGCCTCGGCGATCGACATCATGACCGAGCAGGAAGCCACCGAAAAGCGCCAAAAGGAATTCGCCGAGCGCTCCAAGATGTTCGAGGAGGAGCTCGACGTCGACGAGACCCTTTCGCAGCTATTGGTCGCCGAAGGGTTCAGCGAGCTCGAGGAAGTCGCTTACGTCTCGCTCGACGAGATCGCCGGGATCGAGGGCTTCGACGAGGAGCTTGCCGAGGAACTCCAGAGCCGCGCGACCGAAGCGCTCGACCGCCGCGAGGAAGCCAACCGCGAACTGCGCCGCGGGATGGGCGTGTCCGACGACCTGGCTGCAATTCCGCATCTCAACGAAGCGATGCTGGTGACGCTGGGCAAGGCCAAGATCTTTACGCTCGACGATCTCGCCGATCTCGCGACCGACGAATTGATCGCCAAGAAGCGCGTCGAACAGCGCCGCCGCGAGGCGCCTCCGGGCACCGCGCCGCGTCCGCCGGTACGCCGCGATGCGCGTCCCGAAGACAAGGGCGGCGTGCTCGGCGATTACAGCCTGAGCGAAGAGCAGGGCAACGAGATCATCATGGCCGCGCGCGCGCACTGGTTCGAAGAAGAGCCGAAATCAGAGGAGGCCGCCAATGCGGATTCCTCACAATGAGCCGCTAGCTTCCGACATCGTTGACGCGCGCGGCGGCGGGAAAGTCCCGCCCGAGCGGCGCTGCATCCTCACCGGGCGCAACGGCGACCGGGATGAGCTGATCCGGCTTGCCATTTCTCCCGATGGTGAAGTGCTGCCCGATGTCCTGGCGCGCGCGCCTGGGCGCGGCGCGTGGATCCAGGTGAGCCGTGCCGATCTCGAAACCGCGATGGCGAAAGGCAAGCTCAAGGGCGCGCTGGCCCGCGCGTTCAAGGGCGCACCGCTGACGATCCCCGATGACCTGCCCGCGCGGATCGAGGCGGCGCTGATCCGTCTGATCGGCGACCGCCTCGGGCTCGAACAGCGCACCGGGCGGCTGCTCACGGGCAGCGACCGGATTGCCGAGCATGCCCGTTCGGGCCGGGTGCGCTGGCTGGCGCATGCTTCGGACGCGGGCGAGGACGGTTCGCGCAAGCTCGATCAGGCGTGGCGCGTCGGATCGGAGCGCGAGGGCAGCGGCCTGGCGGGCACGCGCTTGCCACTGGACCGCGCGGCGTTGTCTGTGGCATTGGGCCGCGAGAACGTCGTTCACCTGGCGCTTACCGATTCCGCGGCGGCGGCACGCGTTGCCGCTCCGCTGGGGCGCCTGCTGCATTTCATCGGCCGTTCGCCTTTGGGCGAAGAAGACATAGCCCGTTTGGAAATGAACGGTCACGAAACTGACGACCGGGCGGCAACTGCCGTTCCGGCCGAAACGACGTTACAAGATTGAAGGACTGGTTGACGACATGAGCGACGACATCAAACCGACTTTGGGCCGCAAGCCGCTTGGGATCAAGCGCTCGGTCGAAGCGGGCCAGGTCCAGCAGACCTTCAGCCACGGCCGCACCAACAAGGTGGTGGTCGAGGTCAAGCGCCGCAAGGTGCTCGGCAAGCCGGGCGAACCCGCGCCGGCGCCCGAACCGGTTGTCGCACCGCCGCCGCCCGTTGCTGCTGCACCCGTCGCCGCGCCCCCGCCGCCGCCGCGCCCCGCGCCCGTCTCCAACGAATCGCGCCAGGAAATCCAGGCGCGGCTGCTGCGCGAAGCCGAAGAAGCGCGCATGAACATGCTCGAGGCGGCCAACCGCCGCGAAGTCGACGAGCGCCAGCGCGCTGCCGACGACGAGAAGCGCCGCGCCGAAGGTGGCGGCGCAGCCGAACCCGCTCCTCCCGTTGCCGCCGCGGCCCCCGCGCCGGCTCCCGCTGCGCAAGCTCCCGCAGCCGAAGCCGCCGCGCCCGAGGCCGAAGGCGAAGCCCCGCGCCCTGCCAGCACCGGCCCCGCACCGCGCCGGTTCACGCCGATCGCCGCACCCAAGCGCCCCGAGCCGCCCAAGAAAGCCGCGCATCCGCGCGACAAGACCCCGGCCGAGCGCCGCCAGTCGGGCAAGCTCACGGTCAACCGCGCGCTCAACGAGGACGAAGGCGCCCGCGCGCGCAGCCTCGCCGCGCTCAAGCGTGCGCGCGAAAAGGAAAAGCGCGCGCACTTCGCCGGCCAGTCGCAGCCGCGCGAAAAGCAGTCGCGCGAGGTCGTCGTGCCCGAATCGATCACGGTCCAGGAACTCGCGATCCGCATGTCCGAAAAGGGCTCGGACTTGGTCAAATCGCTGTTCAAGCTGGGCGTGCCCTCGGCGGTTACCGATACCATCGACCAGGATACTGCCGAGCTGCTGGTCGAGGAATACGGCCACACCATCCAGCGCGTGTCCGAGAGCGATGTCGACATCGACAGCACCAGCGACGTCGATGCCGACGAGAGCCGGATCACCAGGCCGCCGGTGGTCACGATCATGGGCCACGTCGATCACGGCAAGACCAGCTTGCTCGACGCGCTGCGCGGCACCGATGTCGTGCGCGGCGAGGCGGGCGGGATCACCCAGCATATCGGCGCGTATCAGATCGCCACCAAATCGGGCGACAAGGTCACGTTCCTCGATACCCCGGGCCACGAAGCGTTCACCGAAATGCGGATGCGCGGCGCCAACGCGACCGACATCGTCATCCTGGTAGTGGCGGGCGACGACGGGTTGATGCCGCAGACGATCGAGGCGATCAACCACACCAAGGCCGCGGGCGTGCCGATGATCGTAGCGATCACCAAGTCCGACAAGCCCGAATACGCGCCGCAGAAAATCCGCGAACGCCTGCTCGAGCACGAAGTCGTCGTCGAGGCGATGTCGGGCGACGTCCAGGACGTCGAAGTTTCGGCCAAGACCAAGGCCGGGCTCGACGATCTGATCGAGAAAATCCTGCTCCAGGCCGAACTGCTCGAGCTCAAGGCCAACCCCGATCGCGCCGCCGAGGCGACCGTGATCGAGGCCAAGCTCGACAAGGGCAAAGGCCCGCTCGCGACCGTGCTGGTCAACCGCGGCACCCTCAAGACCGGGGACATTTTCGTGGTCGGCACCCAGTCGGGCCGCGTCCGCGCGATGCTCGACGACAAGGGTCGCCCGATCAAGGAAGCCGGGCCCTCGCTGCCCGTCGAAGTACTTGGGCTGGGCGGTGTGCCGATGGCCGGCGACATGCTCACCGTGGTCGAGAACGAGGGCCGTGCGCGCGAAGTCGCCGCCTATCGCCATGAAAAGGCGACCGAACGGCGCACCGTGGCCGCACCGGTAAGCCTGGAGAACATGTTCTCCGCGCTCGCCGACAAGGCCGCGCTGATCGAATACCCGGTGGTGATCAAGGCCGACGTCCAGGGCTCGGCCGAGGCGATCGTCAACGCGCTCAACAAGATCTCGAACGACGAGATCAAGGTCCGCGTGCTCAATTCGGGCGTGGGCGCGATCACCGAGGGCGATGTCAGCCTGGCGCAGGCCAGCGGCGCGCCGATCATCGGCTTCAACGTCCGCCCCAACGCCAAGGCGCGCGAGATGCTCGCCCGCCACAAGGTGCGGATGAAATACTTCGATGTGATCTATCACCTGACCGAGGATGTCGCCAAGGAAATGGCGGGCATCTGGGGTCCGGAGCGGATCGAAACCGTCGTCGGGCGTGCCGAGATCAAGGAGATCTTCCCCGCCGGCAAGCACGACAAGGCTGCCGGCCTGCTCGTCACCGATGGCTATATCAAGAAGGGCATCCACGCCCGCATCACCCGCGACGACGTCATCATCACCAAGACCACCGTGGCCTCGCTGCGCCGGTTCAAGGACGATGTGGCGGAAGTGCGCGCGGGCCTCGAATGCGGCGTGGTCCTCCAGGACACCAACGACATCAAGCCCGGCGACGTGCTCGAGACGTTCGACGTCGAGATGCGCGAGCGGGTACTGTAAGCGGCGGACCGCATCGCCATGGCAGTCCGGGTGATCACCGCGCCGCACGCGGAACTGATGGGTGTGGAGTTCGTGGCGTTCGACGCCGCGAGCGAAACGATCACGGTGAATTTCACCGCGCCGGCTTCGTTCATCACTCCGCGCGGCGGGGTGCAGGGCGGACTGGTCGCGGGCTTTCTCGATGAGGCGATGGGCTGGGCGCATGTCTGGGCAACCGACGGGGCCGAGGCGCCGCTCAACCTCGACATCACAATGACCTTGCTGCGGCTGGTCCCGCAGGGCAAGCTGGTGGGCAAGGGCCGCGTGATCCGCCGGGGGCGCCGGGTCATCTTCCTCGAGGGGGAGCTGTTCGACCTGGACGGAACCCTGTTGGCGCGCGCGACCTCCACCGCCATCCCGACCCCGCGCCCGGAAGGCTGACCATGCCCCGCTACTGCGCCTTTTTCGGTTCGATCAATGTCGGCGGCAACCGCCTGACGATGACCGAACTACGCTCTGCGTTCGCCGCAGAGGGGTTCGAGAATGTCGAGACGATCGTCGCCAGCGGCAACGTGCTGTTCGATTTCGATGCGCGGCCCACGCCCGGTCTCGAGGAGAAGCTCGGGATCATGATGTCCGAAAAATTCGCGATGAAAAGCATCGTCGCGGTCCGTGACCGTGACGAGATTGCCGCCGCGATCAGCGACAATCCCTACGCCGCCAACGGCGACCCAAGCCGGGTCCACACGATGTTTCTCGACGGCCAGGGCGACCCCGACCAGTTCAACGTCCTCCTCGCCGATCATGCCGATCACGGGCGCGAAAAGATGTCGCTCGGCGATCGCGCGCTCTACATCAATTTCGTCGAGGGCGTGGCGGGCAGCAAGCTCAGCGCGACCTGGCTCGAGCGCCGGCTCGGCTTGCGCGGCACCGCGCGCAACATCCGCAGCCTGACGCGCATCCTCGCCAAGCTGGATGAAGTGGCAGCCTGATGGCAAATGCCGCGGCCACGCCGGAAACCCGCTCGGTCCGCCTGCTCAAGGTCGGCGAGCAGGTGCGCCATATCCTGTCCGAACTGCTCGCGCGCCAGGAAGTTCACGACGACGTCCTCAGCGCGCATTCGGTTTCGATCACCGAGGTCCGCATGTCTCCCGATCTGCGCCACGCCACGGTGTTCATGAAGCCGTTGCTGGGCGAGGACGAGGACATCGTGCTCAAGGCGTTGCGCACCAATACCGCCTATTTCCAGCGCGAAGTCGCCCAGCGATTGAAGACCAGATACGCCGCCAAGCTCAAGTTCCTGCCCGACGAAAGCTTCGACGAGGCGGCGCGGATCGAAGAGCTGCTGCGCGATCCCAAGGTCGTCCGCGATCTTGGGGAGGATGCATAAGCGCGCGTGGCCAAGCTCTATTTCTACTACGCGAGCATGAACGCGGGCAAATCGACCACGCTGCTCCAGGCCGATTTCAACTACCGCGAGCGCGGGATGGCGACGATGCTGTGGACCGCCGATTTCGATCGCCGCGGCGGCGAGCAGGCGATCGCCAGCCGGATCGGGCTGGGGGCGGACGCGCATCGTTTCACGGCGCAGACCGACCTGTGGGCCGAGATCGCCGAACAGCGCGGCGGAGCCCCGATCGCCTGCGTGCTGGTCGATGAAGCGCAGTGGCTGACCAAGACACAAGTCTGGCAGCTCGCGCGCGTGGCCGATGAAGCCGACATTCCCGTGGTTTGTTACGGCCTGCGCACCGATTTTCGCGGAGAACTGTTCCCCGGATCGGGCACATTGCTCGGGATCGCGGATTCGCTGACCGAGCTCAAGGGTATCTGCCACTGCGGCCGCAAGGCGACGATGAACATGCGCATCGACGGTGCGGGCCGCGCGGTCCGCGAGGGCGCGCAGGTCGAGGTGGGCGGCAACGATCGCTACGTCGCACTGTGCCGTCGCCATTTCAGCGAGGCGCTGGCCGGATGAACCCGACGCTGTACAGCGCCCTGACGTTGATCGTGCCGCTGGTAATCGCGATCGTCTTTCACGAGGTGGCGCACGGCTGGGTGGCGCTGATGCTGGGCGATCCGACCGCCCGCGAGCAACACCGGCTGACGCTCAACCCCCTGCGTCATGTCGACCCGGTGGGAACGATCGTGCTTCCAGGGATCCTTGCGCTGACCCATTTGCCGGTGTTCGGCTGGGCCAAGCCGGTGCCGGTCGACGCGCGGCGCCTGCCCCATCCGCGCCGCGATATGCTGCTGGTCGGAGCAGCAGGCCCGGCGATGAATTTCTTCCTGGCGCTGCTGGCCGCGATCGGGCTCGGCCTGCTGGTTCGCTCGCTCGGCGGAAGCGCGGCGCTTTCGGGCAATTTCTGGGGCGATAACCTGATCAACTTTCTCCAGATCAACCTTTCGCTGGCGCTGTTCAATCTCTTGCCGATCCCGCCGTTCGATGGCTCGCATATCGTCGAGGGGCTGCTGCCGACCCGCCTCGCCGATGCCTATTCTCGGATGCGCCGCTATGGCCTGGTCCTGATGTTGCTGCTGTTGCTGGTGGTCCCGCAAATCACCGGGTTCAGCGTGGTCGGCCGCCTGATCGGTCCTCCGTTCAGCTGGCTCATGGGCCACTATCTCATGATCGGCGATTGGGTCACCCGGCTTTGAATGCCGCACGGCTGGATCATCCTCGACAAGCCGCTCGGGCTCGGTTCGACCCAGGCCGTCGCCGCGGTCAAGCGCAACTTGCGCGAGGCGGGTTATGGCAAAGTCAAGGTCGGCCACGGCGGCACGCTCGATCCGCTGGCCACCGGCGTGCTCCCGATCGCGCTGGGCGAGGCGACCAAGCTGGCGGGGCGGATGCTCGACGCGAGCAAAGTCTATGAATTCACAGTCGCCTTTGGGGCTGAGACCGACACGCTGGACCTCGAAGGGCAAGTTGTCCGAAATGCGCCGCTACCGTGCGCGCGAGATCTGTGGGCTGCGATTTCCGCTCATATCGGGCCGATCGAACAGCAGCCGCCAGCTTATTCGGCGATAAAGGTTGAGGGTCGGCGCGCCTACGATCTTGCCCGTGCCGGTAATGACCTGGACTTGCCATCCCGACAGGTGACGATCCACGACCTTCTTTCGACCGACCGGCTCGAAAATCGCTCCGGTGACCAGCTTGTCGGAGAAGCGGAGCTGAGGGCGAACGTCTCGAAAGGCACTTACATCCGCAGCCTTGCGCGTGACCTAGCGCTCCATGCAGGGAGCGTCGGGCACGTCACAAAACTGCGCCGAATCCGCGCTGGCCCGTTCACCACTGTCCACGCGATTTCGCTGGACAGACTCAACGGAATCGGCAAGGGCGCGGCGCTTGAGAACATACTCTTGCCGCTGGAGGCGGGGCTGGACGACATCCCGGCTCTGACCCTCGGTCCGGAACAGGCAAGGGCGGTCCGCGAGGGCCGGGTTCTGACCGGACTGGCCTTTCAAGACGGGCTTTGCTGGGCGCGCACGGGGACCACCCCGATCGCGCTGATGCAAGTATCGGGCGGCGACGCCCGCGTCGTGAGAGGCTTCAACCTGACCGATGTCGCGGAGTGAATATATGTCGGTAACTGCCGAAAAGAAGACTGAAATCATCAACGACAACGCCCGTGCCAAGGGCGATACGGGTTCCCCCGAAGTCCAGGTCGCGATCATCACGTCGCGGATCCAGACGCTGACCGGACACTTCAAGGAACACAAGAAAGACAACCATTCGCGCCGCGGCCTGCTGATGATGGTGAACAAGCGCCGCAGCCTGCTCGATTACCTGAAGAAAAAGGATGTCGAGCGCTACAACGCGCTGATCGCCAAGCTCGGCTTGCGGAAATAACTTCGCGTTCGCTGCTGTGTCCCCGCGCAGGCGGAGACCTCGTGCGGCGCGAATTACCCCCTCCTGAGGCCTCCGCCTGCGCGGGGGATCGGCGGGGTCAATGGGGCGCGGCTTTGCAATGATGCGAAGCGCGCCATTGGGGCACAAACAGCCCCTGACCGGACCGGGACGGTAGCCCCCGGCAGCAAACCCCGCGCGCAATACGGCCCGCGGGCTGAAGGAATACTCAATGTTCGACGTCAAGACCGTATCCATGGAGTGGGGCGGCAAGACCCTTACGCTGGAAACCGGGCGCATTGCCCGCCAGGCCAATGGGGCCGTCCTCGCCACGTATGGTGAAACCGTGGTGCTGTGCGCCGTGACCGCCGCCAAGTCGGTCAAGGAAGGGCAGGATTTCTTCCCGCTCACCGTGCACTACCAGGAAAAGTTCTTCGCTGCCGGGCGCATCCCGGGCGGCTTCTTCAAGCGTGAACGCGGCGCCACCGAAAAGGAAACGCTGGTTTCGCGGCTGATCGATCGTCCGGTCCGTCCGCTGTTCCCCGAAGGCTTCTACAACGAAATCAACGTCATCGCCCAGGTCCTCAGCTTCGATGGCCAGACCGAGCCCGATATCGTCGCGATGATCGCCGCCTCGGCTGCGCTGACCCTTTCGGGTCTGCCGTTCATGGGCCCGATCGCGGCTGCCCGCGTCGGTTATGTCGACGGCGAATACACGCTCAACCCCAAGCAAGAAGACGCCGCCAATGGCGATCTCGACCTGGTTGTCGCCGCCACCGGCAATGCCGTGATGATGGTCGAGAGCGAAGCCAAGGAACTGACCGAGGAAGTCATGCTGGGCGCGGTGATCTTCGCGCACGACGAGATCAAGAAGGTCGTCAACCTGATCATCGACCTGGCCGAAAAGGCCGCCAAGGAGCCTTGGGCCGTCGCCACCAGCGACAATTCGGCGATCAAGGACAAGCTCAAGGGCATCATCGGCGGTGACATTGCGGCGGCTTACAAGCTGACCGACAAGTCGCAGCGTTCGGATGCGCTCAACGCCGTGCGCGCCAAGGCCAAGGCCGCGTTCGCCGGCGAAGATGGCCAGACGCAGATGGCCGCGGGCAAAGTCGTCAAGAAGCTCGAGGCCGAGATCGTTCGCGGGGACATCCTCGAAAACGGCAAGCGCATCGATGGCCGCAAGACCAACGAGGTGCGCCAGATCGAAGCGATGGTCGGCTTCCTGCCGCGCACGCACGGTTCGGCGCTGTTCACCCGCGGGGAAACGCAGTCGATCTGCACGACCACGCTGGGGACGCGCGAAAGCGAGCAGATGATCGACGGGCTCGAGGGCCTGACCTATTCGAACTTCATGCTCCACTACAACTTCCCGCCCTACTCTGTCGGTGAAGTCGGGCGCTTCGGCGCTCCCTCGCGCCGCGATACCGGCCACGGCAAGCTTGCCTGGCGCGCTTTGCGTGCTGTTTTGCCGACCAAGGAAGACTTCCCCTACACGATCCGCGTCGTCTCGGACATTACCGAGTCCAACGG
>JANXSP010000045.1 GCA_025356575.1 Novosphingobium sp.
ATGTGTGTGCCAGATGGCAGGAAATGTCCGCGCCGCGGCAATGCGTCAGCGCGGGTCGGCCCTTACATCACGCAGCGGCGCAAGGGCAACCGCGCGCAAATCCGTGCCTTTAATCCCCTCGCCAAGATCGCGGCGAAACCCTAGGGCGCCCGCGCGAGACTCGCTGCCGAAAGCCGCTTTCCGATGAACCAGACCGCTCCCGTTTCAGATACCATGCGTAACAGCCGCGTGCCCCAGGTCTACCGCGCCTTTGCGGCGTTCCTGCGCCGCCCGGTGCTGCCCGCCGAGCGGCTTCCCCTGAGCCGGGCGTGGTGGCGCGATGTCGCGCTGCTGGTCGCGCTCGATTTTGCGCTGTCGATGCTGCTGGTGGTCCCGCTGTCGTGGCTGAGCAAGCGGCTCGGGATCGCCGAACCCGATTTCGGGATGATCACCAAATACGGGTTTGCGGTGACCTTGCTCGCCGGGGCGTTGGTCATCCCTGCGCTCGAGGAATTCCTGTTCCGCTTCTGGCTCGATGGCAAGCCGCGCTCGCTGCTCGCGGTGGCGGCGCCGCTCGGGGCGGGGCTCCTCCTCGCGCTGGCGATGGGCGGACACGCTTCGCAGCTTGTGCGCGGCGTAATCGTGATCGCGGGCCTGCTTGCTACGATCGCGCTGATCGTCTGGCGCCTGCGCCGGCCGGGGACGACGGCGCCGTGGTTCGCGCGCCATTTCGGATGGTTCTACTATGCCTCCGCGCTGGGGTTCGCGGCGGCGCATCTGAGCAACTATCCGCTCGCCACCGTTCTCACGGCGCTGCCGATGGTCACCCCGCAGCTGTGCGCCGGGCTGATCCTTGGCTTCGCGCGCGTTCGCTACGGCTACGGCGCCGGGCTGCTGATCCACGGCATCAGCAACGGCCTTGCGTTCGCGTTGATCTTCAGCGGGGCGTGACGGGGCGGCAGCTTCACCCGTTGACGATCTGCCCGCCGTTGGGATGGATCACCTGGCCCGAGATATACGAAGCATCGTCGCAGGCGAGGAACAGGAACGCGGGCGCAACTTCGTTGGGCTGGCCGGGGCGGCCCATCGGGGTGTCCTGGCCGAACGTGGCCAGCTTGTCCGGGGTCGACCCGCCCGAGGGGTTGAGCGGGGTCCAGATCGGCCCCGGCGCCACGCCGTTGACGCGGATCCCGTGCTCGATCAGGTTTTGCGACAGCGAACGGGTGAACGCGGTTATTGCGCCCTTGGTGGCCGAATAGTCGAGCAACTGCGGCTCGCCCGCGTACATCGTGATCGAGGTGCAATTGATGATCGCAGCCCCCTTTTTCAAATGGTCGCGGGCCGCCTGGACCAGATAGAACATCGCAAAGATGTTGCTCTGGAACGTCCGCTGAAGCTGGTGGACGGTGATGTCGCGGATGTCCTTGTCGGCATGTTGTTCGCCCGCGTTGTTGACCAGCACATCGAGCTGGCCCCACTTGGCGATGACCGCGTCGATCAGCCTCTTGCCCGTCTCGGGATGGCCAAGATCGCCCGCGAACAGCAGCGCCTCGCTGCCCTCGGCACGGACCGCATCGCCGGTGATCCGCGCGTCGTCGTCCTCGCAGAGATAGGCGACCGCGACCTTGGCGCCTTCGCGCGCGAACAGCACCGCGACCGCGCGCCCGATCCCGCTGTCCGCCCCGGTAACGATCGCGACTTTGCCCGCGAGCCGCCCCGATCCGGGATAGCGCGGCATGAAATCGGGCTTGGGTTCGAGCGCCGTCTCGTGCCCGGGCAGCGCGTCTTCGTGGAGCGGGGGAACGAACAGGACGCCATCGGCAAGCAGGGTCTCGGTCATGGCAGGCTCCGGCAAAATCCCGCGTTTACGGGCGTTGCCGTGCGAACGAGCTACTGCCGCGCGGGTTCCGGCACTTACCCCAGCCCGAGCGCGGCCTTGTAGGTATCGACGAGCATTTCCATTTCGCTGCGATCGTCGGGCTTCATTTTCCGCAGGCGGACGATCGTGCGCATGATCTTGGCGTCGTAGCCGACCGCCTTGGCCTCCGAATAGACGTCGCGGATATCGTCGGCGATGCCCTTCTTTTCTTCCTCGAGGCGCTCGATTCGCTCGATCAGCAGGCGCAGGCGGTCATCGGTGGTCTCGGCCATTCGGGGTGCTCCGGAGGATGCGTGAATCGGGAGCGCGGCTGTTAGCGGGCGCAGGGCGGGGGGGAAAGGCGCGGGGCTGTGGATAGAGTGGCCCGAACAACGTCACCCCACGTTCTTCGCCACGCTCACCCGCATCCGCTCAAGCTGCTCGGGTGTCGCCTCGCTCTGGAACCGCGCTTTCCATTCAGCCGCGGGCAGGCCATGCACCGCCTCGCGCGCCGCGGCCTTATCCATAGGGGCGCCCGCTTCGACCAGCCAGTCGCCCAGGCAGTTGCGGCAGAATCCCGCCAGCCCCATCAGCTCGATGTTCTCCGCGTCGTTCCGGTGGCGCAGGTGGCGCACGAGCCGGCGGAACGCGGTGGCGGCAACGGCGTCGTCCACCGCGTCGAGCGGATCGCCAGTCACTCCGTCGCTATCTTCCGAGCAGCTCATGAGCCATAACCTTCCATTTTTCGCGGGGTCCTTCCTAATTGCGGGCGACCTTGCCATAGGCCGGGGGCAGACTGCAAAGGGGTACTGAGTGGCGAAGAGCGAAACGGCCGATCCCAAGGTAGCGCGCCCGCAGGTTCGCGCGCGCAAGATCAAGATCCTCGCTACGCTTGGCCCCGCGAGCCGCTCGCCCGCGATGATCGCCAAGCTGCTGCGCGCGGGCGCGGATGCGTTCCGCGTCAACATGAGCCACGGCGATCATGCCACCCATGCCGAAACGATCGCCGCGATCCGCGCCGCCGAAAAGGACTTTGGCCGCCCGATCCCGATCCTGTGCGATTTGCAGGGCCCCAAGCTGCGCGTCGGTCTGTTTGCCGGGGGTAAGGCGGTGATCCGCCACGGCAGCCACTTCACGCTCGACCGCGACAAGACCCCGGGCGACGATACCCGCGTCGAATTGCCGCACCCCGAACTGTTCGGCGTGCTCAAGAAAGGCGAGCGCCTGCTGATCGACGACGGCAAGCTGCGCCTGCGCGTGATCCGCGCCGATGCCGAAGCGATCCTTTGCTCGGCCGAGGTTGGCGGGCCGATCTCGGACCGCAAGGGCGTCAACGTCCCCGACGCGGTCGTGCCGGTGCCGGCGATGACCGAAAAGGACCGCCGCGATCTGGCGTTCGCGGTCGAGCACGGGGCGGACTGGATCGCGCTGTCGTTCGTCCAGCGGCCCGAGGACGTGGCCGAGGCACGGCGGCTGATGGGCGGTTACGGGGCGCTGATCGCCAAGATCGAGAAGCCCGCGGCGATCCAGCGGCTCGAGGAGATTGTCGAGCTTTCCGACGGGATCATGGTCGCGCGCGGCGATCTCGGGGTCGAGCTCAACCCCGAGGAAGTGCCGCCGCTGCAGAAGCACATCGTCGAGATCACCCGGCGCACGGGCAAGCCGGTGATCGTCGCGACGCAAATGCTCGAATCGATGATCGAGAGCCCCGCTCCGACCCGCGCCGAGGTCTCCGATGTCGCCAACGCGGTCTACGACGGGGCCGATGCGGTAATGCTTTCGGCCGAGACTGCGGCGGGCGCCTGGCCGGTCGAGGCGGTGACGATCATGCACCGCATCGCCGCGCAGGTCGAAGCCGATCCGGGCTATGCCGCGCGCGTCCATTTCACCCAGGTCCGCCCCGATCCGACGACCGCGGATGCGCTGGCCCAGGCCTGCGCGACGATTGCCGAGACCGTGGCGGTGGCGGGGATCATCGTGTTCACCGGCTCGGGCTCGACCGCGCGGCGGGTGGCGCGGGAACGGCCCGCGGTGCCGATGCTGGTGCTCACCCCCAGCCTCAAGGCTGCGCGGAGGATCGGCCTGCTGTGGGGCGCGCACGCGGTCCAGACGCGCGATATCGGCAGCTTCGAGGAGATGATCGCCAAGGGCAAACGGATGGCGCTGCGCCACGGCTTCGGCGTGGCGGGGGCCAAGCTGATCGCGCTGGCGGGGGTACCGTTCGGAACCCCGGGATCGACCAACCTGCTCCATGTCGTCACGCTGGCGGGCGACGAGCTCAAGGGCCATTCGGACTAGGGCTTACGGCGTCGGCCGGCGCCAGAAGGGCCCCCGCTATGCGGAGGCCCTCCGGTGAACGCAGCCAAGGCTCGGCGGCTCAGTAGCGGCTGTAACCGTGGTTGCCCGCCGAACCCTGGATGATCAGGGCGATGATCCCGGTGGCTACCGCGGCCAGGACGATATCGCCCGATCCATCGCGGTAATAGCGGTATCCGCGGTGCGGTGCGGCCAGACCATAGGCGCCGTAGTTGTTCAGGACATAGCGCGGCTGGGCGTAATACGGGTAGCGCTGGCCCGAGCGATAGTTGCCGTTGTAACCGTTGTAGCCATAGTTGCCGCCGTAGTAGCGGACCTGGGCCTGCTGGTTATGGCGATAGTTCTGGCGGTAATCCTGGCGGTTATCATGCCGGTGATCGCGGCGGTCGTGGTCGCGGCGGTTGTCGTTGTCGTCCTGGTTATAGCCTTGCTGCGCATAACCATGCGGGTTCTGGCGGTCGCGGTCGGAACGCTGATCCTGGGCCGAGGCAGGCACGGCAGCAGCGCTGCTTGCCAGTACGCCAAGCGCGCCGATCGAGCTGACGATGGTCTTGAACTTCATGACGTGTAACTCCTGAGACGGGATGTGCCAGGAGAACCGCCGCTGGCGGGGCGCGTTCCGGGCACAGCGGCAGGCGCGCCCTGTCGGTGCGCGGCGAGAAGCAAAAATCCCAGGATTAGCGCGGGTTACAGCGCGATCTGGAAAAGTGTCTCAAAGTGTATGACGCGCCCCGAACATCGCGCTGCCGACCCGGACGTGGGTCGCGCCGAGCATCACCGCGGTCTCGAAATCGCCCGACATGCCCATGCTCAGCCCGGACAGGCCGTGATCGGCGGCGAGCTTGGCAAGCAGCGCGAAGAACGGCGCGGGCTCGATCCCCTCGGGCGGAACGCACATCAATCCGGCCAGGGGAATCCGCGCGCCGCGGGCCTGCACGAGCAAATCGGCGAGATCGGCAACCGCGCAGCCGCCCTTTTGCGCCTCTCCCCCTATATTGACCTGGACGAAGCAGGCTTTGCACCGGTTTGCACCGGGTATTGCCTTGGCCAGCGCCGCGACCAGGCTGGGGCGATCGAGCGAATGAATAACGTCGAACATTTCAACCGCTTCGGCAGCCTTGTTCGATTGGAGCTGACCGATCAGATGGAGCTCGACGTCGGGAAACGCACCGCGCAGTTCGGGCCACTTGGTCGCGGCTTCCTGCACCCGGTTCTCCCCGAACGCGCGCTGACCGGCTTCGAGCAAAGGCCGGATCGCCGCGGCATCGTGGGTCTTGCTCACCGCGATCAGCTTGATATCGCTCGCTTTTCGGCGAGCGATCGCGGCAGCAGCGGCAATCCGCGAGGTCACCTGGGCGAGTGGCTGTTCCATCGCGCGCTGCTATAGCGCGGCAATGCCGGCGCGCCAGACATCCCTGCCCAAACTCTGGCTGGTCAGCGACCGGCGCTACGATACCGCGCTCAATTCCGCCATTCTGCGCCTGCCGCGCGGTTCGGGTGTCGTCTTCCGCCATCTCCACTTGCCCGCGGCCGAACGCGCGCTCCGGCTGCTCGTAGTCCGGCGATTGTGCCGCCGCGGCTGCCACGTCCTGGTCGTCGCGGGCGATGGCAGGGCGTCCAAACCTGCCGGGGTCGCGGGAACCTATGGCCCTCCGGCGCCGCGGCGGATGCTGGCGAACGTCCATTCGCTGCGCGAAATCGCCCGCGCCAACGCCCTGGGAGCCGGGGCGATCGTGCTGTCTCCGCTCTATCCCACCCGCTCGCACCCGGGGGCGAGGGGGCTTGGCCCGGTGCGCGCGCTGCTTCTCGCGCGGCGCGCGCGGGTGCCGGTCATCGCGCTCGGCGGGATGACGGCGGCGCGGTTCCGCGGGCTCCAGAACGCCCGGATATTCGCCGGCTGGGCAGCAATCGACGGCTTGTCGTAGGCTAATGTCCAAGGATTCTTGACGCGGAGTCGCCGGTGGGCGCATTATGTTCCGCGTTACGGGAGCTTGGGGAAGCGGCATGGCATCACGCGCGATAGGATCGGGGGGAACCGGGACCGGACCCGCTGCGCTCGGCTGGCGCTTCATGCTCCGCCGCAGCTTGCGCCGCTTCGGCGAGCTGGCGGGCGCGGGCGTGCTGTTTGCCGGAATGGTCTTCCTCGCCTTGGCGCTGGCGAGCTATCACCAGACCGATCCTTCGGCGTCGACCGCCGCGGGCGGGGCAACCGCCAACTGGATGGGCGCGCCCGGCGCCTGGATTTCCGAGCGCGCGCTGTTCGTGTTCGGGCCGGTGGCGGTCCTGCTCCTGCCGCTGCTCTACATCTTTGCGCGCAAGTTGTGGCGCCTGGCCGATGCGGGCGAGGAGCAGAGCGATGAGCGGTGGTGGCGCCCGGTCGGGATGCTGCTGCTGGCGATGGCGCTGATTGCGACCGTGCTCGCGCTGGCCTTTACCGCGCCCGGCGGCGCATTGCCCGCATCGATGGGCGGGCTTGCCGGACTACTGGGCGCTGCGGCGATCCGCGCGGTGGCCGGGCTCCTGCCTGAAGCCACGCGCGTTTGGGCGATCCTGCTCGCCGGGCTGGCGTTCCTGGCGGGCGGCGCGATGCTCGCCGGGCGGGTCTTCGCGGTCGACTGGGCGGGGCTGCTGACGCTCCCGCGCGCGCTCCACCGCGCCCCGCGCGAACCTGGCGAACCAGCGATACCGTTCCTTGCCCCTCGCGAGAAAAAGCAGCGCGAGCCCCGCGCCGCCGCTGTTCCGGCGCCTGACCGCAAGGCGCCCGAGATCAGCGATCCCACCCGCCCGCCGGTCCCGGCCCAGCTCGGCGCCAAGTCCAAGCAGGGCGATCTGTTCGCGCACTACGAACTGCCCAGCCTCGACCTGCTCGCCAACCCGCCGCCGCAGGCGCAAAAGAAGGTCGACAAGCTTGCGCTCGAACGCAACGCCCGGCTGCTCGAGACCGTGCTCGACGACTTCAACGTCAAAGGCGAAATCACTGCGGTCCGCACCGGCCCGGTGGTGACGATGTACGAGCTCGAGCCCGCGCCGGGGATCAAGGCCAGCCGCGTGATCGGCTTGGCCGAAGACATTGCCCGCAACATGAGCGCGATTTCGGCGCGCGTATCCGCAATCCCGGGACGCACGGTGATGGGGATCGAGTTGCCCAACGCCGATCGCCAGATGGTCGCGCTCAAGGAACTCGCAGCGTGCGAGGCATTCGCCAGCAGCAAGGCGCTGCTCCCGATCATCCTGGGCAAGGATATCGCGGGCGAGCCGGTCGTCGCCGATCTCGCCGCGATGCCGCACCTGCTGGTCGCGGGTACGACGGGCTCGGGCAAATCGGTCGGGCTCAACTGCATCCTGCTGTCGTTGTTGTACCGCCTGACCCCCGAACAGTGCCGCCTGATCCTGATCGATCCCAAGGTGCTCGAACTAAAGAGCTACGACGACATCCCGCACCTGCTCTCGCCGGTGGTGACCGAGCCGGCCAAGGCGGTGCGCGCGCTCAAGTGGGCGGTCGAGGAAATGGAGCGCCGCTACCGGATGATGTCGTCGATCGGCGCGCGCAACCTTTCGGGGTTCAACGACCGCATCCGCACCGCCCAGGCCAAGGGCAAGCCGCTCGGCCGGCGCATCCAGATCGGCTTCGACCCCGATAGCGGCGAGGAACTGTTCGAGGAAGAACAGCTCGATTACGCAGTGCTGCCGCAGATCGTCCTGATCGTCGACGAGCTGGCCGATCTGATGATCACCGTGGGTAAGGAGATCGAGGTCCTGATCCAGAGGCTCAGCCAGAAAAGCCGCGCGGCGGGCATCCATCTGATCATGGCGACGCAGCGCCCCTCGGTCGATGTCATCACCGGGGTGATCAAGGCCAACCTGCCGACGCGGATCAGCTTCCACGTCACCAGCCGGATCGACAGCCGCACGATCCTGGGCGAGCAGGGCGCCGAGCAGCTGCTGGGCAAGGGCGACATGCTCTACAAACCCAACACCGATCCGATCAAGCGCGTCCACGGCCCGTTCGTCAGCGACGAAGAGGTCGAGCGGGTGGCCGATCACTGGCGCGCGCAGGGCACCCCCGAATACGTCGATAGCGTGACCGAGGAACCCGAGGACGGCGGCTTCGGCTTCGACGACCTCGACGCCACCGCATCGGACAACCCCGAGGAACGCAAATACCGCCAGGTCTGCCAGATCGTGTTCGAGAGCCAGAAGGCCAGCGCGAGCTGGATACAGCGCCAGATGGGTGTGGGCTACAACACCGCCGCCAAGTGGATCGAGAAGATGGAGGCCGACGGCTTCGTCGGCCCAAGCAACCACGTCGGCCGCCGCGACATCTACCGCGACCGCGATGGCAACCCGCTTTAACGCCGCATGACGGACGGGCCCGGCGGCGTGTGCCGAAAGCGGTTGGCAGCACTGGCGGTGCCGCTATAACACTGCGCATCTCTGGTGCCATCTTCGCGCGCCGCATTCCCGAAGGAAATCCATGAACATCAAGCTTTTGCGTGCTGGGGTCAGCGCGATTGCCGTTGTCTCGATCTTCGCTGCGGCCGCGCCCGCGACGGCCGCCGATGGCGGTGCCCCGGCAGCGGCGGCAACCGCCACCCGCGCACCAGCCTGGGCGCAGGATGCATCGGACATCAAGGCCGATCCGGCGGTGCGTTTCGGCGTGCTCGCCAACGGGCTGCGCTATGCAGTTATGCACAACGAAACCCCCGCCGACGGGGCCGCCATGCGGATGTACATCGGCTCGGGCTCGATGAACGAGCGCGACGACGAACAGGGCCTCGCTCACTTCCTCGAACACATGTCGTTTCGCGGCAGTGCCCACGTTCCCGACGGCGAAGTGGTGCGGATGCTCGAACGCCGCGGATTGAGCTTCGGTGCCGATACCAACGCCGGCACATCGCAGGACCGGATCGTCTACATCTTCAATTTTCCCAAATCCGATGCCGGATCGCTGGGCGACGGGCTGACCATCCTGCGCGACATCGCCGGCGGGCTCAACATCGCGCCTGCGCTGGTCGATGCCGAGCGCGGCGTCGTGATTTCGGAAGAACGCATCCGCGATACGCCGCAAGGGCGGATGGGCAAATCGCTGCTCGGCCATGCGCTCGCCGGCTCGCGCGCGGTCGAACGTTTTCCGATCGGAACGGTCGATGTCCTCAAGAACGCGCCGGCGTCCGCGATCCGGCGGTACTACCAGGCCAACTTCCGCCCCGATAACGCTGCGCTGGTCATCGTCGGCAATGTCGATGTCGCCGCGATCGAACGCGATATCCGCGCCCGCTTCGGCGATTGGAAGCCGGTCGGCCCGGCCGACGTGCTGGTGCCCGGCGCACCCGCCCCGGACAAGTCGGCGCGCGAACTGATCCAGGCCGGCGCGCCCGATCTCCTTGCGCTGAGCTGGGCCGCGCCGGCCGACCTCTCGCCCGATACGGCGGCGAACGAACGCACCAAAGTGGTGCGGCTGATCGCACAGTCGGTCTTCAGCACCCGGCTCGGCGAACTGGCCAGCCGTCCGGGCAGCCCGCTCGCCGGAAGCCAGTTCAGCGTCTCCGAAAAGCTCTTCGGCGTGGCGAGTTTCGCCAATCTGGTTGCCATTGGCCCGGCCGCCAAGTGGCGTGACGCGCTCGGCGCCGTGGTTCAGGAACAGCGCGTTGCGGTGCGCGATGGCATTTCTGCCGAAGAACTGGCGCGCGCGGTCACAGCGCTGCGCACGGCCTTCCAGAACGGCGCGGCCAATGCCCAGACCCGGACCAGCGCCAGCCTTGCCGATGGCCTGATCGACGCCGCGGCCAACCGCGAAGTGTTCACTAGCCCGGCGCAGGACCTGGCGTTCGTTACTCCGCTGCTCGCCAGCGTGACCACCGCCCAGGCAAGCGAAGCGCTGCGCGGGTTGTTCGCCGGACAGGGCCCGGTGCTGTTCCGCTCGGCCACTGCCGGACCCGTCGGCGAAGACGTCCTCGCCGGCGCCTTGCGCGATGCCTATGCCGCGCCGCTTTCTGCCCGCGTGGTCGAGGCCGCGGTGGTCTGGCCGTACGACAGCTTCGGCACGCCGAGCGCCGTCGTTTCGCGCGTTGCCGATGCTGCACTCGGTACCACCACGGTCACCTTCGCCAACGGCACGCGGCTGATGGTCAAGCCGACCACGTTCGAACAGGACACGGTTCGGGTCACGGTCGGACTCGGCAGCGGCAAGGCCGGAACGCCGGCAAACCTCACGCACGCGCTCTGGGCAACCGATGCCTTCGCCGCCGGCGGCACGAGCAAGCTTTCCGCAATCCAGCTCAACCGCTGGGTCGAATCGAGCGGAACCCGCGTTACCGCTGCGCTTAGCGAGCTCCCGGGAATGATCCAGCTCAGCGGGGTTACCCGCGGGGCCGATCTCGGCCGTCAGCTCGAACTGCTCGCCGCCTATGCGCGCGATCCGGGCTTCCGCACCGAAGGCGACGAGAAAGTCGCCCAACTTGCGCCTTTGCTGGCCGGGCAGATCAGCGGAAATGTGCTGGTCGCCTATCGCCGCGCGCGCAGTGCAGTGCTCGCCGGAAGTCAGCCGCGGTTCGCCGATTTGCCGACCAACGCCGATCTCGCCGCCACGCGGCCGGGCGAACTCGCCGCGCTGCTCCGCCCGCAATTGGCGGGTCCGGCGGACATCGCGATCGTCGGCGCAACGACGGTCGATGCCGCGGTCGCCGCGGTGGCGCATACCTTCGGCGCCGGCACCAAGCAGCCCCGCGCGGCGCTGGTCGCCCCGCGCGTGACGATGCCCGCGGGCACCGCCGAACCGTTGATGTTCGAACATTCGGGACGCGCCGATCAGGCGATCTACGGCGTGTACTGGCCGCTGCCCGATTATTTCGCCGATCCCAGGACGGCCGATGCCAGCGAAATCCTCAGCAACGTCATGGGTCAGCGACTGATCGATTCGGTGCGCGAAAAGCTCGGGCTGACGTATTCGCCGTTCTCCGAAGTCCAGGCGGGCAAGCAGATCGCCGGATACGGCTACATCGGCAGCGCGATCGAGACCCCTCAGGCCAACTTCGCCACGTTCCGCGGCATCGTTCTCGACCAGATCAAGGACCTGGCCGAGCATCCGATCGGCGCGGACGAGCTGCTGCGCGCCAAGCGCCCGGTGATCGAAGGCCGCACCCAGCGTCTCCAGCGCAACGAGTACTGGGCTGCGGTGCTGCCGCTGACCTTGCGCGATCCGCGCCAGCGCGCCCCGATCCTGAGCTCGGTGTCGGCGATCGAAGCGGTTACTGCCGCCGATCTACAGCGCGTCGCGCGCAGCTATCTCTTGGGCAAGATGCCGATCACGGTGGAGGTCAAGGGCAAGCAGCCCTAGCGCTCCGGCGCCTGCAGGGGCCAGCACGGCCAGCACGGGGCCAACACGGGCGGGCGGGGACGGCTCCGGCTAACCCCGCCGCCCGCTTCCCGCGGCGCCGGGCGTCCGCCCAAAAGACATTGCGCGGCGCGCCCCCCATGCTAAACGCCCACCCGCGCCGCTTTAGCTCAGTCGGTAGAGCACATCATTCGTAATGATGGGGTCAGAGGTTCGAATCCTCTAAGCGGCACCACTCTTTCGCGCATCAACAGGGCTGCGGCGCGCAAATCGGCTTGCGCCAACGCTTCAAGTTGGCACCCTTCGATGGTGGCTTCTACCCGTCGCGGCGATATCCACGACCCTGCCAGGGGTTGGGAACGCTGCTCCCGGCATTGACCTTCGGAGGTTGCAAGACCCGGCGGCGTTAACGGGTTATCCGGGTGGAAGACGCAGGATTGCTGCGGCAACGGTGTGCGGTGCGTCGTGAATTACGCCGTGGCCGGCGCCGACGACTTCGCTGACCTGGACAGCGTCGCACCATGCAGCGCTTGCGGCGATCAGTGGCGGTAACAGCACGGTGTCGTCCATCCCCCACACGATGGTCGTCGGAACACGGACCCGCAACTCCGGGTCGCGCGCCCAGGCCGGCACATCGGCTTCCTCGCCCGCTGCCGGGACGACGAACGGCGCGGCGCGGTACCAGTTGACCATCGCCTCGACCGCGCCGGGCTGGCGCCACGCGGCCAGATAGCCGTCACGGTCCTCTGCGGTCAGCGCGGGGTTGCGGCCCATGCCCGCTTCCCACGCCGCCGCGGGATCGGTGAGGAACTCGCTCGCGATATCGGCCGCGCGCAGCCGGGTCATGTACTGCGATGCGGCACGTTGCGCCGGATCCTCGACCAACGCGATCTGGAGCGCGGCGGGATGCGGCGCGTTGCATACCGTCAACGCATGCACCAACGCAGGGCGGCGGATTGCGGTCCACCACGCGAGCACGCCGCCCCAATCGTGCCCCACCAGATCGACCGGGCCGCCGATGGTTTCGATCAAGGCGGCGACATCCCCGACAAGCGTATCGACGGTGTAGTGCGCCGTGCCCAGCGGCCGGTCGGACCAGCCGTAGCCGCGCAGGTCGGGCGCGAACCAGCGCCGCTTGCCGTTCAGGGCTTCGATCACGAGGCGCCAGGCGCCGCTGTGTTCGGGGAATCCGTGGAGCAGGAGGAGCGGCCGTTCTCGGCCAGGTCCAGCGCCGCCGCGGCGCACGAACAGCGCGACGTCGCCCAGCGCTACACGCTCGCCCGCGGCGGCTGTCACGGCGCAATCGGCGGCGCGATAGCGCGCGCCTCGACATAGCGCTGGAACCGGGCATGCCGCGCCGCGTCCAGCGGATAGCGCCACAGGATCCAGATCGGCACGAGCATCACGGCCGACGGCAGCACGCAATACAGCAGCCGGAACGCCGTGACCGTCGCCGCATCGTTGCCTCCCGCCGCCTTGAACCCGATCGCCGCCAGAAGGTTGAGCGACAACCCCTGGCCCACCGCCTGACCAAGATTGACGACCATTCCATACACTGCGAACAACAGACCCTGGCGGCGCTGCTTGCTGACCGCGGTATCGACGTCGGCGGTGTCGGCAGCCATCGCGCTGGGCAGTAGCTCGAGCGCGCCGAAACACGATCCCTTGAGCACGAACATCGCAGTGAACAAGGCGACCTGACCCGCCTGAACGAACAGCAGGAGCAAGTTGGTGACCATCACCATGATGAACGCGGCGGCCAACGCGCGATGCTTGCCGATGCGTCCGCCAAGCCAGCGCCAGAACGGCAGCGCAATCAGCCCGGCTCCGAAATACAGGACATAGATCACCCCGAAGTTGGGCACCCCCACCACGTCGCGCGCAAAGAACAGCGTGATCGTGATGCGGAACGTCTCCGCGGCGAAGCCGAACAGGAGCACGACGAGAAGACGCATATAAGGCCCGTTGCGCCGCAATTGCCGGGCGGTCCGACGCCAGTCGATCGGCACATGCGGGCGATGCCGCGCGGTGTCGGGGACCAGAAAGAACAACAGCGCGCCGAACACCGCCAGCCCGGCGATCATCGCGATGCTCATGGCATGGAGCACGTCGGCGCTGGTCGCGCCCTTGCGGGTGAGAATGATTGCGGGGATGAGCGTCGCGGACAACAGCCCGGCCAGGTTGAAAAACTGCCGGACGGCGGTGATCCCGGTGCGTTCGTCGTAGTTCGTTGAAAGTTCGCTGCCCCATGCGTGGTATGGCAACTGGGTCATCACGAAGCCGAGATACGTCAACATCAATGTCAGCATGAACCAGACCAGGGTGCTCCCCTGCGGCGGATTGAACAGCAGCCACACCCCGGCGGCAAGCGTCACCGTTCCCAGCGGCACCCAGACCTTGCGGCGGCCGATAGCAGGCCGCCAGCGGTCGCTCAGGCTGCCGACAAGCGGATCGATGGCGAAATTGAAAATCCGCGCGATCAGCATCGCGGTGCCGAGCGCGGCCAGCGGCAGGCCGATTTCGCCGGAGTAGAATGGCGCGAGATAGATCGCCAACGGCAGGCCCACCGTCGACAGCGGAAAGTTAAGCCCGCCGTAGGCGATCAGGCGGGTCCACTTCCGAACTGCCACGCCGCCTTCTCCCCTTTTATTATATAATCCGTCACTAAGCTGCCGGACCCATCCGGTCAATCGCCAGTGCGACCGCCGGGGCGTTCTGGACGGATCGGGCTGGGTGATCTAGGCCCGGGAGATCGGGGCCGAAAAAGGGGGGCGAGCATGTCAGCGCAAGCGCACGAAACACCGTCCCCGCGGCCCGCCCGCAGCCGGCTCGATCCGCAGCAACGCCAGTCGATGATCCTCGATAGTACCGCCGCAATCGTTGCACGCGATGGGGTGTCAGCGCTCTCGATGGAGCGGATCGGCCGCGCGGCGGGTATCAGCAAGTCCCTCGTCTACAACTATTTTCCCAGCCTTACCGATCTGCTTCGGCAATTGCTGCAGCGCGAACTGCGTGCGTTGCGGCGGCTCCAGGCCGAAGCCGCTGGCGATGCGCGTACGTTCGAAGGGCTGGTCCGCGCGGTCACCCATGTCTATCTCAAATATATCGAGGAGCGCGGCCTGATCATCGAGCGGCTGCAGGCCGAACCCTCGGTGTCGGCAATACACGACCCGACCGAATACAGCCGGGAATCGGCGGTCGCGTATCTTGCCGATGTCGTTGTCGAGCATTTCGACTTGCCGATCGAAATTGCGCGCGTCGCTACCGAAATCAGCTTCGGCCTGCCCGCCGCGGCGGGTGCCCGCCTGCTCCACGGGACGATGACCCGCGATGCGCTCGAAGACATGACCGTTACGATGATCCTGGGCTGTATTACCGAACTGAAGCGCGATCACCTTGCCCGCCAGCCGCTGCGGTCCGCAGAGCAGGTCCCTTAAGCTGGGTCGCGAACCCGGGCCGCGCGGATCCCGGCGCCCGCGCGCCATTCGCACGCCGCTCAGGCTGCTGGCGAGAGCAGGCGCGGGACTTTGCCGGGCAGGGGCGCAACTCCAAACTTCGCTGTGCGCACGAGGCCGTAATCCATCCGGATGCGGTCGAGCGGTTCGTCGAGGCACAGCTCGAACTTGACGAACTGGATGTTGCGGGCGGCGCGTCCATACGCCCAGCCGTCGGTGATCGCGTCCATCGCCGGCTTGATCAGATAGGGGTCGACCAGCGCCATGTGTGCGGTGACGACCGCGATCCACATCGCCGCGTAAGGGAAATCGAGCTGAGCCAGGCCGAACGCCTGTACCGCCAGTTCGCCAAGCGGGGTTGCCGGATAGCCGGTCAGGACATGGTGCAGATCGTGCGTCTGGAAACCGCGCAGCACTTTGTATTCGAGTTCGGGGGGCATGCGTGCCAGCCGGCCGTCGGCGCGCAAGCGGTCGTGAAAGACACGGTATCCCGCCGCAAGTTCTTCGACCAGATCGTTGTCGACCATGAATGCCCGGTACGCGTGGCCCAGGGACCCGGGCGCGCAACGATCGAGCGAGGTCAGCGTGAAGTCTGGCGCGAGCCACGCCTCGCGGGCCAGCGGGCCCTGCTCGGGATGTTCGGCGATCGCTGCCACGTACTTGGCGACCGCGTCCGCAGGGGCGGCCTCCCACCAGTCGTTGAACAGCTTGTCGATGCCATAGGCATAGAAATCGTCGATGCTGGAAAGCAGTTTTTCGCCGAAGCGGCGGTTGACGCGATCGAGCAATGGGCGACCTTTCGTGTCCGGGCAGCAGGGATCGCGCGTCATTTGGCGAGGACCCCGCCGTCGACGGGGACCAGCGCGCCGGTCATGAACGCGGCGCGGTCGCTGACCAGGAAGGCCAGGACTTCGGCAATCTCTTCCGGCTTGCCGTAGCGGCCCAGCGGTATCCCTTGCGCCAGGCCGGGTCGCGCCGCTTCGGGGTTGTCGGGCGAAACCTTGCGTTCGAGCTGGAACATCATTTCGGTCTCGGTCGGGCAGGGGCAGATCGCCAGCACCCGCACGCCGTGTTTGGCCATCGTCATCGCCGCGGCTTTGGTCATTCCGTTGACCGCGAACTTGCTTGCGACGTAGGCGAAAATGCCGCCCCCTCCGCCCCCGAACCCCGATACCGACGAGACGTTGACGATCACCCCGCTGCCGTGTTGCTGCATCGTGCGGCCGACCTTTTGCATGCCGAGAAACACTCCGCGCACGTTGACCGCGATAACCTCGTCGAAAGCCTCGGCCGGATAGTCGAGCAGGTTTTCGAACCCGCCCGAAATCCCGGCATTGTTGAACAGGATGTCGATCTGGCCGGTCAGCGCGAGTGCCGCCGCGACCGCTTCGTCCCAATCGGCCTCGCGCGAGACATCGCCGGCATAGGGGATCACCGCGGCGTCCGCAGTGGCGCAAGCGAGGCTTGCTGCAAAGTCAGCGCCCTCGCGATCGAACGCGAGCACGCTGGCCCCGTCGGCGACGAGGCGGCGCACCGCGGCTAGTCCGATCCCGCGTGCGGCCCCGGTCACGATTGCGACCCGCCCCGCGAGCGGACTGGAAGACTGGGTCATGCGCGGTGGTCTCGCTGATATGTCGTGGAAAGGGGCAGGGCGCGGTCAGGCACCGTCGGCAGCCGGCGCGAAATGGCGCGTTCGTGCGTGGTGCAGCGCCCGGGCGCCGGGGTCGGCAGCCAGTGCGGCGACTGTCAGGCTCGATTGCGCGGCAGGTTGCAGAAGCTCGAACACGTTGCCGTCGGGATCGCGCGCATAGGCGACGCTTGCGCCGCCGAAGTCCATCGCGGGGCCGTGGAACTCCACCCCGTCAGCGGTCAGGCGCGCAATATCGGCGGCAAGGTCGTCGGTTTCGAAACACAGGTGGTTCCACCCCAGGTCGCTGACCCGGCGGCGCGGCTCGGGGCTGGTCTCAGGCTCGAGGTATTGCCAGAATTCAAGCTCGGCGTTCGCGGTTCTCAGCCACGCACCGTGGAACCGCGCATTTTCGAAGCCGCCGACCACGTCGAACTTGACGTCGGGCCCGAAGCTGCCCCGGCGATGGACCGGCGCCCCGGTGACGCGCGCATAGAACGCACTCAGCCGGTCGATGTCGGGGGTGACCAGTGCGGTGTGCGCGTACCAGGCGCGGGGCTCTCCCGCCGGCGCCCACGGCACCCCCTCGACTTCGAGGATGTTGCCTTCGGGGTCGCGGATATAGGCATAGAGATTGCCGGTGCCGAGCCCTGAGGGACGCGCGTGCCAGGCTGCACCGGCATCCGCCAGGCGGGAGAATAGCACTTCGTCGAGTGCACCTTGCACACAGATATGACGGATTCCCGCCTGGCTGACCGCAGGCCGGCATTCTGGGCGAGCACGGTTGGCCGCAAATGCGAACAGTTCGATACAGCCGAGCGTTCCGCGCAGCAGCGCGGCCTCGCCCGCCGCGTCGGGGACCTGCAGCAATTCCCGCGTGGCGGGCGTGTCGGTGATGGCGAAGCGGCTGACCACCGCGAAATCCGCGCCCGCGGCGTAGAACGCAATCGCTGCGTCAAGATCGCGTACGACCAGCCCGGTGTGATGGATCCCCGTAATCATCCGCGTGTTCCGCCGTGGTGTGCCGCTGCGCTCTCCGCCGCGCGTGTGGTGTCTAACGTCAACTGCGCTCTGCGCCTGTTGCACATATCGTCAAAACGGAAAGATCGAATGCCCGCCGTCGAGCACGAGGGTCTGGCCCGTCATGAAATTGCTGGCGCTCGAGGCAAGGTAGACCGCGATCCCCTGCATGTCATCGAGCGTGCCGATCTTGCCCGATGCGGCGCGGCGGCGACAGGCCTCCTGAAAGATCTTGGGCGTGTTGAGCGACATCTCGGTCTCGACGAACCCCGGCAGGATCGCATTGGCCTGGATGCCCGCACCACCCAGTTCGATCGCCAGCGACTGGACCAATCCGGTCAGCGCGGCCTTGGTCGTGCAATAGGGCGCGGCCTGGGGCAGCCCGAGTACCGCCGCGATCGAGGATGTGGCGATAAGCTTGCCCGGCTCGCCGCGCGCGGTCCAATGCTGCGCGGCCAGCCGAAAGGTGCGGACCACGCTCCCCAGGTTCAGCGCGACCGTCGCATCCCACCCTGCATCGTCGAGCCCGGTGAACGCGCCTCGTGTGCCCGAGCCGCCGGCATTGGCGAAACAGCTCGAAATCGTGCCGAAATCCGCGATCGTTTGCGCGAATGCCGCGGCAGTAGCCTCCGGATCGAGGACATCGGCCAGATAGGCGCGCGCGACGCCGCCCAGCGCCGCAAGCTCGGCCAGCGCCGCTGCGTTCTTGCCTGGGTCGCGCCCCCAGATTGCGACCTGGGCGCCGCATCGCACCAGCCCTTTGGCCATCGCCAGCCCGATCCCGCCGTTGCCCCCGGTGATCAGTGCGACGTGCCCCTCCAGATCGAACAGCCCCTTCGCCAACGCCTATTCTCCTGCGCGCTTGTGATGAAGCTCAAGCCCCGCCGCCCAGCGCCGCTGGAACCCGCGCCAGTATGCCGGCTGGGCATCGCCAGCGTAGGTGCCGCCCCATTGCTGCCCGAACGCGCTGGGCCAGGTGCCCGCGTCCGACTGTGGTACCGGCACGTTCAGATACCGCGCTGCGCCGGCATCGTGCTTGAGGTTTTGGTCGAAGAAGGCGCGGATGAAGTGCTCGTCGATGCCTTCGATCCGGTCCTTGCGCCAAACCGGGTCGCTGGCATTCTCGATCGCGCCGAAGCCGGCATCGGCGGGGAGCGCGATCGGGTTGCCGGCGACGTTGTGCGCGGCTTCACGGAACACCAGAAGATAGCGTTCGGCGCCTTTGGCCGCGGCGAACACGCGGCTGACCCCGTTGCTGAAATCGGCAACATCGTCCTGGTCGCCGTCGATCAGGAGCAAGGGAGCGGTCACCTGGGCGAGCCCCGCATCGGTCCACACGGCACTTCCGGGCTGTGCGCCCCACGGGGCGATCGCCACAACCGCCTTGATCTTCGCCGACAATGCCGGGTCAGCTTCGGCCAGCGCGCCGCGCGCCGCAGCGGGAACCGGGGCAAACGCGGGTGCCTGCGGATCGACGGCGGCTCCCGCGACCGTCAACGCGCCGTAGCCGCCCATCGAATAGCCGATCACGCCGACCGCGTCCTTGTCGATCTGCGCGGCCAATCGCGGCGCGATGAGCCGGGACGACCCGGCCGCATCGCCCAGGAGCGCGTGGAGCACCGCGCGCTGGTCTGCAGCACGGTTCCCCAGGACTTCGCTGAACGAAACGACGAACGAGGCGCCATCGGTGAACGCCCGGTCGCGGTGATCGATCGAGGCGACGACATAGCCATGCGAGGCGAGCGCTTCGCCCAGCCGGCTCATGTGCGTGCCCCACCCGCCATACCCATGCGAGATCAGGACCAGCGGGAAGTGCCCCGATCCTGCGGGCGCGGCCTGAAAGACGGCGCGGCCGGGCTCGGCCAGTTCGACGGCTGCGGATCCCGGACGCGCGAATGTGTGGCGATAGACTGCGCCAGGACCCCGCGCTTCAGGACTCCGCGCTTCAGGTGCGCTGGGGTACCACATCGTCACGTCGATGATGCGGTGGCCGCGGGCGAGGGTGAGCGTTTCGGTGCCGATCGCCATTGCCCCGGGACCCGCGAGTTCGGGCATTTCGGCAGCGCGCGAAATAGCGGCTGTCGGCGGTGCCGACTGCGCGGGGGCGGCAGCCGTGGTCAAACCGGCGATCGCGCACAACAGCAGCGGCGTCCCGAAACCAAAAAGACGGGCGGAAGCGCGAGCTCCCGCCCGATTCAGTGGGAGAATTGCCGCCATGTTTACCTCCGCCGGCTCAATGAAATCCAACACGCAGAGCCAGCCCGAATGTACGCGGATCGAGCAGGAATGCGCTGCGGAAACTGCCGACGAGATTGGAGTTGGTTTCCAGGTAGGTGATACTGTCATCGTTGAGCAGGTTCTTGACGAACGCGGTGATCGCCCAGTCCTTGTCGCCTCCCGCTAGCTGGATCGAGGCGTCGAGCTGCTTCCAGCTCCCCACGCGGTCCGCGCCGACGTTGAACTCGCGCGAGTAGAAACCCGACTGCGAGTAGAAATCGACCCGCGGGCGCAGCGTCCAGTCGCCGCCAAGTGCGGCCGTGTACTCTGCCGCGAGCTTGAGCGTGCGCTTGGGCGCGTTGGGCAGGCTATTGCCCTGGAGCTGGAAGAAAGCTCCGCCGCGCGATGGGTCGGATGACAGGAAGCTGCTGCGGATCGTGGCGTCGAGCAGGCCCAGCGTCGCCTCGAAACGCAGCGGCCGGACCGGGGTGAACACCGCTTCGATCTCCGCACCGCGCACGCGCGACTTGGGGATGTTGGTGTTGATTACCGATGTCCCGACAAGATTGCCGACGATCAGGTTCGAATACTCGTAATCGAACAGCGCGATGTTGATCCGTCCCATCCCCCCGAGCAGCGTGTTCTTCATGCCGAATTCGTAGGCATCGATGACTTCGCTATCGAACAGCGGGATCGTCGCGTTGCCGGGATTGAACCCGCCCGACTTGAAGCCCCGGCTGAACGAAAGGTAGACGTTGGTCGCATCGGTGAAGGAAAGCCGCGGGCTCCAGTCGGCGATCGCTCGTCCGGTAACGCGCGAGAACGTGGCATCGCCAACGAAGTAGGGCGACAGGGCAAACGTCCCCGATGCGGTCTGGATGTGCTTCTTGTCCTGGGTGTAGCGCAGCCCGGCGGTGATCTTGAAGTTGGAGGCCAGCTTCAGATAGGCCTCGCCGAACCCGGCAAGCGAATTGACCCGGCCGACCTTGGTGTCGAACAGCGAAATCGCGCCAAGCGTCGTATTGGCCGGCGTCCAGGTCTCGACATGGCCGCCGCCAAGAGAGTTCAGCGCGTATCCGCCGATCAGGAAGTTCAGCGGGCCGGCGAAGTTCGAGGCGAGCCGCAGCTCCTCGCTGGTCTGGCGGGCATATCCGCCGCCGGTCTGCGCGGTTTGGTACGCCGTCGTCGAGACCGTCTGGCCGGGTCCGATCAGGTAAGTCAGAATGCCGTTGCCGCGGCCGTCATCGGGCAATGTCCGCGGTCCGACCCGCGTGGCGAAGGTGCCGACATTGAACGCGTTGGGGCGGTAGCCCTGATCGAAGTCGCGGACACTGCTGTTGGTCCCGTCACGGAACCCCGTGACCGAGGTCAGCGTGAGCTGGCCCAGATCCTGGTTGATTTCCAGCGTCGCCAGGAAATCGTGCGCCTTCTGGACGGGCGCGATATCGATCGTCACTTCGCGCAAGCTGGTCGGGTTGGGCGAATACGTGCCGGCGCGAACCACCCCCGGGAGAAAGATCGCATCGATCGTGAAGTTGCCCGTGGGAAAAGCGGTCGACACCGAATTGGGCGAGCAGGCGAACGCCGGATCGGGTGTGCACAAAGACTTTGCAGCATTCTGGCGGCTGGAATTTTCGTGGAAGTACGTCATCGAAAAATCGATGCGGGTACTCGGGCTGGGCTCGATCCGCGTGGTCGAGCGCAGCGTGTACTGGTTGCGTCCGTCGATATGCGATCCGTCGAGCAGGTTCTTGGTATAGCCTTCGCGGTTGATGTAGTTGGCGGCAAAGCGCTGCATCACCCCCGGACCCAGCGGCAGGTTGATCGCACCGTCCGCGCGGATGCCGCGCGGAAGTTCGCCCTGGACGTTGACGTATCCTTCGAAACGATCGGTCGGGCGGTGGGTCACGAACGCGATCACCCCGCCGGTTGTGTTGCGGCCGAACAGCGTGCCCTGGGGACCGCGCAGGACCTCGATCCGTTCCATGTCGAAATAGTCGCCGAAGCTGCTGCCCGACTGGAGGAAAACCCCGTTGTAGAGAATGCCGATGTTGGTGTCGTTGGTCCCGCCGAACGACTGTGACCCGACCCCGCGAATGGTGATGTTGCGGTTGGCCGACAGCGTCACGTTGGGGATGTTGAACTGCAGGTCCTTGCCATCCTCGATCTTCGCGGCTTCGAGCTGCGCCCCGCTCAGCGCGGTGATCGCGATGGGCACGTCCTGCACATTTTCCGCGCGTTTTTGTGCGGTGACGATGATTTCATCACGCCCGGTGGCAGCGCTCGCTTCGTCCGGCTGGGTCGTTCCCGGCGGAGTGGTGGCGGTACGGGTCGTCTGTGCCTGCAATGGCGCTCCGGCCAGCAGCGCGGCAATCGCCGCACCCTGCGCAAACAGGAATTTCTTGGTCATCTCATCCCCCTTCTTTTTTCTGGGAGCCACAATATCGCAATTACACGTATCGTCAATAGCTTTAACCCAGCTCGAACAAATATGCTGAGAATCGTGCGTGTTGGGCGCAAATCCGCTCAGCTTCTCCATGTTATTCCATCATACGACAACATGCGCAGCGAGGCCTCTGGGCGTGGCTTTGCATATGACCTATGGTGGGCACAGGTAACGGGAGCAGGCGGCGGGTGACGTATATCCTGGGCGGATGGCAGAGCGACTTTTCGCGCAACTGGGCGCGCGAGGGGATCGACATCGCGGGTGCGTTTGCCGAGGCATTGAACGAGGGGCTCGCCGCGACCCGGCTCGATGCGGGCGAGATCGAGTGCGGCCACGTCGGCAATTTCGTCGCCGAACTGTTCGCGGGCCAAGGCCTGCTCGGCGGGTTCTTCGGCATGGTCCATCCCGCGCTCGACGGCTTGCCGACCGCGCGCCATGAAGCCGCCTGCGCCAGCGGCAGTGTCGCGATCCTGGCGGCCACTGCCGAGATCGAAGCGGGGCGCTACGACCTCGCCTGCGTGCTGGGGATCGAGCAGATGCGCAACGTCCCGGGGCAAACCGCGGCACAGCACCTTGGCAGCGCGGCGTGGAACGGGCACGAATTCGGCGAAGCGCGATACCTGTGGCCGCGCGCGTTCTCCGATCTCGCCGAGGAATACGAGACGCGCCACGGGCTGCGCTACGAACACCTGATGCGGATTGCCGAGATCAATTTCGGCAATGCCCGGCGCAACCCCAACGCGCAGACCCGCGACTACCGCTTCGCCCCCGAAAGCTTCACCGCCGACGATGCCGCCAACCCGGTGATCGAGGGCCGCACGCGCAAGATGGACTGCGGCCAGGTGAGCGACGGGGCAAGCGTGGTGTTCCTCGCCAGCGACGAACGCGCGGCGCGCTATGCGCGCGAGCGCGGGATCCCGCTGTCGTCGCTCTCACGCATCGCCGGGTGGGGGCACCGCTCCGCGCCGATCGGGTACCGCGACAAGATCCGCGCGAGCGAGGGCCAGGCTTATGTCTTCCCGCAGGTCCGCGGCGCGGTGCTCGATGCGCGCCGCCGCGCGGGCGTGGGCGCGGTGACGCAGATCGACGCGGTCGAGACGCACGACTGCTTCACCGCGACCGAATACATGGCGATCGACCACCTTGGCCTGACCGCGCCGGGCGAAAGCTGGAAAGCGATCGAGGACGGTACGATCGACTTCGGCGGGGCGTGTCCGGTCAATCCCTCGGGCGGGCTGATCGGGCTCGGCCACCCGGTCGGCGCGACGGGCGTGCGGATGCTGCTCGATGCGCACAAGCAGGTGACCGGCAGCGCGGGCGGCTACCAGGTCGAGAACGCGCGCCGTGTCCAGACCCTCAACATCGGCGGCTCAACCACGACCACGGTAAGCTTCATCGTCGAGCGCGCGGCGTGA
>JANXSP010000117.1 GCA_025356575.1 Novosphingobium sp.
CAATTAAAGTGGTACGTGAGCTGGGTTCAGAACGTCGCGAGACAGTTTGGTCCCTATCTGCCGTGGGCGTCGAAATTTGAGAGGAGTTGACCCTAGTACGAGAGGACCGGGTTGAACATACCTCTGGTGTACCTGTCGTTCCGCCAGGAGCGCAGCAGGGTAGCTATGTATGGACGGGATAACCGCTGAAAGCATCTAAGCGGGAAGCCTCCCTCGAGATAAGATTTCATCGAGCCGTCGAAGACCACGACGTTGATAGGCCAGGTGTGGAAGTGCGGTAACGCATGAAGCTAACCGGTCCTAATAACTCTGTTCGCGCTTGTAGAATCCCGCCATCAATGACAGCCCTGGACGGCCTCGCGCCTTCCACCTGCCAGCGATTGTTCGGACGATTACAGCCGGATGCCCATCAAGACTTAAGTGCACGGTATCGATTAAACCCCCATGCGCCGGCTTCATTGCTTGGTGACCATAGCGTCAGTGACCCACCCGATCCCATCTCGAACTCGGCCGTGAAACCTGACTGCGCCGATGGTACTAACGCTCAAGCGTTGGAAGAGTAGGTCGTCGCCAGGCATTGACGCCGGCGCATGCGGTAAAAAACCCATTCACATGTCAAAGGGCTGACCCCATCCGGGGCAGCCCTTTTGGCGTTTTTGCGCAAGCAAAGGCAGCCGCGCTCAGGCGCAGACACGATGGCCCGGGGTGGAGCAGCCCGCCATCCGGTTCGGTTCGCCGAACCGGCACACAAGAAGCTTCCGGGCTGCCACGCGGCGCCCGATCGATGGCGCGGGGTGGAGCAGCCCGGTAGCTCGTCAGGCTCATAACCTGAAGGTCGTTGGTTCAAATCCAACCCCCGCAACCATCAAATCCCTGAATTAATTGATTAAATTTCTGTCGCTTCAAATCTGGAAGCAGTCGCATTCCAGATCCGTAAGCAAATAGGATGCAGATAGCGGCGTTACGAACGCAGCACCGGCTAGGCTTGCTATATTCAAGCCGACTTCCCGTATGGGCGCCTTCTCTGATGCAAGTGACATGTGGCATCGGCCACCCCATATGACTGACTATGTCTAAACTCATCGTCTGGCACGACGGCTCGCGTGCCCTCCTTCACCGCGACGGGACCAGTTCGAGCCCGCAGCGACACGCGATGCTCAGGCTTTTAGCATGATGCCTCGCCCTGATGCTGTGGGTCCAGGCCAAGAGAGTGTGTGGGGCTTCCCGCGACCGGCGATCTGCGAAGCAACGGCCGCTCGCATCAGGATTGAACACGCCGGCGGGATCGTCGCCGATAGCCGCACCGCGATCCGCACGCTCGAGACCAGTCATCCGCCCAGCTACTACATTCCGCAAGCCGACATTGCGCCCGGGATGCTGCGCCGGGCGGACGGTAGCTCATTCTGCGAATGGAAGGGTGCCGCGGTTTATTGGGATGTTGTGATCGGCGATCTGGTCCTGCCGAAGATCGGCTGGAGCTATCCGAACCCGTCACCTGCCTTCGCAATGCTCCGCGACCATGTCGCCTTCTATGCGGGCCCCTTTGATTGCTGCAGCGTCGATCATGAGGTCGTCGTCCCTCAGGCGGGAGGCTTTTACGGCGGCTGGATCACTTCCAAGTTTGCAGGACCGTTCAAGGGCATTCCCGGCAGTCGCGGCTGGTGAGGCGATGAGCGACGACCCTACCAAGGCGCGGGGACGTGCGCTCCCGCGCGGGAGGTTGGCGCGCATTGGCCAGTTCGGCCGTCTGGCGGGCGGCGTCGCGGGCGGAATGCTTGCGGAGGGCGCTCGCCGACTTGCCGATGGGGAGCGCCCGCGCCTGCGCGACATGCTCCTGACCCCCAGCAATATCGGTAAGGTTACCGACCGGCTTTCCCACTTGCGCGGCGCGGCGATGAAGCTGGGCCAGATGATCTCGATGGATGCGGGCGACATGCTACCTCCCGAACTGGCGGAGATCATGGCGCGGCTGCGCGAAAATGCCCATCATATGCGACCCGCGGAGCTTCAGCGGGTATTGGCGCAGGAATGGGGCAAGGACTGGCGCACGCGGTTCAAGCGGTTCGAAGAGCGTCCGATCGCCGCGGCATCGATCGGTCAGGTCCATCGCGCGACGACGCTTGACGGCCGCGAGCTCGCGATCAAGGTTCAGTATCCCGGAGTGCGCGAGAGCATCGACGCCGATGTCGACAATGTCGCGACGCTGCTACGCCTGTCTGGATTGTTGCCGCGCGAACTCGACATCGTGCCGCTTCTGGCCGACGCCAAGCGCCAACTCGCCGAGGAAGCCGATTACCGGCGCGAGGGCGCGCAGATGATGCTGTTCCGCGATCTCCTGGCCAACACGCCCGAGGTCGTGGTCCCCGTGCTCGACACCGAGTTCAGCACCGACCGCGTGCTGGCCATGACGTTCATCGCAGGAGAGCCGATCGAAACGCTCGAAGCCGCGCCGCAGGAAACGCGCGATGCAGTGACCGCGACGCTGATTATACTCGTCCTGAGGGAGCTGTTCGAATTCGGCTTGATGCAGACCGATCCGAACTTCGCCAACTATCGCTACCAGGTTGAAACCGGGCGCCTGGTTCTCCTCGATTTCGGGGCCGCCCGACCGGTGAATAGCCGAACGGCCGAGGCCTACCGCCGCTTGCTGCAGGCCGGGCTAGCGGGAGACCGGGACGCGGTGCGCGATGCGGCGGTGACGGCGGGCTTTCTGGGCGTCGCCGCGGTCAAGCGGCACCGCGCGCGGATCGACGCTATCATCGACGTAATCATCGGCGAGATGACGTGCGACGCGTTGTTCGATTTCGGCGACCGCCGCTTCGTCGCTGTCCTGCGCGACGACGGCATGGCGATCGCTGCTGACCGAGCGACGTGGCATCTGCCGCCCACCGACATCCTGTTTGTCCAGCGCAAGGTCAGCGGCACTGCCCTGCTCGCCGCACGGCTAAGAGCGCGCGTCGACGTCCGCAAGCTGGCCATCCCGTGGCTCGAATAAAGAGCGAGCTTGCGAATGTAGTCGTGATACGTGGAGCTAGGAATAAAATAGCTCGCACCGGCCGGTGTTGCAGGCCGCCCCGCGTTCAGCTGCCAGTTCTCTTGTCCCCTAACGCGCCCAGCCGATCGCAGCAGGTCGCAGCGTCTCGAGGTATGCCGAGGCGCTGCTTCGATAGGCGTCGCGCTGTGCAGGATCCATCCGGTCCCAGTTGGCGTACATCTGCACCATCCGGCGATTGCGGCGGAAACGCTTTTCATGCCGGGCGAGAAAATCCCAATACAGCGCGTTGAAGGGACACGCGTCCGGTCCAACTTTCTGTTTCACGTCGTAACGGCACGTCGCACAGTGATCGGACATGCGATTGATGTAGGCGCCGCCGCCAGCATATGGCTTGGTCGCCAGGCGCCCGCCATCGGCGTGCTGGCTCATGCCGAGTACATTGGGTAATTCGACCCACTCATAAGCGTCGACATAGACGGCCAAAAACCAGTCGGCGACTTCCTGTGGCCGCACTCCGGCGAGCATGGCGAAATTGCCCAGGACCATCAGGCGCTGGATATGATGGGCATAGCCGTTGTCGCGGGTGTTGCGGACAGCCTCGGCCATGCACAGCATCTCGGTCTCGCCGGTCCAGTAGAATTCGGGCAAGGGCCGCGCCGCGTCCAGCGCATTGGCCTGGGCAACGGCCGGCATTTCGAGCCAGTAATAGCCGCGGACGTATTCACGCCAGCCGATGATCTGACGGATAAAGCCCTCGGCTGCGTTAAGCGGGACATGGCCCCGCGCATAAGCATCGGCGGCGGCTTGGGCGACCTCGAGCGGGGTCAGCAGCCCCAGGTTGAGCGCCGGACTGAGCCAGCTGTGATACAGCCAGTCCTGCCCCGTCACCATCGCGTCCTGATACGTTCCGAAGTCCGGCAGCGCGGTGTGGACGAAATGCGCGAGCGCCTCGTGCGCCTGTGCCGCGGTGACGGGCAGGCCGAATTTTTCCAGCCGGCCGAAATGTCCGGCAAACCGCCCGGCGACCATCCCGATGACCTCGAGCGTGATGTCATCAGGCGGAAAATGGCGCGGCTGCGGATAGTTTGCCCCGCGCTTGGGCGGCGCCCGGTTATCCTTGTCGAGATTCCACTTTCCGCCTTCGGGCTTGCCCGCGGCCGTCATCAGCAGGTTCGTC
>JANXSP010000130.1 GCA_025356575.1 Novosphingobium sp.
TCGATCTCGCCCGCCGCGAACTCGGCGACAATGCGCTCACGTCTTTCGCTTTCCGCGGCCTCAGCCCCGCGATCTGCGGCGAACCGCTCCACTTGGCGATGCGCAAAGCCGGCGATGGCTGGGACCTCGCCGCGTTCGCCAGCGACGGACGGGCGGTGATGAGCGGGAGCGGGCGTTGACCGCCGCGATCTAGTGCACGCCGGGCTTCAGGGGCGCGGTAAACGATACTGCGCGGCACGTGGCGCGGGCGTCGCGGACCACCCGGGCGAGCAGCGTGATCACTTGATGATCGCGGAGCAGTGCCGTGCGGCGATCGAAGTTGGTAAAGCGCGTCTGTTGCGGCATGGTCACGTCGGCGAAAACGACCGGGGCTGCGATGCCGTCCTTGATCGGGTACGACTGGCCTGCTCCGCACGCGTCGAAACACACCGTTCCGGCACTAAAATCGGCCTTGAACAACAAGTGATAGGGGAGGGTGCGTGGGCTTTGGGTGCCGATGCGGACCACTTCGGTTCCGCGGCAGTCCTCAGCAATGCGGTCACTAGCGAGCGACGCTGCGGGGATTGTCAGAACGGCGCAAGCAGCGATCAATGCATACTTCATGTAGGGTTCTCCGGCCGTGAGTCCCGTCGCCCGACCAGCACAAAGACCGTGCCGGGCGCGAAGTAAAGCGCGTTCGTCGCGCTCCTCAATCCAGACGGACCTTGCCTCGCCCGGCCTTGATCGTCCCGCGCAGTTTCTTCCCCGCCAGCCGTTCGAATTTGCCCACGCGGTTGAGCCGGGTCTTGGCGCGTTTTTGCGGGAGGTCGTGCGCATCGGCGAGCAGCGCCAGCAGACGTTCGCGCGCGTCGCTGCGGTTGGCGTCCTGGGTGCGAAAGCGGCGCGCGGTAAGGACGATTTCGCCCGCGGACGTGAGCTTGCTTCCCGCCAGCGTGCGCAGCCGCGCGTAGACCTGCGGATCGAGCCGTAGCGCGTAAATATCGAGTCGCAACTGGACCGCGGTGGCGACCTTGTTGACGTTCTGCCCGCCCGGTCCCGCGGCGGTGATGAAGCTTTCCGACAAGTGGGCAAGCGCGCGCTCGGCCACCGCGAGGGGGAGTTCAGCCATTTTCGGGCTCGGCGGGGATTTCCACCGGGGCCTCGGTTTCGGGCGCCTCCTCTGGCACCGAAAAGCCCAGCGCCGCGAAATCGTGCGGCAATCGCGAAACCGCATAAATCTCCGGCTTGTCGCCGCGCTCGACCCGGATCGAGCGGGCGTGGAGCATCGTCCGCGTCACCCGACGGTCGGCCTTGCCGTAAACCGGATCGCCGACCAGCGCGTGGCCGAGCCCGGCGAGCGCGTGGATCCGGATCTGGTGGGTCCGCCCGGTCACGGGCATGAATTTGACCAGCGTGATCCCGTCGTGCTCGGCCAGCTTTTCCCAGTGAGTCACCGCGGGCTTGCCCTTTTTCGCGGCGATCATCCGCCAGCCTTCCTCGGCGCTGCTGATCTTGCTGAGCGCCATCTCGATCGTGCCGCTGTTTTCGGCGAGCACCCCGCGGACCACGCCAATGTAGGTCTTTTCGACCTGGCGCGCTTCGAATGCGGCGGAAAACCGCTTCAACGCCTTGGGGTTGCGCGCCAGCAGGAGGCAGCCCGAAGTGTCCCGGTCGAGCCGGTGGACGGGCTGGGGCGAGCGCTGGAAGCCAAGGCGCAGGTCTTCGAGATAGATCTCGAGGCTGGCCCCCCCCGCGCGCGGCCGATCGAGCGGGAGCCCGGCGGGTTTGTCGATCACCAGAGCTTCGCCGTCCTCGAACAGGATGCGCTGGGTGAAGATGTAGTTGCCGGTCATTGTAACGCGTCCTCGATCCGCGAAAGCGCGGCAGTAAGAGCCTCATCGCTCGCCGCGAAGCTCAGGCGGAAGCCCGGTTTTCCGCCGAATGCGCTGGCCGGGACGACCGCGACGCCGTGATCGAGGAGGTGCAATGCCAGCGCCTCGTCGTCGCCGTAACGGTCCATCAGCGGCGCCGCATCGACCAGGCAGTAAAACGCGCCGTCGGGGACCGGGGTCGACAATCCGGGGATAGCATCGATCGCGCCAACCACGAAATCGCGGCGGGTGCGGAAGGTCTCGCACCACTCGGCGAGGAAGTCTTGCGGGCCTTCGAAGGCGGCGACAGCGGCGGCCTGGCTCACCGCCGCGGGGTTGCCGCTGTTGTGCGACTGGAGCCGTTCCATCGCGGAAATCAACCATTGCGGCCCCGCGGCGACCCCGATGCGGAAGCCGGTCATCGCGTGGCTCTTGCTTACCCCCGAGATCGTCAGGATGCGGTCGGCCAGCTGCGGCGCGATGGCCGCAAGCGTGGCATGGGCGCCGGGCGTGAACCGCAGCGGAGCATAGATATCGTCGCTCAACACCAGCACGCGCGGGTGCGGGGCCAAAACCGATGCAAGCTGATGCAACACGGGTGCAGACAGCACCGCGCCGGTCGGATTGCCCGGACTGTTGAGCAGCAGCCAGCGCGTGTGGGGGGTAATCGCGGCGGCGACCGCTGCGGGGTCGAGGCGAAAGCCATCCTGTGCACGGCATTCGACCGGCACCACGCGTGCTCCGGCGAAGCGGACGATCTCGGGGTAGCTGACCCAGTAGGGCGCAGGGACGATGACCTCGTCGCCCGGATCGAGCGTAGCGAGCAGCGCGTGGAAGATCGCCTGTTTACCCCCCGCGCTGGTCGTCACCTGGCTGACGGGCACGTCGATTCCGAGATCGCGGGCGAAGTGGAGCGCGGCGGCGGCTTTCATCGCCGCGGTCCCGCCCACCGGGGTGTAGCGGGTCGCGCCGGCATCGAGCGCGGCCTTGGCGGCGGCGATGACGTGCGGCGGGGTGGCAAAATCGGGCTCGCCGACCGAAAGCGAGATGATGTCGCGGCCAGCCGCGCGCAGCTGCGTCGCGCGGTCGGTGATCGCGGTGGTGCGCGAGGCCCGGATTCGCGCCAGGGCGGCGGAAATGTCGCTCATGTGCCGAGCAGCCGCGCGGGGATCAGCCCGCGCAGGGCGTTCCCGACAAGGAACCCGCCCGCCAGGTCCGCGAGCCGCAGCGCGCCCTCGTGCGCGCGGCCCTCGGCGATCAGCGCAGCGCGCAGCACCCCCGGCAGCAAGCCGAGCGCGGCGGGAGGGGTGACCAGCATACCGCCGCGTTCGACGAACAGGTTGGTGAAGCTGCCTTCGGTCAGCAGCCCGTCATCGCCAATCAGCAGCGCCTCATCCGCCCCCGCACCCTGTGCGGCGCGGCGCGCGGCATCGTAGAACGCGCGGTCGCTGGTCTTGTGGCGCAGGCGGAAATCGCCGGCATCGACGGGTAGGGCGAAGACTGCGCAAGTCAGCATCGCGGCCAGGGTGGGCGCTGGCCCGATCTCCAGCGCGAAAGCGCCGCTGCGCGCGACCACGAGGCGCAATCGCCCGGCTTCCTCGGCATCGAAGCACAGCGCCTGGATCGCGTTGCGCAGCGCGTGGCGATCCAGCGCGAAACCGAGCTCGCCCGCGCTCGCGCTCAGCCGGGCAAGGTGGCGTTCGAGCAGCGGAATGCCCGCGGCGGGGGAAAACGCCATCGTCTCGATCAGATCGAACCCCGCGGCGCTGGCTACAGTATCGGACCGGCGCACGAATTCCCCTTTCACCAGACACTCGCGCCATTCGGCCATCGCCGACGAATCCGCGACGATCGCCGAGCCCACCCCGAGAACCGCGCGGCCACTGCCACCAGCGCTGCCACCTTCTTCGGGCGTGAGCCGCAAAGTGCGGATTGCCACATTGAACGCCGCGCCGCCACGATCTTGCAGCCCGGCGCCGTCGTCCGTGGCGGGATCGATCCGCCCGATCGCGCCGCAATAGGCGCCGCGGGCATCGCGTTCGGCGCGGTCGATCAGTTCCATTGCGCGGATCTTGGGCGCGCCAGTGATCGATCCGCACGGGAACAGTGCGCGGACGATGTCGGTGGCGCTGGTCCCCGGCGCAATTTCGGCGCGCACGGTCGAGACCATCTGGTGGACCGTGGGGTAGCTCTCGACCGTGAACGCGCCGCTTACCCGGACGCTGCCGGGGCGCGCGACTCGGCTGAGATCGTTCCGCAGGAGATCGACGATCATCAGGTTTTCGGCGCGATCCTTGACCGAGCGGGCGAGCTCGCCGGCCAGTCGCGCGTCGTCGTCGGCATCGCGGCCGCGGGGGCGGGTGCCTTTCATCGGCTTGACCAGCGCCGCCCCGCCTTGCAGCGCGACGAACAGCTCGGGCGAAAAGCTCAGCAGCCAGTGCGCCCCGTCGAAGATCACGCCGCCGTAGCCCGCGCCCGCGGCGGGGCGGATCGCGGCGTAAAGCGCCAGCGGATCGCCGTGCCAGCGCCCGGCCAGGCGCAACGTCAGGTTGGCCTGATAAATGTCGCCCGCGGCGATTCCTTCCTGCAGCGCGGCGAAGGCGGCGGCGTATCCCCCCGGCGAAAGCTGCGGGTCGAGCGGGCCGATCACCGGCGGCGGGGCGGGGGCGGCATTGGCGGCAAGCCACGCGGGCACCGCGTCGGGGGCAAGCGTCTGATAGCCATCGAACGCGCCGAACCACACCAGCGGCCCCGCCGCGCCGGTTCGCTCCGCCGCCAGCGGGGTCAGCCGCGGCTCGAGCGCGAGCCCGGCTTCATAGGCGATGTATCCGGCAAGCGCGTGGCCCGCGCCGCTCAGTTCGTCGAGCCGGGCGAGCGCATCCGCGACCTCACCCGGGTGGCGCGCGATCACCAATTCGCGCGCGCCGGTATACAGCCGCGCCGGCGCAGCCCCGTCGGCGCGGGCGTCATCGAGCAGGACAAACGGTTGCGAGGTGAGCTGCGGCGGCATTGCCCGGTCCGCTTACCCGCTTTCGCCGCGCGGCAAAATCGCGCTTGGGCGCGGGCGCGAGGTTCCCCTATGCGAGGCAACGGTTTCCCTGCGGAGAGCATGATGGACGACATTTTCCTGGGCCTTGGCGCGAATGGCGAGCGCCAGACCCTGCGGCTGGACCGGGCCAACCGCCACGGATTGATCGCGGGCGCCACCGGCACCGGCAAGACGGTCACGCTCCAGACGATGGCCGAGCAGTTTTCCGCCGCCGGGGTGCCTGTTTTCCTCGCCGACGTGAAAGGCGATCTATCGGGCATCGCGATGGCGGGGAGCCATGACTTCGCCCACGCCGACGCGCTGGAAAAGCGCGCCAAGGACATCGGCATCGCCGACTACGCCTACCGCGACAACCCGGCGATCTTCTGGGATCTCTACGGCGAGCAGGGGCACCCGATCCGCACCACGATCAGCGAAATGGGCCCGCTGCTGCTGGCGCGACTGATGGGGCTCAACGAAACGCAGGAAGGCGTGCTCAACGTCGCGTTCAAATATGCCGACGATCGGGGGCTGTTGCTGCTCGATATCCACGATCTCCAGGCGGTGCTGATCGAGACCGCGCAGAACGCGGCCGAACTCGGGATCAGGTACGGCAACGTCACCAAGGCCAGCATCGGCACGATCCAGCGCCAGTTGCTGACCTTCGAAAGCCAGGGCGCCGCGCAGTTCTTTGGCGAACCGGCGTTCGAGATAGCCGATTTCATGCGGCTCGACGAGACGGGCAAAGGCTACGTCAACATCCTCGCCGCCGACAAGCTGATGCAGAACCCCAAGCTTTACGCGACCTTCCTGCTGTGGCTGCTCAGCGATTTGTTCGAGGCGCTGCCCGAGGCCGGCGATCCGCCCAAGCCCAAGCTGGTGTTCTTCTTCGACGAGGCGCACCTTCTGTTCGACGACGTGCCGCAGGCGCTGTTCGACAAGGTCGAGCAGGTCGTCCGCCTGATCCGTTCAAAAGGTGTGGGGGTGTTCTTCATCACCCAGAACCCGATCGACATTCCCGAAAAGATCGCCGGGCAACTCGGCAACCGCGTCCAGCACGCGCTGCGGGCGTTCACCCCGCGCGACCAGCGGGCGATCCGCGCCGCGGCAGAAACCTTCCGGATCAACAAGGAGCTCGATGTCGAGACGATCATCACCGAGCTAAAGGTCGGCGAAGCGCTGGTTTCGACCTTGCAGGAAGACGGCAGCCCATCGGTGGTCCAGCGCACGCTGATCGCGCCGCCGCGCTCGCGGCTCGGCCCGGTCACGCCCAGGGAACGCGCGATCATCCAGTCGTTGAGCCCGGTCCAGGGCAAGTACGATGCCCGCGTCGATCGCCAGTCGGCGTCCGAAGTGCTCACGCAGAAAAGCACGGATGCGACCGCGGTGGCGGCGCAGGTCGAAAGTCAGGGGGTCGAGGTCGTGCGCGCGCAGCCGCGGGTCTCGCCCTCGCTGTGGGAACGCGCGGGCAAGGCGGCGATGGGCGCCGCTGCGGCTTCTGCCGGGACCATGATCGCGCGCCAGATGTCGGGGCGGCGCAGCGGCGGCAACATCGCGGCGTCGGCGGCGAGCGCGGTCGCCGGGTCGATCGGCACGGCCATCGGCGGCGCGGCATTCGGGCGGTTCGCGCGCGGGCTGCTCGGCGGTTTGATGCGCTAGGATCGAGGCGCCGCGGACGCCCAAAGATTCGGTTGCAATTGAAATCGACTTGCGGTGGAAGCGCTAACGCTTTTGCAACAGGGGCTTTTTCCGATGCGCGCCATTTTCCTCGCCACCACCATGCTTGCCGCGGTGTGCGGCTCCGCTCCCGCGCTGGCCCAGGCAGTTGCTGCTTCCGGAGCGGCCGCGGCCCCCGCTGCGGCCGCCGCAGCAGCCAGCCCCGATGCCGCCACGCTCGCGCTCGCGCCGATCCCCCGGGGCAAGCTGACCGACGCCGCGGCGCCCAAGGCCTATCGCATCGACCTGACCATCGATCCTTCCAAGGAGCGGTTCTCGGGCCACACCGAGATCGATGCCGCGCTCACGCGGCCGGCGCGGTTTGTCGATCTCCACGGCAAGGATCTCCACGTCACCCGCGCCACCGCGGCCGCCGGCGGGCGGGTGTGGACCGGCACCTGGAGCCAGATCGAAGCGAGCGGGGTCGCGCGGCTGACGTTCCCCGATATGCTCCCCGCCGGTCCGGTCACGCTGGCATTCGATTACGATGCGCCGTTCCAGAACGGCCCCTCGGGCAATTTCCACGTCCACGTCGGCGACGACTGGTATTCGTGGACGCAGCACGAATCGATCGATGCGCGCGCGACCTATCCTTCGTTCGACGAGCCCGGGTTCAAGACCCCGTTCACCGTCACCTTGCGGACATTGCCCGGGCAGCGCGCGATCAGCAACGCGCCCGAACTGGCGCTGACCCGCGAGAACGGCCTCGATGTCCACCACTTCGCGCCGACGCTGCCGTTGCCGAGCTATCTGGTGGCGATGATGGTCGGGCCGTTCGTGTCGGTCGAGGGTACGGTTCCGGCCAATGCCCAGCGCGCCACCCCGCTGCCGCTGCGGATCGTTTCGACCAAGGGCAACGCCGACAAGCTCGCGTTTGCGCTGGAAAACTCCAAGCAGATCGTCGGCCATCTCGAGAACTATTTCGGGCAGGCGTTCCCGTTCCCCAAGCTCGACCAGATCACTTCGCCGATCATGCCCGGCGCGATGGAGAATGCGGGTGCCGATCTCTATGCCGATTCGCTGATCGTCCTCGACGATAGCGCGCCGACATCGCAGAAACGCGCGTTCGGCATGGTCGTGGCGCATGAACTGTCGCACCAGTGGTTCGGCGACATGGTCAGCCCGGCGTGGTGGGAAGACATCTGGCTCAACGAAAGTTTCGCCAACTGGATGGGCTTCCGCATCGGCAACGAATGGCGCCCGGAGCTCAAGATCGGGGCCGGCGGGCTGGGCGAAGGCTTCAACGCGATGCGCACCGACGCGCTCATCGCGGGCCGTCCGATCCACGAGCCGATCCCCACCAACGACAGGATCGACGCCGCGTTCGATACGATCACCTACGGCAAGGGCGGGCATGTCATCGCGATGATCGCGGCGTTCATGGGCGACGACAAGTTCCGCGACGGGGTCCGCCGCTATATGGCCGCGCACCGTTATGGCAACGCCAGCTCGGCGCAGTTCTTCGGGGCGATGGCCGAGGCATCGGGCGATGCGCGGATCGTCCCGGCAATGCAGAGCTTTACCGATCAGCAGGGCGTGCCGCTGCTGACCGTGAGCGGCACCGCGGGCAAATATACCCTCACCCAAAGCCGCTATGTCCGCCTCGGCACCGCCGCTCAGACAACGCGCTGGGGTATCCCGGTGTGCATGCGCCGCGGCACCGTCCGCGACTGCCGCCTGATGACGGGCGATGCGATGCCGATGACGCTGGGCGGCAGCGGCGCGCTGATGCCCAACGCCGGCGGCACCGGATATTACCGGTTCGAACTGCCCAAGGCGGGCTGGGACGCGCTGATCGCGGGCGCATCGAGCCTGCGCGGGAGCGAGGCGACCGCGGTCGACGACAGCCTTTATGCCAGCTTCCAGGCCGGGCGCGCGAGCGCGGTGCAGATGATCACGCTGGCCCGCGGGCTTGCCGCCAATCCCGACTCGGTCGCCAGCGAGGATGCGTTCAGCAACCTGATGGGCCTGGCGCGGGGCGGGTTCCTCACCCCGGCAGCCGACGCCGCGTTCAAGCGCCTGCGCGAACAGACCTATCGCCCGCGTTTGGCCGCATACGGGTTCAACCCGCGCGCCGGAGCTTACGCGGGCGACGATACCGATCGGCTCGATGGCCGCGCGCTGGTCGTTGCGCAGCTTGCCGATGCCAAGGATCCGGCGATCACCGCGCAATTGCTTACCGCCGCCGACGCCTACCTTGGCGGCGATCGCCAGGCGCTCGACACCAATTACCTGCGGCTCGCGCTCAAGGCCTATATCGACCGCGGCAAATTGCCCGCGGCCAAGGTGCTGGTCGAACGCGCACTGTCCTCGCAGGATCCGGTGTTCCGCCCGGTGGCGCTCGGCACCGTTGCGGGTAGCGGCAACAACGACATCGCGGCCTGGCTCCTCACCGGGTTCAGCGATCCGCGCCTGCGCTTGAGCGAGCGCCTGCAAGTGGTCGGCGGGGTGGTCCAGACCGGCGAAACCCGCGATTACGGCTATGGCTGGGTCAAGGCCAATTCGGCGGCGCTGATGCAGGGCGGGGGCAACATCTTTGCCGCGCGCCTGCCCGGGGTGCTCGGCGGGTTCTGCTCGGCGGCCAAGTCGGCCGAGATCGCGGCCGATTTCCGCGCGTTGTTCGCGGGGACCGCCGCCGCGCTCGAGCTCGAACGCACGATCGAGCGGGTCCGCGATTGCGGCATTCTCAAGGACGCGCGCGGGGCCGAACTGTCGGCGGCGATGATCGCGGCTAAATAACCAGCGGCAGCCGCAGTGTCGCGACCAGCCCGGTCGCGGGCGCGGCGCGATTGGCCAGGGTCAGTGTACCGCCGTGCTGTTCGGCGATCGCGCGGGCCAGCGTGAGCCCGAGCCCGGCCCCGCCGGTGCTGGTGCTGCGCGAGGGTTCGCCGCGGACGAACGGTTCGAGCATCCGCGCAAGGTCGGCAGCGGCGATCCCCGGTCCGTGGTCGGTCACCGCGATGACTGCGCTTGCGCCGGCGCGCGCCACGCTGACCTCGGCGCTACCGCCATAGCGCAGCGCGTTGCCGATCAGGTTGCGCAGCGCCCGGCGCAGCCAGGTCGTGCGCAGCGGCAGCGCGATCCGCTCGCTTTCGGATAGCGTAACCGGCTCGCCCAGATCCTCGTATTCCTCGATCACGCTGGCCACCAGCGCCGACAGCTCGACCGGCTCGCGCGGATCGCTCGGCCGCCCGACCCGCGCGAGGCTGAGGATATCGTCGAGGCTGCGGGTGATATCCTCGATCGTCGCGGCCATCTTGGCGCGTTCGCCCGGATCCTCGACGCTTTCGATGCGCACCCGCAACGCGGCCAACGGCGTCTTGAGATCGTGGCCGATCGCGCCGAGCATCACGTCCTTCTCATCGAGCAATCCCGAAATCCGCGCGGCCATCGCGTTGTGTGCGGCGATCAGCCGCTGGACGTCGTCGGGGCCATCGAACACCAGCGGCGGCGCGGGATCGGGGCGCCCGCCGAATCCCTCGATCCGCGCTGCCAGTGCCGCCAGCGGGCGCGTGATCCGCCGCAGCAGTAGCGCCATCGCCCCGACCAACAGCGCATAGGTCAGCAGCGCCTGGACGAGCAGCGTGACCAGCAGCCACGGCTCGCGTCCGGGCAAGGGCACATGCGCGATCAGCCAACCCGGCTTATCGCCCTGGACATAGGCTGGCAGGCGGATCGCGGCGATATAGGCACCCGCCGGCTCCATCCGCGCGGGCAGCACCATGCGCCGCGCGCGGCGGACGAGCCGGTCGCGCAGGAAGGGATCGCGCGCGAGCGTGCGGTGGACGACGATGACGTCGCCGACCGCCAGATCGAGATCGGCAAAGATCGCGCGCAGTTCGCCTTCGGCCTTGCTGTCGCGGTGATCTGTGGGCAGCAGCGGCGAAGGGGCATTGCGTTCGACCATCCCGCGCGGCCCCGGCGGCTCGCCGATCGTGGCGCCCGGATTATCGCCCGCGTTATTGCCGGCCATCTCGGCGTGCCTGGCCAGCGCGCGCGAGGTGCCGCCGTCGTCGCGGTCGAGCGCGCCGAACAAACGGAACGCGGCGGTGTGGACCAGCGCGAAATCGTGCCGTTCGGCCTGCGCACGGTAAAGCAGCGCGGCGCTGATCGCTTGCGCGACGAGCAGCGCCAGCGCCAGCGCGAGCAGGACCTGGCCCCTCAGGCTGCGGGGGAGCAGGTTATGGGCCATCAGGAGCACGGGCCATCAGGAGAACGGGCTGGGCAATGGCTCACGGCGCGCGGGCGGCGACGCGGCGGACATCGGCGGCGAGCAAGTAGCCCCCGCCCCAGACGGTCTGGATCAGTTGCGGATCGCGGCTGTCGGCCTCGATCTTGCGGCGCAACCGGCTGATCTGGTTGTCGACCGCGCGGTCGAACAGGTGCGCCTCGCGGCCTTGGACCATGTCGAGCAGCCGGTCGCGGTCGAGGACCTGGCGTGGATGTTCGAGAAACGCGAGGAGCAGCCGGAACTCCGAGCTCGAGATCGCGACGAGGACCCCGTCGCGGTCGGTCAGCCGGCGCCGCAGCGGATCGAGGTGCCACCCTTCGAAAGCGAACAGCTCGTCGTCGGCGGGGGTCGCCACGGGCGCGCTGGCGCGGCGCAGGACGCTGCGGATGCGCGCGACGAGTTCGCGCGGCTCGAACGGCTTGACCACATAGTCGTCGGCACCGATCTCGAGCCCGACGATACGATCGGTCGCCTCGCCTCGCGCGGTCAGCAGGATGACCGGAATGCCGTGCGCTTCACTCAGATGCCGGCACAACGAGAGCCCGTCCTCGCCCGGCATCATGATGTCGAGGAGAACCAGCTCGGGCAGTTCGTCGCGCAGGCGACTGCGCGCGTGGGCGGCGCTTTCGGCCTGGGTCACGGCGAACCCCTGGCGGGCGAGATAGTCCGCCAGGGGTTCGCGCAAGGTCGCTTCGTCGTCGACCAACAGCAGCCGCGTCGGGCTTTGCGCGCCCGGAACCGAGGTCGGCGCTGAGGTGGGCGCGGAAGTCATCGCCGTAAGTGCCGCCGCGACCGGCTTATTCGCCCCGGGGCGGCATCGGCGGCATCGGCGGCGATCCGGGACCGCGCATCGCGCCCATCCGTGCCCGCATCGCCTGCATCGCGGCCTGCTGTTCGGCGGGGGTGACGACGCCGTCCTTGTTAACGTCGATCATGTCGAACCGGCGCATGGCGGCGGCGATGAATTCTTCGCGGCTGACCGAATGATCGCCATCGGCGTCGGCCCCGCGCCGGCCGCCGGCGCCCATTGCGCCCATCCCGGCCATTGCGCCGCGGTGGCGGCCGCCAGCTTCCGCGGCGGCGCCCGCCGGACCCATGCCTTCATGCGCCATGCCTTCGTGCGCCATGCCTTCATGGGCGCTTCCGGGGCCCGCCATCCGCCCGCGCCCGGTATGCATCGCGGCGAATTCCTCGCGGCTGATCGAGCCGTTATGATCGGTGTCGATCCGGTCGAACATCTGCGTTTCCTCGGCGGCGCGATCCGCGGCATCGACCTTGCCGTCGTGGTTGACGTCCATCATGTCGAACCGCGCGGACGCCAGCGCCTGCGCCTCGGCGCGGGTAATCGAACGATCGGCGCGCGGCATCGCCGGCACGACCACCGGCACGGGTGCAGGAGCAGCATACGCCGCGGCACCGGCCAGAGCCAGCGCGGCAGCCGACAGGCTGAGGGTGAACTTGATCATCGGTTCTCTCCACTTACGAAACGGGTCAGGCCGCCCGGAAAGGCAACGGGAGGAGGATCCAACCGGACGGCCTGTGCTGGGGCATTAGCCGCGCAATGTCGCGCGAATATGCCCGAGCAGTGCGCAATTGTCGCAAATTGTCGCAGGCGGGAGGAGGCGTTCATCGCTCCGCCAGCGCAACTACCGCGCGCGGCCTTCGGTGCCCAGCCCGGCGGTGATGAACAGCGCGGTCGCTGCGCCGGCGATGTCGGCGGTGTGCCACACCCCGGGCGGGTTGACCGCGTATTCGCCCGCGCCGAGCGTCACGCGTTCGGTTCGTCCACCCGGAAACTCCTGGATCAGCACGATCTCGCCTGCGGTGCAGATCACCACCTCGTCGCCCGCGGGGTGCATTTCCCAGCTGTCCCACGAAGCGGTGAAGCGGTGCATCGAGACCAGCCGCCCTTCGGCGCCATCGGCGCCGTGGCGCGCCCCGTACGCATCGTACCATGCGTCGCCGGTAAATTCGGGCTCGACGATCGCGGTCGCACCGAGTCCGAGGTGGAGCGGATGGGCTTCGAGCGAATGCACCGTCATGCGCTTATCCGATCACGTAGGCGTTGAGCTTATTGCCGTCGGGATCGCGAAAATAGGCGGCATAGAACCCGGTGCCATCGGGGCCGACTTCGCCGCGCGGTCCGGGCGGGCCTTCATCGGTGCCGCCGTTGGCGAGCGCGATATCGTAAAGCCGGTGGACCTGATCCTTATCGGCCGCTTCCAGCGCGACCATCACGCCGTTGCCGACCGTGGCGGCGTTTCCGTCATAAGGCTTGGTCAGGCCGATCCCGGCGCTGCCGCCCGGGGTGCCCCAGGCGATGAACTCGCCGAATTCCATCATCCGCGCGGTGCCCATTTCGGCGGCGAGCGCATCGTAGAATTTCGCCGCGCGCGGCAGATCCGTGGTGCCCAGCGTAACGTAACCGATCATCTTATCTCTCCGCGACTCGCGATCCTGACAGGAACATTACATGAACACAGAAGTCCTACAAGGGGGCGCAGGCTGCATCGAGCCAGGCCCGCGCGGCGCCTTGAAGCTGCGGGGCAAGCACTTCGTGGACCCGCGCGTGGTAGGCGTTCCACCACGCGATTTCGTCGGCCGAGAGCAGCTCGCGCGCGACCATCGCGGCGTCGAGCGGGGCGAGGGTGAGCGTCTCGAACCCCAGGAATGCGCCTTCCGCGCCGGGGATCGCACGGTCCTCGACCAGCACCAGGTTTTCGATGCGGATGCCGTAGCCGCCGGTCTTGTAATAGCCGGGTTCGTTGGACAGGATCATCCCGGCGAGTAGTTCCTGCTCGGTTCCGGGCTGGCCCCCGCCCGCCTTGGCGATGCGCTGCGGGCCTTCGTGGACCGAGAGGAAGCTGCCGACCCCATGGCCGGTGCCGTGTGCGTAATCGAGCCCGGCCTGCCACAGGTATTGCCGCGCGAGGGTATCGAGCTGACTGCCGACGGTGCCGTGCGGAAAGGTCGCGCGGGCGAGCGCGATGTGGCCCTTGAGCACGCGGGTAAAGCGATCGCGGACTTCGGCGCCGGGTTGGCCCAGCGCGTCCGGTCCCGCGATCCACACGGTCCGCGTGATGTCGGTGGTGCCGTCGGGATATTGCCCGCCCGAATCGACCAGATAGACGCTGCCGGGGGCGAGCGTGCGGTTGGTTTCGTCGCTGACCCGGTAGTGGACGATCGCGCCGTTGGGGCCCGATCCGCTGATCGTGTCGAACGATAGATCGCGCAGGTCACCGGCGTCCTTGCGGAATGCCTCGAGCCGGTCTGCGGCGGACATTTCGGTGACCTTCCCGCCGGGCCCCTCGACGCTGAGCCAGTGGAGGAAGCGCGCGATCGCGGCGCCGTCGCGGGCCTGCGCGGCGCGGTGGCCAGCCTGCTCGACCGGATTCTTGACCGCCTTGGCCAGCACCACCGGATCGCGCAGTTCGGTAACCTTGGCGCCGGCAGTTTCCAGCGCGGCAAAGATCGCGGCGACCGCGCGCTCGGGATCGACCGCGACCGCTTTACCCGTCAGTGCCGCGAGCGCGGGGACGAACGCCTCGCGCGGGGAGATCCGCACCGCGTTGCCCAGATGCTGGCGCAGCGCGGGAGTAAGCTTGGTTTCGGCGATGAACAATTCGGCGGTGCCATCGGCGTGGGCGATCACGTAGGACAGCGCCACCGGGGTCCGCTCGACATCCGAGCCGCGGATGTTGAGCAGCCAGGCGATCGAATCGAGCGCCGAGATCACCGCAGCGTCGAGGTGCTTTTCCCCGAGCCATTCGGCGACCGCGGCGCGCTTGGCCTCACCCGACTGGCCGGCATGGGCGGCCTCGTGAACCACCGCGACCGCGTCCGACGGCGCGGGACGATCGTGCCACACGGCGTCGATGGGGTTGCTCGCGACCGCGACCAGCGTGCCGCCTTTCGCTGCCAGCGCCTTGGACGCCGCTGCCGCCCAGGCTTTGCCGTGGAGCCAGGCGTCGTAGCCGATCCTGGCACCTGCGGGCGCGTGCTGGGCGAGCCACGCGGCGATCGTGGTCTGCGGCACGCTTTCGTAGCTCCACAGCCGCGCGTCGACCTGATCGCGCACCTGGAGGGTATAACGCCCGTCGACGAACATCGCGGCCCCCGGTTCAAGATTTGGGTTGGCGAGCACCACTGCGGTCCCCGCCGAACCGCCGAACCCGGTGAGCCACGCCAGCCGCTGGGCATAGCCGCCGACATATTCGCTCATATGCTCGTCCGAGATCGGCACCACGAACCCGTCGAGGCCCTGTTTGGCGAGCTCCTTGCGCAAAGCGTCGAGGCGGGCTTCATGGGTGTGCATCAGCATCGGTCGTGTCCGGAGTTGCGAGGGGGCGCGGGCCACCATACAGCCGCGCGATGAGTCTTCAAACACCCCCTGTCGCCGCCAGGAAACCTTCCGCCGTCACCCACCATGGCATCACCGTGGCAGACGATTACGCGTGGCTGCGCGATCCCGGTTATCCCGAGGTGACCGACCCGCAAGTCCTCGCCCACCTCGACGCGGAGAACGCCTGGTTCGAAGCGCGGATGGCGCCGCACCAGCCGCTGGTCGGCAACCTGTTCACCGAGATGCGCGCGCGGATCAAGGAAGCCGATACCTCGGTCCCGCAGAAGGACGGCGACTGGCTCTACTGGATCGAGTTCGAGGATGGCGCCGAATACAAGAAGTGGTGGCGCAGGCCCGTGTCCGCCAACGACGACAAATCGGCGGATGCGCTGATCCTCGACGAAGGCGCGCTGGCCGCGGGCAAGGAATACTTCCGCCTGGGCGCGCTCTCGGTGTCGAAGAACGGAAAACTCCTCGCCTATGCGATCGACGACAATGGCTCGGAACGGTTCACCGCGCGGGTCCGCGATCTGGAAACGGGTGCGGAACTGCCCGATGTCATCCCAGGCACGCTCTCCGCGCTGGTGTGGGTCGCGGAGGACAAGGGTATCGTCTACAGCCTCGCCAACGAGCAGTGGCGCACCGACAACGCCCGGCTCCACTGGCTTGGCCAGCCGATCGAGAGCGATGTCGAGCTGTACCACGAGGACGATGAGGGCTTCCGCGTCGGCGCCGGGCTGACCGCGAACGAAGAATGGCTGGTGATCGCCGCCTCGGACCACGAAACCAGCGAAGTCCGCCTGATCCCCGCCGCCGATCCGCTGGGCGCGCAAATCCTTGTCCGCCCGCGCGTCGCTGGCGTAGAATACGACGTCGACTTGCGCGGCGAGACCCTGTTCATTCACGCCAACGACGATCACGAGAACTTCCGCGTCGCCACCGCGCCGCTCTCGGCGCCTGCGCAATGGACGACGCTGATCGCCGGGTCGGACGAGTTCTACCTCACCGGTATCGACCTGTTCCGCGATTTCTACGTGATCGAAGGCCGCCGCGCCGGGCTCGACCAGCTCGAAGTGCGCTATTACGACGATCCCCAGCGGATCGAGCCGATCGCTTTCCCCGAAGCGAGCTACGACGCCGGGCTCGGCGACAATCCCGAATGGGCGGTGACCACGCTGCGTCTCAGCTACGAATCGATGGTCAGCCCGGCGACGGTCTACGACTACGATGTCGCCTCGCATGCCCTGTCCCCGCTCAAGGTCCAGGAAATCCCCTCGGGCTACGACGCCGCGCTTTACGTCACCGAACGGCTGGAGATCGCCGCGCGCGACGGCACGCTGGTCCCCGTCAGCGTGATGATGCGGCGCGACCGGACACCAGCGGGCCCGCTCTATCTCTACGGCTACGGCGCTTATGGGATCGCGATCCCGCCGGGGTTCTCGACCACCCGGTTGAGCCTCGTCGACCGCGGGTTCGCCTTCGCCATCGCGCATATCCGCGGGGGGGACGATCTTGGCCGCGCGTGGTACAAGGCCGGCAAGCTCGAGCGGCGCACGAACACGTTCACCGACTTTGTCGATGTCGCCAAAGGGCTGATCGCGCGCGGGCTGACAACGGAGGGCCGCATCGCCATCGCCGGGGGATCGGCGGGCGGCGAGCTGATCGGCGCAGTGGTCAATTCGGACCCCGAACTGTTCGGCGCGGCGGCAGCGCATGTCCCGTTCGTCGATGTCCTGGCAACGATGCTCGACGCCGAGCTCCCGCTGACTCCGGGTGAGTGGCCCGAATGGGGCAATCCGATTACCGACAAGGCCGCGTTCGAGACGATCCGCGGGTACAGCCCGTACGACAACGTCCGCGCCCAGGCCTACCCGCCGCTGCTCGTCACCGCCGGGCTCAACGATCCGCGGGTAACCTACTGGGAGCCGGCCAAATGGGTCGCCAAGCTGCGAGAGCTCAAGCTTGGCGACAGCGAGCTCCTGCTCAAGACCAACATGGGTGCGGGCCACGGCGGCAAGTCGGGACGGTTCGAAAGCCTGCGCGAAACTGCCGAGGAGTTCGCGTTCATCCTGTGGCAGCTCGGGGTCGAGGGGTGAGCAGCCGCCACTCCCTGACGTTCACAGCGCTGCCGGCACAGATCGACGAGCTCGGCCACGTCAACAATGCCGTCTGGGTCCAGTGGCTCCAGGACATCGCTACCGCGCATTGGGCGGCGGTGGCCCCGGCCGCGCACCAGGCGGCTTATGTCTGGGTCGTTACCCGGCACGAGATCGATTATCGCGGCAACATCGCCGTGGGCCAAAGCGTTACCGCAACGACCTGGATCCCCGATCCGCCGAGGGGCGCGCAGTTCGATCGTTGCGTGGAATTCGTCGACGCGGCGGGCAAGGCGATCGTCCGCGCGCGCAGCACCTGGGCACTGATCGACCGGGCGAGCGGCCGGCTCCACCGCGTTCGCCCGGAAATCGCCGCCGGATTCTACGCCGGCTGAGCCGGTTTCCAGGCTGGCTGAGCCTTGGCAATCAGCTTAGCTGGTTCCCTGCCCGGCGCTCTACGGTGCGGGGTAGCGGAGTGCTCCGGAAGACGTTCATCCGCTCGCTCACGGTGCGGTTGCGCCCGGCGCGCTTGGCTTCGTAGAGCAGGCGATCGGCGCGCGCATAGAACAGCGCGAAGCTGGCGTCGGCATCCAGTTCGGGGGGGCACTCGACCAGCCCCATGCTGGCGGTGACCAGCCGGTCGAGCCCCGGTTCGGCCGCGGCGACCCGCGCCGGGATAGCGCCGCGGCGCTGCTCGGCCCGGCGCAGTGCATCGCGGCCGCGCAGGAGCAGGACGAACTCCTCGCCGCCCAGCCGCACCGCCATGACATCGTCATCGGGCTGGAGCGCATCGGCCACCGCGCGCAGCACCCGGTCTCCTACGGCGTGGCCGTGGACATCGTTGACCGCCTTGAAGTGATCGAGATCGATCACCGCCATCGCGTGGAACCCCGCGCGGCGCATCTCGGCGAAATGGGGCTCGATCGCGCGGCGGTTGAGCAGGCCGGTCAGCGGATCGCGCGCGGCCTCGTCGGCCAGATCGGTGGCGCGCAGGTGCGAGCGGTCGCGGTCGCGCTTGATCGAGAGAAAGCGGTCCGCCACCCCCAGCGCGCTGATCGCGACCTCGAGCCCGATCGCGGCAGTGAACGCCAGGATCGCTTCGCTTGGATGCGAGCCGATCCCGAAGTTGGAGGCCATCCGCACCAGGCTGACCACCATGATCGGGATCCACGCCGCAATCTGGAACAGCACTGCGCGGCTTTGGCGCCGAAACGCCTGCACCATTGCGGTAACGAACAACGCAAACAGCAGCAGAAAGCTAAGCAGATAAAGGTCGGCACCGAACGTGCGGAACGCTTCGATCTTGATCGTGTACAGCGCGCTCATCGTGATCGAAAACCACGCGCTGGCCCGCAGCAGTCGCCGCGTCGCGTCGGGCAATTTGTCGCGCTCGATCAGATCGGCGGCACACATCGCGCCGCCCAGCGCTGCGACCCCGACGGTCATCTGGACCAACGCGACGAGCGTCGTCAGGCTTACGTCGGCGAAGTTGAGGATCAGCCCCGTCGCTACCAAAGCCTGGAAAATCATCCCGACGATGGCGACCAGGTGCCACAGCAGGAACCGTTCGCGCAGGACGTACCACGATGCCAGGTTGAAGATCAGCGGAGTGCACAGGAGCCCGCAAATCGCCGCGGCGATCAGCGACGACGCCAGCGGCCAGCCGGCTGCGGCCAGATCGGGGCTGAGCCGCGCATCGGCGATAATCCCTGCGGTCCAGACCCCGTCGAACGCGATCAGCACGTGGCGCGTGGACGGTTTCAGCGGGGGCAGAGCGACCACGAAGGTCGGCCCTGCGGCCAGCGGGCGCGCATCGCGCATCGTCCGGCGCGCGTGCACCACGCTGCCGTCGCGGCCGATTGCGGCGATCAGGATCTGGTCGAAGGTGCCGCTGCGCGATGCCAGAAATCGCGGCAGGGCCTGGCCGGGGACAAGATCGAAGCGCAGCACCGTGCGCGCGGCGCGGCGATTGTAGCCTCCAGCGCGGCAATCCCAGCGCGCGCTGTCGCGAAGCAGCACCGCCGCATCGTCCGCCAGTCCGGCGCTCGCATGGCACGCTGCAGCCACCACGCCGCTCCCGGTTGCCTGCGCCGCCGCCGGCGCGCTGCCCAAAACGGCTGCGCCAAACCCAGTTGCTGCCAAAAGCGCCAGGAGCGCGCGGAGAATGCCCCTGCCCATCCTCCGGGTTCATACCCGGCGGGGCTTATCCTCCGGTTAACTCAGCGCAGGATTTCGGCGACCGGGGTATAGTCCAGCCCAAGGTCGTGCGCGACGGCTTCATAGGTGATCTTGCCGCCCGAGACGTTGAGTCCTGCGGCGAGGTGCGGATCGCGGCGCAACGCGGCTTTCCACCCCAGTTCGGCGATCTTCAGCGCGTGCGGCAGGGTCACGTTGTTGAGCGCGTACGTGCTCGTCCGCGCGACCGCGCCGGGCATGTTGGCGACGCAATAATGGACGATCCCGTCGACCACGAAGGTCGGATCGGCGTGGGTCGTGGGGTGGCTCGTTTCGAAGCAGCCGCCCTGGTCGATCGCGACATCGACGAGCACCGCGCCGGGCTTCATGCAGCCCAGCATCTCGCGCGTCACCAGCTTGGGCGCGGCGGCCCCGGCGACAAGCACCGCGCCGATCACCAGTTCGGCCTCGCACAGCATCGCCGAGATGTTGGCGCGGTTGGAAAAGCGCGTCTTGGCGCGGCTTTCGAAGTGGATGCCAAGCCGCTCGAGGACCTCGGGATCGCGGTCGAGGATAGTCACGTCGGCGCCCAGCCCGACCGCCATCTGCGCGGCGTTGAAGCCGACGACCCCGCCGCCGATCACCAGCACGCGCCCCGGCAGAACTCCCGGCACCCCGCCAAGCAGGACCCCGCGCCCGCCATGCGCCTTTTCGAGCGCGGTTGCGCCCGCCTGGATGCTCATTCGCCCGGCCACCTGGCTCATCGGCTTGAGCAGCGGGAGCGTCAGCCCACCGTTCTGGCCAGGCCCGGTCACGGTCTCATAGGCGATCGCGGTAACGCCCGACTTGACCAGCGCCGCGGTCTGCGCGGGATCGGGGGCGAGGTGCAGATACGTGTAGAGCACTTGCCCGGCCCGCAGCATCAGGCACTCCTCGGGCTGCGGCTCCTTGACCTTGACGATCATTTCGCAGCCATCGAACACGGCTTTGGCATCGGGCTTGATCACCGCGCCCTGCGCTTCGTAATCGCGGTCGGTCGCGCCGATCCCGCCGCCCGCGCCGCTCTCGACCCACACCTCGTGGCCGTGGACGATCAGTTCGCGCGCCGATTCAGGCGTCAGCCCGACGCGGTACTCGTGGTTCTTGATTTCGCGGACGGTTCCGACGCGCATGGGGAGGCTCCTTTGGCG